>CAILKX010000152.1 GCA_903834975.1 uncultured Curvibacter sp.
AATTTTGTTCAAGGGCCCGTGCCGATTGGCCAGCTGAACCCCCACTTGAAAGGCGCTGTAGCGCTCGCCAATCCGGGGGGGCTCCCAATCGTTGCTGATGACGTTCAGACCCTCAATGGCGAAGGGCTTGCTGCCCACACGTCGGGTCGGGGGGGTCGCCGCGAGTGCGGCTTCGCCCGACACCAAGGTGTCCAAGTCGACCATCGTGATGGCGTCGATCATGGCGTCCAAGCCGGGCTTGCGTTCCGGCGTCGGCAGGTTACTCAAATCCAAAGAGGATGATTCCGCCTCGGCTAAGACCCCATCCATGGAAGGCTCTTGGCGCAATTCGCCAGGCGCTGAAGGTCCTTGATGGGGCGCTGGCGTATCGACGGCGTTCTCGGGTTTTTTGGGAAGCAGCCTTCGTGAAGTCCAGGTGTTGTAAGTGACGACACCCGCCAAAACAACACCGCCTGCAATGGCCAAACTGATTTGTAAAGTGCTCATGGTGCCGTGGTTTGTTGAAGGGTCAGCGCCGCGTCCATGTCGACGGCGACGATGCGGGAAACGCCTTGCTCTTGCATGGTGACGCCAATGAGTTGCTCGGCCATTTCCATGGCAATTTTGTTGTGCGAGATGAACAAAAACTGCGTGCTCTTGCTCATGCTCTTGACCAGCTTGGCATAGCGCTCGGTGTTGGCGTCGTCCAGCGGGGCGTCCACTTCGTCCAGCAAGCAAAAAGGCGCGGGGTTCAGTTGGAAAATGGCAAACACCAAGGCAATGGCAGTCAAGGCTTTTTCGCCGCCCGACAACAGGTGAATGGTTTGGTTTTTCTTGCCCGGTGGCTGGGCCAGCACCTGCACACCCGCATCCAAAATTTCGTCACCGGTCATCACCAGCTTGGCATTGCCACCGCCAAATAACTCAGGGAACATGCGGCCAAAGTGCTGGTTGACGGTGTTGAAGGTGCCTGACAACAACTCACGTGTCTCGACGTCGATCTTGTGAATCGCGTCCTCCAAAGTGGTCATGGCATCGACCAGATCGGCGGACTGGGCATCCAAGAAAGTTTTGCGTTCACGCGACGTGGTCAACTCTTCCAAAGCCGCTAAATTAACCGCCCCCAAAGCGCTGATTTCACGGTTCAAGCGGTCAATTTCACTTTGCAGGCCGGTGAGTCTCACCGCGCCTTGCGCCACCGATTCCGCCAAAGCGACGAGGTCGGCGCCAGCGTCCGCCAACAAGCTGGTGTACTGCTCGGAGCCCAAACGAGCGGCTTGCTCTTTGAGCTGTAAATCGCTGATGCGTTGGCGCAGGGGCTCCAATTCGCGTTCAATTTGAAGCCGTCGCTCGTCGCTGGCGCGCAATCGCGCGCTCAAGTCGTCGTATTCGCTGCGGCGGGCACCGAGGGTTTTTTCACGCGTCAACTTCAAGTTCAAGGCGTCTTGCAAGCCCCCTTGTGCGGATGCGTCATTCAGGCGCAACAACTCATCTTGGGCCACCTTTTCTTCTGCGGCCAAGCTCAGCAACTGTTGTTGAGCAGTGGCTTCGGTGCGGGCTTGTTCGGCTCGGCGGGCCGTCAAACTGCGTTCGGCAAAAGTCGCCTCTTGGGCTTGTCGCTCCAAGCTGCGAAGTTGCTCACGCGCTTGGTTCAAGGTTTGCTCCGCCGCCATGACGCGCTCATCCAACTGCGCATGGCGTTCTTGCAAATCTCCCAATTGCATGTCCAGCGATTCAAACTGGGCTTCGGCACTGACGCGTCGGGTTTGCAAGGCTTGCCAATTGGCTTCCACTTCCCCCAAGTCGCCCTCAATTTGCTGACTGCGTTGACGGGTTTGCTCGCTCAACTGGACCAAGCGCAAATGTTCCACTTGCAATTGATGCGCTTTGGCTTGGGTTTCAGTGGCCTCTCGGCGCGCGGTTTGCAAACGCAATGAGACTTCGGCGTGTTCGCTTTCAGCGCGGGCCAAAGCCGTTCGCGCCTCTTCCAAAATCAGACCTTGGGCACGCAGTTCTTTCTCCAAGTTTTCAATTTCTTGAGCCCGCGCCAACAAGCCCGATTGCTCAGAATCGGGCGCGTAGAAAGTCACGCCGTGGGCGGTCACCGCATGGCCGCTGGCCACATAGATCGTTTGACCCGCTTGTAAAACAAGGCGTTGTGACAAAGCGGTGTCGAGGTCGGGGGCGGTGAAGCAACCGCTCAACCAATCGCTCAACAAAGGCCGCAAGGCGCCGGAGTGGAAACGCAGCCAATCCACCAATGGACGAAGCCCTGTTGGGGTCGTCTGAACAGATGAAGCTTGAACAGCCGCCGCGACGGTGGTGTTCGCGGTCGTTGAATAGAAAGCCAATTTGGCGGGGGGTGCCTCTTGCGGGTGGCTGCCCACAAAGCCGCGAACCGACTCCAGCCTGGAAACCTCCAAAGCCCCCATGCGCTCGCGCAAAGCCGACTCCAGGGCGTTCTCCCAACCCGACTCAATGTGCAGCTGAGTCCAAAGACCCGACAAATGATCCAAGCCGTGTTTGGCCAACCAAGGGGCTAACTTACCGTCGGTTTTGAGCTTTTCTTGCAGGGCTTTGAGTGCGGTCAAACGGGCTGACAAATCAGCAAACTTGGCACTTTGGGCGTTCAATTCGGTTTGGCGAGCGCGCCTCGCGTCGTCGAGTTCGGGCAGGGCTTCTTGCAACGCTTGCGATTGCGCTTGTGCCAATTCAGCCGCCGATTCAGCGGCTTGCAACTGCGCGCTCAAATGGTTCAAACGCGTGTCGTCGGGTGTTTGCAAGGCGTTTTTATCGGCCCGCAAGCGTTCTTGGCGGGCCTCAGCCGCTCGCACCTGCTCGTCAAGGCTGCGCTGCTCTGCCGCCAAGACCTGAATTTGTTGCTGCACCTGAACCACGCCTGCGCGTTGATCGGCAGACGCTCGCTGGGCTTGGCGCCAAGCGTCTTCTAAATCCGGCAGCACACCGCTCTGTTCTTCAAGCTGACTTTGGAGCAAAGCCGATTGTTGCGCCGCACCGAGTTCTTCGGAATCCAAAGCTTCTAAAGCTTGACTGGCTTCGACGATGCGTTGTTGCCACTGAGCCTGTTGCTCTTTCAAACTCACCAGTCGAGATTCGACCCGTTGACGCCCTTCAACCACAAATCGAATTTCGGCTTCCAAGCGCCCCACTTCGGCGCTGGCCTCGTACAGCTGGCCTTGGGCTTGGTTCAATCGATCGCCGGCCTCGTAATGGGCTTGGCGTGTCGCTTCCAAGTCGGCTTCCAAATGGCGCAAATCGGCCAAGCGGGCTTCTAAGTCCAGCACGGCCTTGTCGGAATCGGCTTTCAGTTTTTCTTGATCGGCCAGTGATTCGCTGCTTTTCAAGAACCAAAGCTGATGTTGTTTGAGGGTGACATCGGCATTCAATTGGTTGAATTGCTGAGCCACTTCGGCTTGCTTTTCCAGCTTCTCGAGTTGGCTGTTCAACTCACGCAAAATGTCTTCAACCCGCGTCAGGTTTTCACGGGTGTCGGACAGGCGATTTTCGGTTTCACGGCGGCGTTCTTTGTATTTAGAGACGCCAGCGGCCTCTTCTAAAAACAAACGCAGCTCTTCGGGCTTGGATTCAATGATCCGGCTGATGGTGCCTTGACCAATGATGGCGTAGGCGCGGGGCCCCAGGCCGGTGCCCAAGAACACATCTTGCACGTCTTTTCGACGCACGGCCTGGTTGTTGATGAAGTAACTGCTGTTGCCGTCCCGCGTCAATACCCGCTTGACTGCCACTTCTTCGTAGACACTCCACTGGCCACCGGCGCGGTGATCGGCGTTGTCGAAGACCAATTCGACGCTGGATCGGCTGGCTGGTTTGCGGTGATTGGTGCCGTTAAAAATAACGTCCTGCATGGACTCACCGCGCAATTCACTGGCTTTGCTTTCTCCGAGCACCCAACGCACCGCGTCCATGATGTTGGATTTGCCGCAGCCATTCGGGCCGACCACGCCCACCAATTGGCCTGGCAGCATGAAATTGGTGGGTTCGGCAAATGACTTAAACCCCGACAGCTTGATTGAATTAAGACGCACTCATGACCCCATTGCGAGAGGGGAAATGTTACCTCAGGCCCGCCCCTCCCCGCGCGCAAGTGACAAAGCCAATTGTCAGCATCCTGGGGCACATTTATCATCCAAGAAAGCGACAGTCACCAAAAACCAACGGAGAACAACCATGAACGCGCCCCAATCTGTGAATGCCCTCGCCCCCACCGTCAAACTTTTGATTGGCGGAAAAATGGTCGAATCGACCACCACCGAGTGGCGCCATGTGGTCAATCCGGCCACCCAAGAAGTGCTGGCCCGGGTGCCTTTTGCCACCCCCGCCGAAATTGATGCCGCCGTGGCCAGTGCCAAAACCGCCTTTAAAACCTGGCGTAAAACCGCCATTGGCGCCCGTGCCCGCATCTTTTTGAAATACCAACAACTGATTCGGGAAAACATGGCGGAATTGGCCGCCATCCTGACGGCCGAGCAAGGTAAAACCTTGGCAGACGCCGAGGGCGATGTTTTCCGTGGTTTAGAAGTCGTTGAGCACGCCGCCGCCATTGGCAACCTGCAATTGGGCGAATTGGCCAACAACGTGGCCGGCGGTGTCGATACCTACACCTTGCTGCAACCGCTGGGCGTTTGCGCCGGCATTACGCCCTTTAACTTCCCCGCCATGATCCCGCTGTGGATGTTCCCCATGGCCATCGCCACCGGCAACACCTTTGTGTTGAAACCATCAGAGCAAGACCCCATGGTCACCATGCGCTTGTGCGAATTGGCCTTGGAAGCCGGTGTGCCGCCCGGCGTGTTGAACGTGGTGCACGGCGGCGAAGCGGCGGTCAACGCGATTTGTGACCACCCCGATATCAAAGCCATTTCTTTCGTCGGCTCGACCAAGGTGGGCACCCACGTCTACAACCGCGCCAGCCTGAACGGCAAGCGGGTGCAGTGCATGATGGGCGCGAAAAACCATGCCATCGTCATGCCCGATGCCAACAAAGAACAAACCCTCAACGCCATTGCGGGTGCGGCATTCGGCGCGGCTGGTCAACGCTGCATGGCCTTGTCGGTCGTGGTTCTGGTGGGTGAGGCCCGAAATTGGGTGAACGAGTTGAGTGAAAAAGCCAAAACACTCAAGATCAATGCGGGCACTGAAAAAGGCACCGACGTCGGACCGCTGGTCTCTTGTGCCGCACGCGACCGCGTTGAAGGTTTGATTGAGCGCGGCGTGGCTGAAGGCGCGGGCTTGGTCCTCGATGGCCGCCATCCCCAAGTGCCCGGCTTTGAGCAAGGCAATTTTGTGGGTCCGACCATTTTTAACGGCGTCAAACCCGGCATGTCGATTTACGAACAAGAAATCTTTGGGCCCGTCCTCTGCTTGGCCGGTGCCGACAGCTTGGACGAGGCCATCGAGCTGATTAACAACAACCCCAATGGCAACGGCACCGCGATCTTCACCCAGAGCGGGGCGGCGGCACGCAAATTCCAAGAAGACATCGATGTGGGCCAAATCGGTATCAATGTGCCGATTCCTGTGCCGGTGCCCATGTTCTCGTTCACGGGCTCCCGCGCCTCCAAGTTGGGCGACTTGGGGCCTTACGGCAAACAAGTGGTCATGTTCTACACCCAGACTAAAACCATCACCGCCCGCTGGTTTGACGACAGCACCGTGAGCCAAGGTGTGAACACCACCATCAGCCTGAAATAAACATGGACTTCGAATTAAGCGAAGAGCAACGCGCCTTTGCCGAAACGGCGCGGGCCTTTGCGCTGTCAGCCTTTGCGCCTCATGCAGCCACTTGGGACGCGGAAGCCATCTTCCCCAAAGCGGCCATTGCGAAGGCGGGCGAACTGGGTTTTTGCGGGCTTTATGCGCCCGAGGCCGCTGGTGGCTTGGCCCTGCCCCGCCTCGACGCCACCTTGGTATTCGAAGAGATGGCCGCCATCGACCCGTCCACCACGGCCTTTATCAGCATCCACAACATGGCCACTTGGATGCTGGGCACTTGGGCCACGCCCGCTGTGCGGGACCATTGGGGCCCCTTGCTTTGCAGCGGTGAAAAACTGGCTTCTTATTGCCTGACCGAGCCTGGCGCGGGCTCAGACGCGGCCTCTTTAAAAACCAAGGCCGAGTTGGTCGGTCACGAATACGTCATTAACGGCGGTAAGGCCTTTATTTCAGGGGCGGGAAGCACCGATCTGTTGATCTTGATGGCCCGCAGTGGCGGCCCCGGCGCTGGCGGCGTTTCAGCCTTCGCCGTTCCGGCGGACTTGCCCGGCATCAGCTACGGAAAGAAAGAACACAAAATGGGTTGGAACAGCCAACCCACCCGCACCATCAGTTTTGACCAAGTGCGAATTCCCGCCGACCACCTGTTGGGCACCGAGGGCGAAGGCTTCAAAATCGCCATGAAAGGCCTGGACGGGGGGCGCATCAACATTGCCACTTGTTCGGTGGGCGCGGCCCAAGGTGCTTTGGGGCAAGCGCAGCGTTACATGCAAGAGCGCAAGCAATTTGACAAGCCCATTGCCAGCTTTCAAGCCCTGCAATTCAAACTGGCCGACATGGCCACCGAGTTGGTGGCTGCTCGCCAAATGGTGCGCTTGGCGGCTTCTAAGCTCGATGCGAATGCACCCGATGCCACCACTTATTGCGCCATGGCCAAGCGCTTCGCCACCGATGTGGGCTTCAACGTCATCAACGAAGCGCTGCAATTACACGGCGGCTACGGCTACATCCGCGAATACCCCCTGGAGCGCTTGCTGCGCGACTCGCGGGTCCACCAAATTTTGGAAGGCACCAATGAAATCATGCGCGTGATCATTTCACGCCGCATGCTGGACGGCGACGCGCCGGACGCGATTCGCTGACGCTTTACAAACCCCAAACACCTCAAAATACAACGGAGACACCTCATGAAAATCGCCTTCATCGGCTTGGGCAATATGGGCGGCCCCATGGCCTTGAACTTACAAAAAGCCGGCCACAGCGTCCAGGCTTTTGACCTGTCTAAAGCGGCCACCGATAAATTGGCCGCCGAAGGAAGTGCCCTCGGGCTCCCCATCGCCACCCACGCTGCCAGCGCAGCCGAGGCCGCGCAAGGTGCACAAGCGGTCATCAGCATGCTGCCCGCCAGTCAACACGTCGAGTCTTTGTATTTAGGAGACCAGGGCCTTTTGTCCCAATTGCCAGCAGGCACCTTGGTGATTGATTGCTCCACCATCTCGGCCGACAGCGCCAAAAAAGTGGCTGCGGCCGCTGGCGCGCGCGGACTGCCGTGCATCGACGCGCCGGTGTCCGGCGGCACGGGCGGGGCCATTGCAGGCACTTTGACCTTCATGGTCGGCGGCGAAGACGCTGCTTTGGCCCTGGCCAGGCCGTTGCTCGAGAAAATGGGCGCCAACATCTTTCACGCCGGGGCGGCTGGTGCGGGTCAAACCGCCAAAATCTGCAACAACATGCTGCTTGGGATTTTGATGATCGGCACCAGCGAGGCGCTGGCCTTGGGTGTGGCGAACGGTCTTGACCCCAAAGTGTTATCGGAAATCATGCGCCGCAGTTCGGGCGGCAACTGGGCTTTGGAAAAATACAACCCCATGCCCGGCGTCATGGAAACCGCACCCGCCTCAAAGGGTTACGCGGGCGGCTTTGGCACCGACCTCATGTTGAAAGACTTGGGGCTGTCGCAAGAAAATGCCACGGCCGTCAAAGCGGCCACCCCCTTGGGCGGCATGGCCCGCCACCTTTACGCCGTGCACAGCTTGGCTGGACAGGGCGGCCATGACTTTTCGAGCATCATTCAGCTGTTCACGTCCAAGAAATAACCGGGCTGCCAATAAAATGGGGGGATGAACCCCCTGCTCCAATCCCTGCATGCCTATCCGTTTGAGCGCTTGCGCGTTTTATTTGAAGGCATCAAACCCAACGCGGCCCTGCGTCCCATCAGCTTGGGCATTGGTGAACCCAAGCACCCCACGCCCGAGTTCATCAAAAAAGCCCTGATCGACAACCTGAATGGCTTGGCGGTTTACCCCGCCACGGCCGGCAGCCCTGAGTTGCGCCAAGCCATGGCCTCTTGGGTCCATCGGCGTTATCGGGCCAAAGTCGATGCCAGCACCCAAGTGCTGCCGGTCAGTGGTTCACGCGAGGCCTTGTTTGCTTTTGCACAAACGGTGATTGACCCCCGTGGCAAGTTGCATTCATCCGCCCATTCAGTGCCCGGCAAAGCGGTGGTGGTCTGCCCGAACCCTTTTTACCAAATCTACGAAGGGGCGGCCTTGCTCGCTGGGGCCGAGCCTTTTTACGCGCCGTCCGATCCTGATCGCAACTTCAACGTCAATTGGGACCTGGTGCCCGAAAAAATTTGGCAGCGCTGCCAACTGCTTTATGTTTGCTCACCCGGCAACCCCACGGGCGCGGTCATGCCTTTGGCAGATTGGGAAAAGCTGTTCGCCTTGAGCGACCGCTACCAGTTCGTGATCGCCTCCGATGAGTGCTACAGCGAAATTTATTTCCGCGAAGAGCGCCCCTTGGGGGGGTTAGAGGCTGCCGTCAAACTGGGCCGCGACGACTACAAAAACCTGATGATGTTCACCAGCCTGTCCAAACGAAGTAACGTGCCGGGCATGCGCAGCGGTTTTGTGGCGGGCGATGCGGCCCTCATCAAAGCGTTTGCCTTGTACCGCACTTACCACGGCTCGGCCATGAACCCGACCATCCAAGCGGCGAGCTTGCTCGCTTGGAACGACGAAAAGCATGTGGTTGAAAACCGCCAAGCCTACCGCGACAAATTTGCCGCCGTGACGCCGGTACTGGCCAAGGTGATGGAAGTCGCTCTGCCCGATGCCGGTTTTTATTTGTGGGCCAAAGTCCCTGAAAGCATGGGGCTGAGCGACACCGAATTCGCCGCCGCCTTGCTGGCTCAATACAATGTGACGGTTTTGCCGGGCAGTTACCTGGCTCGCGATGCCCAAGGCCACAACCCCGGGGCCCAGCGCCTGCGTTTGGCCTTGGTGGCCGAAACCGCAGAGTGTCTGGAAGCGGCCGAGCGCATCGTTCAATTCATTCAAAACTTCAAAAAACCCTGAATACTGGAATTTTCATGACCACCCCAACCGCTCAAACCAATCCATTGCAAACCCTCATCGAAAGCGCTTGGGAAAACCGCGCCAACCTGAGCCCCTCCTTGGCCCCGAAAGAAGTGCTGCAAGCCGTCGACCAGGTGATCGCCGACCTGAACACGGGCCGCTTGCGTGTGGCCACCCGCGAAGGCGTGGGCCAATGGACCGTCCACCAATGGATCAAAAAGGCCGTTTTGTTGTCCTTCCGCTTGAAAGACAACCAGCCCATGGGCGCGGGCGATTTGAGCTTTTTTGACAAGGTGCCCACCAAATTTGGCAACCTGAGCGATGAAGAAATGAAGGCCACCGGCGTTCGCGTGGTGCCGCCCGCCGTGGCACGTCGCGGCAGCTTCATTGCCAAAGGCGCGATTTTGATGCCCTCTTATGTGAACATCGGCGCCTATGTGGACGAAGGCACCATGGTTGACACCTGGGCCACCGTGGGCAGCTGTGCCCAAGTGGGCAAGAACGTCCACCTTTCCGGCGGCGTTGGTCTCGGCGGGGTGCTGGAACCCTTGCAAGCCAACCCCACCATCATCGAGGACAACTGCTTCATTGGCGCCCGCTCCGAAATCGTCGAAGGCGTGATCGTGGAAGAAAACTCGGTCATTTCCATGGGGGTCTACATCGGCCAAAGCACCCCCATTTATGACCGTGCCACTGGCGAAGTGAGCTATGGCCGCGTGCCCTCTGGCTCCGTCGTCATCAGCGGCAGCCTGCCCAAAGACAATGGCCGCTACAGCTTGTATGCCGCCATCATCGTCAAACGCGTGGACGCTCAAACCCGCGCCAAAACCAGCTTGAACGATTTGCTGCGCGATTGATTTTTAATGTCAGACTGGCCCATGTCCCCCACCCTCGCGCTCACCGAACAACTCATCGCCCGCAGTTCCGTCACCCCGGTGGACGCGGGCTGCCTGGACATTCTTCGGGCGCGCCTGGAGCCGCTGGGCTTTGTTTGCGAAATCATGGCCCGTGGGCCGCTTTTAGATACCCATCGCGAGGTCAAGCGCGAAGCCAATCTTGACGCGAAGCTGGACGAGAAGAAGACCGACGGCGCTCGCAGCGATGACCCGCAGTTGGTCGTGACAAACCTTTGGGCAAAAAGAACTGGAAAGCCCAGTAACACAGAAACTGGCGCCGTTTCGGCTGTCAAAACCTTGGTTTTTGCTGGCCACACCGACGTCGTGCCCACTGGCCCTCTGGACCAATGGGGCAGTCACCCTTTTGCGCCGACCTACAAAGACGGCCGGCTTTACGGACGTGGCGCTGCCGACATGAAAACCTCGATCGCCGCCTTTGTGGTGGCCATTGAAGAGTTCTTGGCAGCCCACCCCGACCCTGAATTGAACTTGGCTTTCCTGTTGACCAGCGACGAGGAAGGCCCGGCCTTGGACGGCACGGTTTGGGTGTGCGAAGAACTCCAAGCCCGTGGTGAAAAACTCGATTACTGCATCGTGGGTGAACCCACCTCGGTCAAACAAACCGGCGACATGATTAAAAACGGCCGCCGTGGGACCCTCAGTGGCAAGCTGACCGTGAAAGGCATTCAAGGCCACATTGCCTACCCGCATTTGGCGCGCAACCCGATTCACCAAGCCCTGCCCGCCTTGGCTGAATTGGCCTCGCACCGCTTTGACGAAGGCAATGCATTCTTTCCACCCACCAGTTTTCAGATCAGCAACATCCACGGGGGCACGGGGGCCAGCAACATCATCCCAGGCGAAGTGGTGGTTGACTTCAACTTTCGCTTTTGCACCGAATCCACACCCGAAGCGCTGCAAGCCAAAGTGGTCAACGTGCTGCAAGCGCACGGCTTGGACTTTGAACTGCGTTGGACCCTCGGCGGCTTGCCTTTCTTGACCACCCCTGGCACCTTGGTGAGTGCGGTCCAGACGGCCATTAAAGACGTGACGGGTTTAAACACCGAACTGTCGACCACCGGAGGCACCAGCGACGGCCGCTTCATCGCCAAGATTTGCCCCCAAGTCATTGAACTGGGGCCGCCGAATGCAAGCATCCACAAAATCGACGAACACATTGCAATTGCTGACATCGAGCCGCTGAAAAACATCTACCGCCGCACCCTCGATCTTTTGGCCTTCCCGAACAAAGCGACCGCTTGAACCCCGATCCCAATACCGAATCCGCCACCACCGTATTGGCGGCGATTGAAGCGTCTGCCAAAGCCTTAGCGCTCGCAGGCGTCTCCTTGGGTCATGGCACCACCAACGCCTTTGACGAAGCCGCTTGGCTGGTGCTTTGGTCTTTGGGCTTGCCTCTCGACACCGAATTGGAGGGGCCGCATTCCAAGGCCCAGCAAGGGATCAGCAGGGACGAACTCGTCAAGTTGCAAGACTTGGTGGCAGAACGCATCCGCAGCCGCAAACCCGCTGCGTATTTGACGCAGCAAGCCTGGTTGCAAGGCGTGCCTTTTTATGTGGATGAGCGAACCATCGTGCCGCGCAGCTTGATTGCTGAACTGATTGCCGATGGCACCCTCGACGAGTGGCTGAGCGACCAAACCCAAACCGTGTTGGACCTGTGCACGGGCAACGGCAGTTTGGCTGTCCTCGCCGCCATGGCCTGGCCAGACGTGACCGTCCAAGCGGTCGACATTTCTGCAGACGCCTTGGCCGTGGCACGCATCAACGTGGACCAACATGGCTTACAAGACCGCATCCGCTTGGGCTTGAGTGATGGGCTAAAGGCCTTCTTGCCGCCCCAAACTTTTGACCTTATTTTGTGCAATCCCCCTTATGTGAATGCCCAAAGCATGGCCGCCTTGCCCGCCGAATACCAGGCCGAACCGGCTTTGGCGTTGGCGGGTGGCACCGACGGCATGGACTTTGTCCGTCAACTGCTCCAAGATGCGCCCCTCGTCATGGGCCGCGACAGTGTGCTGGTGCTGGAGATCGGCCACGAGCGAGACCACTTTGAAGCCGCTTTCCCTCAATTGCCGGTTTTTTGGTTGTCCACCAGTGCGGGCGAAGACCAAGTGCTGCTCATCACCCGCGATGCCTTGGCCTACCTGAATTGAATTGTTTCCATGATTAGCTTAAAAAACATTGTCCTGCGTCGCAGCGCCAAGGTCTTGCTCGACAACGTGACCGTCACGTTGAATCCCGGCGAAAAGGTGGGCTTGGTGGGCCGCAATGGGGCGGGCAAATCCACCTTGTTCGCGCTCTTCAGCGGCGCTCTGCACGAAGACGGTGGCGACTTCTACAGGCCCAAGCAATGGTTGATGGCGCAAGTGGCGCAAAACATGCCGGAAACTTCGGAGAGCGCCACCGAATTTGTGCTGGGCGGCGACACCCGCTTGGCCGACTTGAGACAAACCTTGACCGAGCTCGAGCAAGCCGATGTGGCCTTGGACGACATGGACCACGGCATGGCCATTGCACAGGCTTACACCGACTTGGCCGACGCGGGCGAACACGATGCCGTTCCCCGCGCTCAGGCTTTGATTTTGGGGCTGGGCTTCAACAACGACGAACTCGAGCGACCCGTCAACAGCTTTTCAGGCGGCTGGCGCATGCGCTTGCAACTGGCACGCGCGTTGATGTGCCCTTCCGACTTGCTGCTGCTCGATGAGCCGACCAACCACTTGGACTTGGACGCCTTGGTCTGGCTTGAAGCTTGGTTAAAACGCTACGCCGGCACCATGATCGTGATCAGCCACGACCGCGAATTTTTGGACGCGGTGACTAATGTCACTTTGCAAATTGAAAGCGCCCAACTGACGCGCTACGGCGGTAACTACAGCGCATTTGAAATTCTCAAATCGCAACAAATGGAATTGCAACAAGCGGCCTTTTCTAAGCAGCAAGAAAAGATGGCGCATTTGCAAAAGTTCATTGACCGCTTCAAGGCCAAGGCGAGCAAAGCCAAGCAAGCCCAAAGCCGCGTCAAAGCGTTGGAGCGCATGGAGAAAATTGCGCCGCTCTTGGCCGAGGCGGAATTCACCTTTGAATTCAAAGAGCCCACCAACTTGCCGAATCCCATGTTGACCCTCAGCGACGGCGAGTTTGGCTACATCAGCGTGAACGAAGACGGCGAAGAAACCAGTCGAAAGCGGATTTTGTCGGGCGTCAACAAAAGCGTTTTGGCGGGACAGCGCATTGGCATTTTGGGCGCGAACGGACAAGGCAAATCGACCTTGGTTAAAACCATTGCCCGCGACTTAAAAGCCTTGGGTGGCACCATTACCGAGGGCAAAGGCTTGTCGATTGGCTATTTTGCCCAGCAAGAACTCGACGTGCTACGACCCGATGACAACCCACTCGAACACATGATTCGTTTGGCGCGTGACTTGGGCGCCGCGGCCAAAGAGCCCACCCGTGAACAAGATTTGCGCAGCTACTTGGGCAGTTTCAACTTCAGTGGTGACATGGTCAAACAAAAAGTGGGCACCATGAGTGGCGGAGAAAAAGCCCGTCTGGTGTTGGCCATGATTGTTTGGCAACGCCCCAACCTCTTGCTGCTGGACGAGCCCACCAACCACTTGGATTTGGCCACCCGCGAAGCCCTGTCGATGGCGCTCAACGAGTTTGAAGGCACGGTGATGCTGGTCAGCCACGACCGCGCTTTGCTGCGCTCTGTGTGTGATGAATTCTGGATGGTGGGCCGCGGCGTGGTGACGCCATTTGACGGCGACTTGGACGACTACCAACGCTATTTGCTGGACGAGTCCAAACGCCTGCGCGAAGAAGCAAAGGAAGAAGCCAAAGAAGAGGCCAAGAAAGAAGCCGTCAAAGCAGAAGTCAAAGCGAACTCGGTGAAAGCCGCAAAAATTGACGCGCCCATTGAGGTGACTCGCCCCCTTAAAAAGGAATTGGCCGCCGTTGAGGCCAAGCTGGCACCGCTGAATGCGAAAAAAGAAATGCTGGAAACCCAGTTAGCCAAGAGCCAAGACCCTGCTGAGTTGGTGGAGCTCAGCCGAGAACACCAGGCCCTGTCTGACAACTTGGGCCCGCTCGAAGAACGTTGGTTGGCATTGACCAGTGAACTCGAATCGCTGGGTGCTTTGGTTTAACTTTGGTTTAGTTGCCCAAATGCCGGCGCCATTGTCGCCATTGACGCTTGAACAGCGAGCGGCTGACTTCAAAAGGGGGCTGCCCTGAGCGGGCGGTTCGCAGTCCAAAAAAAACGGCCAAACAGGACAGCAAGACCCAAAAGCCACCGACTCCCAGCAGGGCAGTGAGGCGGTCACCCGTATCCCAGAAGTAGGCCACCACCAACAGCGTGACGACCAAGGCGGTCATGAACAAGGCAACCGCTGCCACCAGACTCCAAATGGCGGTCAAGATCCATCGGCGCAGCATCAGTTGCCACTCGACCTGGAGGATTTCAGCCCGAATTTCCAGGTCTTGCACCCCTTCGTTGAGTTTCTTCTTGAGGCGCATGACCCCAAAAACACCGGCAGCCATGTGGATGATTTTGCTGAGCATTTATTTTTTGCAACGACCCATCAAAAAGCCCAGCACCGTGCCCAAGCCGATGGCCATGCCTGCCACCTGCCAAGGGCGCTCACGGGCGTAGCGATCCGCGTTGATCTTGGCAAACTTCAGGCGCTCCACCAAAGCGTCAGCGGATTCTTGGGCGTTTTCACCCAAGCTTTGAAGGGTGCTTTCAACTTGAGCAATGAGGCGGGTGACATCCGGCTCCGCTTCATTGGCACGCTCTTGAAGCAACTGCTTGAGTTGGGTGAGGCGTTGGTTGAGGGTTTGAGTGTCGTCGTCTTTGGCCAACGGCACTGAAGCACCTGAGGCCTGGGGGGAGTGAGTGGAATGAGTGGAGTGATTGGGGTGGGTGGCGTTTGGCATGAGGTCCTGTCGGCAGTTGATGGCATTCCATGGGAGTTCCCATAGAAGTTCCATACTAAGGGAACCCCATGCATTTGGGGGGGCGTCAGGGGCTTTGAAAGGACAAAGCTTGACCAACGTCAACCTTCAGCGTGGCACTGGTAGGGCTTTGAGCCACTCGCCCGATTGATTCAGCCATTGCGGGACTTGGCTTTCGACCCAACGCCAGAAAACGTACCCCATGCCCACGCTGGCGATCAGGGCCGCCAAAAGGCCCAAGCCATTGCCCAAAACAGAGTCACCGGCCACAAACAAGGGCCAGACGGTGTTGAAAGCCATGCAAATTGGAAAATGAACCAAGAAAACAGAATAGGAAATTTTGCCCAAACCCGACAAACGCAGTTTCAACAAGAAACCATAAGTGGCTTCTGAAATCAAAGACTCACCGCACAGAACCAAGGCCGTGACCCCGGCCACCACAAGGCGCCAGCGAAAATCAAACCACAAAGCAAAAACAATCAGCAACGCCAGCCCCGCCACCCAAACCAGGGCCTTGGGGCGGGTAGAGAACCAGCGCGCCAACATGCCCAATCCATAAGCACCCATGAAATAAAGGGCCGAGGCGTCATAGAAGGGGTGACGGTTGAAATAGACCAAGGCCACCAGGGTCAAGACCAAAACCCAGGACACAACCAAGGCAATCAAGGAGCGGGGGTCGGCGTCTGGCTTCATCCACAAAGTCTGTGTTTCTGACCTGTGGCGCTGACAGAGGCAAAAAACGCCCGCCATCAAAGCATAAAGTTGGAAATCTATCGCGACATACCAGGCACCGGCGGCAATCGCGGGTTGGTGCAACCAGGTTTGCAGCAGAAAAACATGGGCGATCCACTGCGGCCAGCTGGCGATGGACTCAAAAGCATCTTCACCTGTCAGCCAATGGAGCTCGCTGCTGAGTGCCACTCCAAAAAGCAAAGCCAGCACGAAAGGAATGGCCAAACGGGTGTAGCGCTTTTGGACCAGCTGAAACCAGGATGTTTGGCGCTCTTGGCGTGCCAATTGGCTGAGTTGACGCGCCATCAGGTAGCCCGAAACGACCAAAAAGACCTGCACCGCCATGCGACCGTATTCAAAAAGCCAAGTCAAAACATCCGGCAGCGCAGGCATGACGGCATCAGAAAGGGGACCGTAAGCCACCAGGTGATGCAGCACGATGACCAGGCAGGCCAAGCCTTTGAAGCCATCGATCAAAGGCATTCGCTGAAAATTTTGACGTCTCATTTTGGGTTTGACAGATAGCCTGCTATTCTAATCTGGCAGCACCGCAGGATTAGGGAAAACCATGATGAACACCGACTTTGAAGAATACAAAAAGCAAAAATTGCAAGAAGGCTTTGACGAGGTTTTGGTCCGAGAATGGGCACCCCATTTTGAAAACGCCCCCCATGCCCATCCTTTTGACACCGACGCGCTGGTTGCACAAGGCGACTATTGGCTGACCATCGACGGCGCCACCCGCCACCTCAAGACGGGTGACCGCTTTCAGGTCGCCCGGGGACTCGAGCACTCTGAAAAGTATGGCGCTGAGGGTGCGGTCTTTTGGGCAGCCAGAAAGAACTAAGGACACTGTTGCATTTAATTGCAATAGAGGCGGCAAGCCCATTGAGGAATTGCTATGGTTAACCCAAACAGGCCTGTCGCAGAATCCCTTGGACCCATTTCACAGACCGGCCTTGATTTAACGTTTTATGGGGAAACCAACATGACCTTAACAACTGAACAAATCCTGGCCGCACAGAAAGCCAATGTGGAAACCCTTTATGGGCTGACCAACCAAGCCTTTGCCGGCATTGAAAAATTGGTGGCTTTGCATCTGAGCGTGGCCCGCGCCGCCATGCAAGAAAGTGAAGAACATGCACAAGCCTGCATGAGCGCCAAAGACGCGCAAGAATTTTTGTCCTTACAAGCCGCCCTGCTCCAACCTTTGGCTGAAAAAACCGCCGCTTACAGCCGCCACTTGTACGACATCAGCAACCAGATCCAGGGTGAATTCAGCAAAGTGGCCGAGGCAAGATCGGCCGAAGTTCGACAAGGTTTGACCAATTACCTCGACAACGCCACCCAAAACCCGCCTGCTGGCACCGAACACGCCGTGGCCTTCGTCAAGTCGGCTGCTGCCGCCGCCAGCAGCGCTTTCGAAACGGTGCAAAAAGCCGTCAAACAA
>CAILKX010000153.1 GCA_903834975.1 uncultured Curvibacter sp.
CCGCAAGGATTGCATTCCAAATGATCGCCCCCAGCTTGTCCAGAGGAATCCCGTCGTTGGTGCCTTGATGCTGCTTTCATTTTGAGGCGGCCATTTCGCTGCTGACTTGGATCCTTGCTATTTTTTTCCTGTTTTTTCCTGTTTCGATACCGAGGTGCGCGATGCCTGCTCAAAAATCTGTCAAGTCGGTGAAAGCCAAAACCCCTGCAGCCAAGCAGGCCCCAGCGACAAAATCCGCGACAAAATCTGCGGCCAAGCCTGAGCCCAAGTCCAAGCCCAAGCCCATAACCAGCGTGAAAGCAGCGCCGGTTAAAGCAGCCCCGGTTAAAGCGGCAGTTAAAGCGGCTCCGGTCAAAGTCACTCCGGTGAAGGTGGCTGCTTCGAAAACGGCCACATCCAAAGCAGCCCCTGAAAAAACCGTCGTCAAAAAAGCCGCGCCAGCGCCTGCAAAAGCCAGCGCCAAAAACAAAACCGTGGCGGCGGTTGAAGTGAAGGCCCCCGCCAAAAAAGGGGCCGCGAGCAAAGCCACCGCCGCCGATAAAACCACGCCGCCTGCCAAACGCGGTCGCAAAGCCAAAGCCGATAGTGAAAACGCCACCAAAGGAAAATCCGCAGGCGTCGATGATTTGGACCTGTCCGACATCGAAGCCGACTTGGAAGGCGAAGTCGAAACCGAAGCGATGCCCACCGCAGAGACCACTGAGAAGGTCAAGCCCCTGCGCATGAAGATCAGCAAGGCCAAAGAACGCGCCTTGATGAAAGAATTCGGCCTCGAAGAAACCGTGTTGTCTGAAGAAGACCTGGCCAAACGCCGTTCGCGCTTGAAAGCCCTGATCAAGCTCGGCAAAACCCGTGGCTATTTGACGCACGGCGAAATCTCAGACCACTTGCCCGACAAACTGGTCGACGCTGAAACGATGGAAGTCGTGATCACCATGTTGAACGACATGGACGTGGCGGTTTACGAGCAGATGCCCGACGCCGAAACGCTGCTGATCACCAACACCGCACAAACAGCCACCACCGAAGAAGAAGCCGAAGAACAAGCCGAAGCGGCCTTGTCCACTGTCGACAGCGAGTTCGGACGCACCACCGACCCTGTGCGCATGTACATGCGCGAAATGGGCACGGTTGAATTGCTGACGCGCGAAGGCGAAATTGAAATCGCCAAACGCATCGAAGGTGGCCTGCAGGCCATGATGGAAGCCATCTCTGGCTCGCCCGCAACCATCGCCGAAATTTTGGAATTGGGTGAGCAAATCCGCGAAAACAAGGTGGTGATTTCGACCATCGTGGACGGCTTCTCCAATGCCAACGAAGCCGACGATTACGTGGCCGAAGAAGACTTTGACGAGTTCGACGAAGCCGACGACGACGACGGCAAGGGCGGCTCCAAAGCACTGACCAAGAAACTGGAAGAACTGAAAAAAGAAGCCTTGGTTCGCTTCGACAGCCTGCGTGGTTGGTTCGAAAAAATGCACGCCATCTACGACAAAGAAGGCTACGGCAGCAAGTCTTACATGGAAGCCCAGCGCCAGTTGTCGGCGGAGTTGATGACGATTCGTTTCACGGCCAAAACCATCGAAAAGCTCTGCGACATGGTCCGCGGCCAGGTCGACGATGTGCGCAAAAAAGAACGCGAACTGCGCCGCATCATTGTCGACAAATGCCATTACCCACAAGAACAATTCATTGCCGATTTCTCGGGCTTTGACAAGAATGGCAACAAAATTGCCAGCCAATTACTCAACCTGAAATGGGTCGAAAAGCAAGCCGCTGCCAACAAACCTTGGAGCGTGGTGATGGCCCGAAACATCCCGCCCATTCAAGAGCTACAACAAAAACTGATCGACCTGCAAGCCAAGGTGGTCGTGCCGTTGGCGGGCCTGAAAGACATCAACAAGCGCATGAACGACGGCGAACGCGCCTCGCGTGAAGCCAAGAAAGAGATGATTGAAGCCAACTTGCGCTTGGTCATTTCAATTGCCAAAAAATACACCAACCGCGGTTTGCAATTCTTGGATTTGATTCAAGAAGGCAACATCGGTTTGATGAAGGCGGTGGACAAATTCGAATACCGTCGCGGCTACAAATTCTCGACCTACGCCACTTGGTGGATTCGCCAAGCCATTACCCGCTCGATTGCGGATCAGGCCCGTACCATCCGCATTCCGGTGCACATGATCGAAACCATCAACAAGATGAACCGCATCAGCCGCCAGCATTTGCAAGAGTTCGGTTTCGAGCCCGATGCCAGCGTCTTGGCCGAGAAAATGGAAATCCCGGAAGACAAAATTCGCAAGATCATGAAGATCGCGAAAGAGCCGATTTCGATGGAAACCCCGATTGGCGATGATGACGACAGCCACTTGGGCGACTTCATCGAAGACGGCGCCAACACCGCCCCCATCGACGCCGCCATGCAAGCTGGTTTGCGCGATGTCGTGAAGGACATTTTGGACGGCTTGACGCCGCGCGAAGCCAAGGTGCTGCGCATGCGCTTCGGCATCGAAATGTCCACCGACCACACGCTAGAAGAGGTGGGCAAACAGTTTGACGTCACGCGCGAGCGCATTCGCCAAATCGAAGCCAAAGCCTTGCGCAAGCTCAAGCACCCCAGTCGCAGCGACAAACTGCGCAGCTTTATTGACACGCTGTAAACGCCTTCGTCCCTACGCCTCAACGGGGCACCGCCAGGTTGAGGCGTTTTTTTAGCGGGCCAACACGCTGAGTTCTTGCATCGCCACGGCCGCCAAATCGGCCTCGCTCACCTTTTCGGGCGCCAACTCATAAAGAGGCCGCAGCACGAAGGCCCGCTCGCGCCAACGCGGGTGCGGCAAGGTCAGTTCGGGAGTGTTCTGCACCGTGTCGCCATGGAACAACAAGTCCAAATCCAAGGTGCGCGGGGCGTTTCGGTAAGGGCGTTCACGGCCTGCGGCGTTTTCCAGGGCCTGAAGACCTTGGAGCAATGCCAAGGGCGACAGCTCGGTTTGCACTTCGGCCACGGCATTGACGAACTCAGGACCCTTCGCGTCCACCGGCGCACTGCGGTAAAACTGCGAAACCCGGACCCCAGTTGTTTGAGGCAAAAGCGCCAAGGCCTCTACAGCCCTTTGCACTTGGGCCGCCGGATTGGCCAAGTTGGCGCCCAGTCCAATGTAAGCCGTGACCATGACTACCTTAAAGGCTCTTTAGGGCCGATACAGGCTCAGTCAGCCGAGCCCGAGGAACCTTCAGAAGAGGCGTTCGACAGCCCCTTTTGACTGCCTGGCGCGGCGTCACCTCTTGCACTTGCAGGCTTGCGACGGCGACGGCGTTTTTTGGGGGCGGCGGGGTCTTGGGCGCCTTCAGCCAAATGGCCTTCCGGGGATTCGGTGGATTCAACGCCCGTTTTGGCGGGCGCAGTCTGGGCCTCTGGGCGCGGGGCGGCGGCTGCTTTAGGCACGCGCCTGGGCGCAGGCCGCACCTGCGCCAACAAGGCCTCGCGCTCTTCGTCGCTGCCCAGGCTGAAGTCTTCCCACCAATCGGCCAGTTCCATTTCAATTTCGCCGACCTCGGCGCGCAGGCGCATGAAGTCAAAGCCAGCGCGAAAGCGCGCTTGCTCCACCAAGCCGTGCGGGCCTGACCCGATGCGCTTGTCGAAGCGTGGTTGCATGACCCAAATTTCGCGCATGTCGCCGGCCAGCTTGCCACGTCCTGAAACGTCGCCAATGCGCTGGTTAAAGACCTCGTCAATGGCCTCTTGCAGGGCGGGGAAGGTGTTTTCTTTCTTCGCCAAGCGTGCCGACCAGCCGTCGCGAACGTCTTGCCACAACACCGCG
>CAILKX010000154.1 GCA_903834975.1 uncultured Curvibacter sp.
TCCGCGCAAAACCAAATTGCCGTTGGCCATGACTTTGAAAACAGTGACGGTAATGGAGCCGTCCAAGCTCGCCGCTTGGTCAGCCTCCCCTGCCCCCTTGCTGGTGGTCGTCGAAGGACCTGCCAAAGGCGAGAAGGCTTTGCCAGCGGCTGACAAGGCGGTGTTGGTGGCGGCGCGGCTGAGTTGGTTGTTTTGGCTGCGCTTGGCAGTGGCGGTTTCGTCCAGCACAACTGTGACAATGTCACCGACATGGTAGGAGCGGCCGTGGCCAAACAGGCTGTCATAGTTGCCTGCATAAATGGCGCCAGTGCCGGCTAAACCGGTTTCTTTTTCAGCAGGGAAAACCGGCTCGAAACTGGGGCTGTGGGCTATTGCCGTTGGTGTCGTGTTACAGCCAGTTAAGGCCAACAACAAACCAACACCAAGCAAAGAACGTGAGAACAATGTCATGACGAGGCCTCACAAGTGTTGGTTGATGAAGCTCAACATGTCGTTGACCGCCGAGATGGCCTTGGAGTTGATTTCGTAGGCGCGTTGGGTTTCGATCATGTTGACCATCTCAGCCACCACGTTGACGTTGGACGCTTCCAAAGAACCTTGGGCAATCGTGCCGGCGCCGTTCACCCCGGGGTTGACCACCGTGGGCACGCCGCTGGCGGGGGTGGGGGTCATCAAGTTGCCACCGATCGATTGCAAACCCGCGGCATTCACGAAGGTCGCAATTTGCAACTGGCCCAGGGTTTGGCTGGCACCGGTGTTCAAAATGGCCGTCACGGTGCCGTCGCCACCAAAGGTGATGCTGGATGCCGTTGGGGGCACGGTGATGGCGGGTTGCAACAATTGGCCGGTCGAGCTGACAATTTGGCCCGTGGCCGACAATTGGAAATTGCCGTCCCGTGTGTAGGCCAAAGAACCGTTGGCTTGGGCAATTTGGAAATAACCATTGCCCTGAATCGCCAAGTCCAACGGGTTGGAAGTGGTTTGCATGTCGCCCTGGGTGACTTGCTTTTGGGTGGCCACGATCTTCACGCCGGTGCCCAACATCAGGCCGGTCGGGGCTTGCGAGTTGACGTCGGTTTGACCGCCAGCCTGACGCACGTTTTGGTAAAGCATGTCCTCGAACACGGCACGGTCCGATTTAAAACCGGTCGTGTTGACGTTGGCCAAGTTATTGGAGATCACGTTCATACGGGTTTGCTGAGCATCCAAACCCGTCTTCGCTACCCACATTGATGCATCCATGATGGACTCCTTTTAATTTCTATTGTTTTAAACCGTTCAGGCCAACTTCATCATCGAAGTGCCGGACTCGTCATTGGTTTTGGCAGATTCAATCACCTTGACCTGCTGCTCAAAGCTTCGCGATTGCTCCATCATTCGGATCATGGCGCCGATGGGGCTGACATTGCTGCCCTCTAACGAGCCTGTGGTCACGGAAGGGAGGCCCACCCCATTGGTGATGTCACCCCCACCTTTAGGACCCATCAAGCCATCTTCTCGCCTTACCAATTGAGTGTTACTGGCGTCGCGCAATTGAATGCGGTCTACCAAGGTGGGCGCGACACTGGCGGGCGCTTTGGGGTCTTGGGCGTAGACTGAACCATCGGCCGTGAGCGTGATATTGAAGCCAGCGGGCACCGAGATCGGGGCCCCACTTTGGCCCAGCACCGCATGCCCCCCGGTGATCTGCAAAACCCCCGTGTTGGAGACACTCATGTCACCGCGCCGGGTGAAGCCTTGGGTGCCATCACTGCCCTGAACACCCATGACGGTGTCGTTGTTCATGGACACATCCAAGGGATTTCCCGTCACGATGCGGACGCCTGGGGCCAGTTGAATCGAATCTGTATCGATAGGCACTGGCTGGTATCGGGTTTCCAAACCGGAACCGCTGGCCTTGACTGTGCTCAACGCCGCCTCATAGCTGCGCTTAAAGCCAATCGTGTTGACGTTGGCCAACTCATTGGTAGTGGCTTGCCGGGTAATGCGTTGGGCATTAATGGCAGCGGCAGCGTTAAAGGCGGAACGGTCCATGGGGGTCTCGTTTCAGTGTCAGTTCAAGCTAGGCAAACCGGGTTTAACCTTGCATGTTGATGATGGCGTCGGTCATGCGGCCGCTGGTCTCAATGGCTTTCGAGTTGGCCTGGAAGTTACGCTGCTCGGTAATCAAGTTCACCAGTTCGGTGGTCAAGTTGACGTTGGAGCTTTCCGTGGCGCCCGATTGAATCGTGCCGTAACCCGCTGACCCGGCTGTTCCCAAAGAGGGATTGCCCGAAGCGGCGGTCCGCAAGTACTCCGAATTGCCCAACTGTTGCAAACCAGACGGATTGCTGAAGTTGGCCAACGAAATTTTGGCAATGTTCTGTTGGGTCCCGTTGGAATAAGCGGCCGTCACCAAGCCGTCAGACGCAATGGTCAAACCTTGCAACGAGCCTTCGGGTTTACCGTCTTGGCTTTGCGAACCCACCGCGAAGGTGTTGCTGCTGACCTGGGCCGAATTGTTGTAGTTCACCTTGATCGACAAAGAACCCGCACCGTTTGACAAGAACACGGTACTCAGTGGCATGGGCGACAAGGGTGAAGACAACTGGCCATTCGTATTAAAGGTCAATTGACCCTTGGTCAGGTAGATGGGCGACCATTGAGGCAAGGTGCTGAAGCCCGCGCTGGAGCTGGTTTCTTGTCCTGCGGCGGTGATGTATTGGGGCTGTGGGGTACCAGAGCTGCTGTCCACATATTGTGTGGGCTGAATCCAAGTTGAGGTACTGCCATTGCCAGAAGGCGCTGAACTGAAGCCCCATTGGGAGTTGTTGGAGGACACGGCCAAGAAGGCGCTGGAGCCCGTAGTACCAGTGGTCACTGAAAATTTGTTTGTGGTGGGATCAAAGCTCACCTTGACACCGTTCACAGTAGCGCCCTGGCCGTCACCCATGTTATTGATACCGTTTTGCAATGCAGCTGCAAAAGATGTAGAGCTGTAGGTGCCAGGGGGGACCACTACCACACCCTTCACGTTACCCACGGTGACGTTAAAGGTGTTATTGGATGTATCAACAGCAAAGCTGCTGGGGTCGGTAATGGTCACCGGCGCGCCCGTCACCACAGCTGGCGTGGAGGGCAAGCCACGAACCGCATTCTGGGTTTCAGTCGTCACTTTAGCGCCGTCAGATGGCAAACCAAACAAAGAGGAGGAGGCACCAGAAACGCTGCTGATTTGAACGCTGGAATTATCGCCCGTGGTACCCGAGGTCAAGGTATAACTTTGGCTGGCCGCATTGAAGGTATAGGTCATACCGAATCGTTGCTGGTTGGCCAAGACGGGCGAGGCCCCATTGGGCATGATTTGGTAGGTGCTGGAGTTCAAAGGCACAGGTGTGGAAGGAATCCCAAAAACGTTGCCCGTTTGACCCTTCACATCAATGACCGTGGCCCCTGCTGCACTGGCGGTGTCACTGGGCGTGATCATGAATTGTTGATTCAAGGGGCTATAGGCCACAGAGTAGGTCGTCCAACCACTGGTTGGAGTGGGCGTGACGCCAGGATTTGCGTCCAAGTAGGCAGCCTGAGATGCTGCATTCAATTGGTTTTGAACGTTTGCGGCAGCTTGGGCAGTAGTAACCGTGTTGGCGTATCCGACGTTGTTGCCTGTGCCAGTTGCGGTCGGGTCAAAGCCAATGTTCACTGGAACGGTCAAGGCGGCTTTGCCAGGAGGATTTAGAGTAAAAGTTAACTTCGCGTTGGCGTCTGAAGCGACTCCGGTGCCATCGGTCCCAGAACCAAACGTGAAGCTCTTCTCGCCTGCAGATTTCGCCTGCATTTGATCCGTCACGTACTGTGAAAACAACTGTGGGGTAATGGAAATGGGCGTTGGCTTTTGGGTCGTGACCCAATAGGCAAATCCAGAAGAAGGCGGCATGGTGCCATCGGCATTGGGAAGAACTGGCATGCTTGGACCAGGAGGCCAGCTCAAGTCCAGTGAAATCGGGTCAGCCGTACCGTCGACTTGCATGGAAAACAAAGTAGTTGAACCACTCTCTGGAGTAGTACCGTTTGCAGCTGTGTAGCCCGGATTTTTCTGCATCACCTGGCTCACAAAGGACTGGGCCTGCTGCACCAAGCTGTTTTGGCCATTGGGTCCCCCCAAACTGTCAAAGTTAAACGTTTGAGCCCCTCCGGATGTTGCCGCTGCCAAGGAGGTTTTGGTATTGGTCAACTGGTCCAAGTTGAACATCTCTGTCGTACCATTGACCAACTCATTTTTGACTTGGCTGTAGGGTGCAGTTTGGCCGTACTTATTCACATACAAAGGCTCGCCAGCCACATTGGTCGCTTGCTGCAAACCAGGCTGCACCACATTACCGCCCACTTGCACATAGGTTTGCCACTTGTTGCTGGGACTTGTGGCGCTGGCATTTTGTGTTTTGACGTAGTAGATGGTGGCCAAGTAGTTATTGCCCGAGCCGTCATACACCGTCATGGCGTTGCTGTAGTTGTAAGTGCTGGGGTCGTTGGGACTGAAAGCGGC
The DNA here is from genome assembly GCA_903834975.1 of uncultured Curvibacter sp. GTDB lineage: Bacteria > Pseudomonadota > Gammaproteobacteria > Burkholderiales > Burkholderiaceae_C > Curvibacter. The sequence goes on from CAILKX010000154.1 coordinate 4,526, forward strand.
TGTAATCACGTTGGCGGATGAGGGAAAGTTAATGCCCAGATTCAAAGTGCTCGTCGCTGCAGCTTGTCCTACCGTGGTTTGTGGAATGGTCAAAACCGTGCGGTTACTGACGTTGGCATTACCGGTCGAGTCCACCGATGAGGCGAGCAGTTTTTGACCCGAGGAATTGACCACTTGAAATTGGCTGTTCAACTGAAATTCGCCGTCACGGGTGTAGACCTGTTGCAAACCATCGCTGGAGACCATTGGGAAAAAGCCAGAACCTGAAATAGCCATGTTCAAAGAGTTGTTTGATTGAACAATGTTGCCCTGGCTGTTGTCTTGAGTAACCGAGGTCAAAGTCACACCTTGACCGACCGTGGTGGCTGCATTTTGCAAGGCGGAGCTCGCAAAAATATTACCGAAATTGGCAATCGAGGTTTTAAATGCCGTGGTTTGCGAGTTGGCGATGTTATTGGACGTCACATCGAGCTGGGTAGTCGCGGCATTTAAACCGGTCATCGAGGTATATAAAGACATTGAAAGCTCCTAGAACAGATTCAAAATTAGGGGTTGAAACAAACTCGTTTGGATTTACTGGATAAACTGAACACTGCCAGCACTGACCGATTGACCATTGGCCACGTTCAACATCACTTGGCCGTTGTTTTGAGTGACACCGGTAACGGTCTGTAGCGTGCTGACGGTCGCCGTATTGGTTTGGCCGGCCAAAGTGGCTTTGGCACTCAAGGTGTAGTTACCATCGACTGCTGTACTGCCTTGGCTGTTTTGCCCATCCCAAGTCCAGCTCAAATTACCAGCGGTTTGTTTGCCCAAGTTATAGGTGTTGACCAAGTTTCCGGCACTGTCCTTGACTTGAATATTGACGCTGTCTGCCCCGTTGGGTAGAGCGATCAATGCTGCCGAGGCCGTGCCGCCGCTCAGCGCTTGCGGCGCATCGGGTACAGCCACTTTGCTGTTGATCAACAAGGCGCTGCTCATCAGGCTCTCACCCGACAGGCTGTTGACCAAGTTGGTCATATTGGACGACATGGTGGTCGTGGCTTCCAATTGCGAGAACTGCGCCAATTGAGATACAAAGTTAGCGCCGTCTGCAGGGTTCAGCGGGTCTTGGCACTTGAGTTGGGTGGTGAACAGTGTCAGAAAATCCGACTCCCCCATGGTGGAAGTACCCGTTCCAGTGCCAGCCGATTTGGCCGCCGCAGCTTGTTGCTGCGCTTCGGCGGTGGTCAGGATGTTGGAAGGCAACGGCACCGTGCTGGGTGCCGACGGGGTGGCCAAACCGCCAGACGATGAAATGGAGTTGATGGACATGGGCAGGGTTTCCTAATGTGCTTGGGCTGGGTGCTTAAGATTTGGTGATGTCGAGGGTGCGCAGCATCAATTGACGCGCGGTGTTCACGACTTCGACGTTGTTTTGGTAAGAGCGCGAGGCGGCCATCATTTCCACCATTTCGCCCATTTCGTTCACATTCGATTGGTAAACAAAACCGTCTTTGTCGGCCATGGGGTTGCCCGGATCCGAGACCTTGCGAACGGGTGAAGGGTCGTCAACAATGCCTTGAATCTTCACGCCACCCGAGTTGTTAATGCCGGGGGTGGCGTTTTGTTGATCCATGATGGCTTTGAAGACCACTTTTTTCGCTCGAAAAGCTGTTTTGTCATCACCCGAAACGGTGTTGGCATTGGCCAAATTGGAAGCCACCGCATTCATGCGAGCGCCTTGTGCGTTCAGAGCAGAACCGGCAATGCCGAAAATATTGTCAATTGACATGGATTACTCCCCTTTCAAGGCACGGCGAATGCCCTGCACGCGTTGGTCCAAAAAGTCCAGGGTCGCTTGGTAATCAGCGGCCGACTTACCGTATTGCGCTTGCTCCACACTCATTTCAACTGTGTTGCCGTCAAAGGCCACGTTAAAAGGCACGCGGTACTTGACCCCCGCTTCGCTGGTGGGCATGTCCGCTTGGGCAATGTGTGAAGCGTTGGTGGTTTGCAGGCTGTATTCGTTTTGGCTTTGCCGCAAGACTTTTTTGAAGTCAACGTCTTGCGCTTTGAAGTTAGGAGTGTCGGCATTCGCCAAATTGCGGGCAATGAGCTCCATGCGCTGGCTGCGAACGGCCAAAGCTTGAGCGGATACACCCAGTGCTTGATCGATTTGGTTCATGCTCAGCTCCTTGTTACTCATTGACATTTGCAATTGGGACTTTTCAGACCCTGCCGGTTTCCCGACGCTCAGCCTCTTTTTCAGGAGGCCTTGGTTACTATCAAGCAAACGTTGTGCCAACCCCGATTGCCGCTATTTTTGACAAGCATGCCGATGCATTTCAGAGGAGAAATGGCCTGAAATGGCACCCAAAGGAGGTCAGTTAACGGATTGAATTGCCGGCGGCAAGGTCTTGCCGCTGCGCAACCGTCGAGTTGTCTTCGTAAGCAGCGGTGCGCATGGCTTGAACACGGCTGCGAGATGAATTACCCAAACCCAACAAGTCAGCGGCATGGCTTTGCAAGCCCTCTAACAAGGATTGGCGGGTGATGGGCGCCGCAGGGTCGCCGCCCACATGCAGCAAACTGGCCTGAGTGCCCGGGATGTTCAAAGGCACATCGGAGCGGGACTCGTTGCGGGCATTGGGGGTTAAAACCGATAGGTACAGGTCATCCAAACCGGTGGGACCTTTGTTCTTGAGGCCCACATCGTTGAAATACCGATCAACCAGATGCAGTTGTTGGTAAACGCTCAAGCCCAAAATGGCTTTGGGGGAGTTGCCAAAACCCGCGCTGGCAGCGCCATTCGCCCCACCGCCGCAAAACTGGATGATGCCGTGGCAACGTTTGTTGGTGGAGCGCGGGTTCATGCCGTCGCTCTCCATCAAGGTCATTTTGGCGAAATCATCGGGGTTGAATTGATGCCGTTTGGCCAATTCCAAGATTTTTTGATGGACGTCTTTCTTCTCAACGGCGGGAATAAAACCCTTTGCGACCGCACGGTCCAGGGTTTTCTCGAGAACCGGGTTGGCACTTTTGGTTGAGTTAAAGGGCTGGACCTGAGCCACCGAGGGGGCCGAGGTCACTTCAGCTCGGGAAGGCAGCGTTTTCAAATAACTGTCCGTCGAGGGAAGACGTTCAGCCGTGACTTCGACCACCGCCACTTCGGAAGGCTCCTCTGGGCCGTCCGTCATTTTTTCACTGGCGTTCCAATGAGCGATGCCCGACTTGGACGCCCCTGCAGCCATGGCTTGAAGGGACGGTTGCAAGCCAGAGAGGTCAATTTTTTGACCCGCAAAAACACGGTTGGGGTTGGCAATGCCATTGGATTTTGCCAACTGCATGACCAAGGCATGGGCCTGTGAACCCGACAAATTGACACCTTGGGAGGCGGCTTGCTGCTTGACGACGCCGGTCAAGGTGTCGCCAGAGACCAAGGTCTTGGACCAATTTCCCTGCAACCCCTCTTTTCCCTCTGTTCCCTCTTTGCCATCTGTTCCCGCAGAAGCACCCGTGGTCGCAGCCGCTGGATTGCTGGCTGTATTGACTGTATTGGCGCTAGAGGGCTGCGACTGCCTCAAGACTTGAGCAAACCGACTGTTTTCAGGTTTGGCCGCATTCGCATTTTGAGCATTGGCGTAGGCATAAGCGCGCCCCTGGATGGCAACCACTTGGGGGGCTGCCAGCTTGGCGGTGACGAGGTCGTTTTGGCTCATGGTTTCAGGCTCTTCAGGCTGGGGGACGTTGCGATTGGTACGTTTCTTGCAAAAAGGGGATTAACCGATTCAATTCGTGTCAAAAATTCAACACCTTGGACTACCTTATGCAAATGCTGTGCCGCCCTTTTAAGACACTGCGACTGGCCTCTCTGGGCTGGTCATGGGTCGTGGTTTTTGCCTTCCAACCCGCTGCTGGATGGGGTGCCGAGTCCCACCAAGAGCAATTGTTCAATCAAGTCAGGGAATGGGAAGCCCAAAACCGCCACTTGCCCCCGGAGCAAATCGACATCGCGGCACTCGACCCCCGTGTTCAAGTTCAAACCTGCCCTCGCGAGTTGCTCATGGACCACCCTTTTGTGTCGCAAGAAACTGTACGTGTGCGTTGTCCTGCCGAGGGCAGTTCGAAATCTGCACAAAATAGGCCCCCGATGTGGCAGCTGTATTTACAAATTAACAATGTGCCCTCAACAGTGGCCAGAGTGAATCAACCTGTCGCGGCACCCGATAAACCCGCGGCCCCCGCGCCGGCACCTCGCCCCGTTTTGATCGCCAAACAAACCCTGACCAGAGGCAGCCGCATCGACCCCGCCATGCTGCAAGAGGCCATGCAACCGGTGGTTGGCGCCGACAACCAGTTGTTGACCAATGCCAAGGACTTGGAATTGGCCGAGGTCACTCGCGACATTCCCCCAGGCAGCTTGCTGCACACTTACGATGTCAAACGCTCGGTTTTGGTCAAACAAGGGCAGTCGGCTTTGCTCAGCATCAGCTCGGCGGGGGCCTTTCAGGTCACCGTTCAAGCAGAAGCCCAACAAGATGGCTATTTAGGGGACCAAATTCGCTTAAAAAACGCCGACTCGGGTCGAATCTTCTATGGTGTGGTGACGGGGCCCAATGTGCTTCGTGGCCTATGAAATGTCACCTTTTTTGAAAATTTTTCTAATTTCCAATCAAAATCACTTAAGTTTTAATATTCTGTTCCGATATAGACGATGTAGAGTAGCGGCTTCGCTGCTCCCTTTGGAAAGAGAGACCCCCAATGACCGATGCCATTTCACAGTTTGCCAATTCACCCCAGGTGAACAGCCCTGTGCGCAACGCTCAGGAAAAAAATTCGCCGGCTACCGTGGCGAACAGCGACGCCAACAATGCAGCTGCCGCTTCAACGGCGGCCAATGCGGCTGCGGCCAAGGCAGCAGCCAACACGCCCTCCCCCGCCACAACGGCCCAAGCAGAAGCCAGCATGCGAGCGGGCGCCGGTGCCGACACCGTGGTGTTGAGCACCGCCGCCCAAGTCGTGGCCAAGCCCAATACAGCGTCCAGCGACGGGGTGTTTGACCGAAATAAAGTTGATTCGATCAAAACAGCCATTAAAAATGGGCAATACGCCATCGACCCCAGCCGGGTCGCGCAAAGCTTCTGGTCCATCGAACAAATGATCCATGGCTGAACCGATTCCTGGCAATCCGCAAGCATTGCCATTGGCGCAAGACCTGGAAAGGGTCTTGGAAATGGAATTTAAGGCCTTGCAAGAACAAAATTTAGAGAATTTCGATTCGCTCCAACCTGGTAAAGCAGAGTTGTTGGCGGCGTTGACCGCCCTGTGCCCGCCCGCCGATCAGCTCCAAGAGAGTCCCCATTGGGCCGATTTCATCGACTGCATGCGCCGCTGTCGAGATGCCCACCAAAGAAACGCCTTGATCATTGAACGCAAACTCGACGCCATTCGCGGGGCTTTGCAGAGTTTGCAAGTCGGTACCGTGACCAGTGGCGTCGAGGTTTACGACAAGCTTGGCAAATTGGCCCGCTTCTCCAAAGCCAAGGGTTACAGGGACGCTTGATCAAGGGGCGCTTTCTCATCCCCCGGGCGCATGCCCTTGAGCCAATAGACCCAGGCCAACACCACAGCCACCGCTGAATAAAGCTCTGGCGGAATTTCTTGATCCACTTCCAATCGACTCAACAAGGCCAAGAGCTGCGGGTCTTTGCTGACAAAAATCCCCAACCGTTTCGCTTGCTCCACCATGGCCTGCGCCACATCGTCTTCCGCTTTGGCACTGACCACCGGGGTGGTGTGGTGTCCATAAGCCAAAGCAATGGCTTGGTGACGGGCGGGTGACATGGGCGGTGTCTTCTTAAGCGGCAATGTCCACCACCAGGCCGCGCCCGCTGGGAACAAACTCACCCGTGGTCTCGGGCCTCGGACCCGGCAAAATATCCAAACGCCCGACTGCCAAACCGGCCTCTTGAAGGGTTTGGGTCAAAAATTCGGCGCCCGCATGGGCCCGCTCCAAAACCTCAGGGCGGTTGGCCCACATCGTCAGATCCACATGGTCTTTAGCGTGAAGATCGGTTTTTAACCAAACAGGCCCCAAAGCCTGACTTTCTGAGTAGACATTCACCGTCATGCCCGAAGTCAGACCCCATTGGTTGGACGTGCGTCTAAAAGTCAAATGCACCGGCTCTTCATTTTTGAAGGGGAGCACCATTTTGAACAAAACTTCGTTTTGGGCTTGCGCTTGCACCGCCCTCACCTGCGCCGATTCCAAGTCTTCCAACGCCCCCCGAACCAAGGGCAATTTAGACATGACCTGAGAAGACAGCCCTGCCCCCGGCTTCAGGCCCTGCTCCAAGGAAGACAGCAATCGATGCAACAACCCCTTGATGTCTTTGGCAGGCGGGAGCCGCCCCTTGGCCAACCACGCTTCTGGACCCAGAAAGTTCCTGACCACTTCACGCAGCAAGTCAGGCGTCAAAGCGGCTTCTTCGATTTGCATGCCTTCCCAAAGCTGCAGCAAATCGGGCCGTGCCAACGCTTCGAACAGGTCATTCAACACCCCAGGCTGAACCAGTTCACTGAGGTCGCTCATGTTCTCAGGTCGATACAAGAGCTTGGCAATGTTGGAGATGCCTGACTTCAATTCGCCCGTGAACAAAGGCGCCATTTGGAGCCTAGGCGAGATGTCTTGGGCACCGACCTCGATGACTCCTGCCTCCTCAGCCTTGGAAGGCAAGGGGGTCAAGTTCCAAGTGCCGTTTGGGTTGGGTTTGGCCTTGAGCGAATAGCGCTCGCCTTTGGTCATTTGGGCCAATTGGGCTTGGCCGGCTGGGTTCAAAGACACCGCCTGACCTTGGACCATCAAGCCCAAAACCCCTGAGGGCAAGGTCTCGACCATGGCCAATACCACCTCGTCTTGGCTCAATCCCAGTGCTTGGGCTTGTTCGGCCAAAAGGACGATGGGCGAATTTAAGCGCGCGCTGCCCCCGCCCAATTCAGCCAGGGCACGGCCACTGGAAAGAGCAGTTTCAGCGAGGGCAATCAAGGGAAGTGCACCCAGCGTCGGCGGGTTTGCTCGTCATTCGGACCATGGGCCTCGGCGCTTTGCAGCAGGGGACCCACGGCTTCTTGGAGCACTTTGCCCATCTCAGGCAACTGCAGCACTTGGCCAGAACGGATGCGGTAACTGCCCGGACTGGTGAACACCTCTGGATTGGCCCGAACCACGGCGTCACGCAAGAATTCAATTTTCAGGGGACTGTTGGGCATGGCTTTTTGAATCACCCGGTCCAGCGTGTCGCCTGAACGAACCACATAGGTTTTGCCTTTGCCAGGTTCGCTGTTGTCGTGAGCCAAGGAGGGAGCGGCTTTTTCCGCATGGGCCTCATGCGCACCTTCGTTGGCCCAAACCGACGACGTCAGGCACAACGCCAAAAACGCGCCAAACCACAAAAGGGGCTTGGTGATGTTGAAAGACGGGTTCATGGGGGTCTCCTAAGTTTAATGGGGGGTGGCCGATTTCAGAGGCGCTTGCATGGCTGATTGGCGAACCAATTGGCCTTCAGCCTCGGTAAGGGATTGGGCTGGCCATGCTTTCCAATGCGGCTCTACCCCCTTTGCTTGGCCAGCCACTACCTGCAAACGGGCTGAGTAGGGAAAAACCTGACGCACTTCGGCCAAGGCGGTTTTGGCCAAGGCATCGGGTTCCAAGGCATGCAAGACGACTTTGGGCAAATCGGCAACCAGCCACTGGTCGCCCACTTTCACGCCCGCCAAGCTGCCTTGGTTGAGGTTGATTTCTGGCCCTTGAATTCGGGTCACTTGGGCTTCCATCCATTCACAGGCCAAAGCCTTTTGTGACTTCAGGAGCCAGGTGGACAACATTTTTTTGAGCGCCACTTGGGTGGTCGGTTCGACCTCCGCGGGCTCCCAGTTGTTTTTGCGTAAAACCACCTCAACGACACCCGACTCTTGCATCAAAGGGGCCGAGCCCGCGTTGCGCGCCATTTGCCATTGCCAACTGACTTGCAAAGTCGGGTATTCGAGGGTGTCGGCGCCCATGCGGCCAACTGTCTCAAGGTAAGGCAGGTTGCTGGCCGCGGGTTTGTCCGGTGACTCTGGTGCAGGCAAGCTGACTTTGCCGCTGGACAAGGGCGTCAAAACCAATCGGGCTCGCCAAGGGGCTTGATCGAGGGGGGAACTGAGCAAGGCCGCTTCATAACTGTTTTTCGGCGCAGCGGGCCGCTGCACCAAAACCCAAGGTGGCTCGGCAAGGCTCAGCTCACGCAAGGTCCAATTGGCCAGTGTTTTGGCAACGCCCAAATCGGCGGGCTGCCATGGGCCGTTGAACACCACGTCCACACCCACCACCTGCCGAAGGCCTGGAACGGGTTTGGGGCAAGCATCCCATGCGACGGCGGCGGGCTTGGCTTTCACCAAATCTTCTGGCTTGACGCCCTCAGCAGGTAAATCCAATTTGGCCTCGGGTTCACCTTCCTCATTTTGACCATAAGCCAAGACTTGGACCCCCCGAACGCGCATGTCTGAACGAAAGCTGGCGCTGTCACGCAGGGTGCCCGCTTCGTCAATCCAGGACAAGGTTTCTACCTTGGTGGCCCCTTGCAAGGTGGCCTTGACCAAGGCGCGCCGAATGGCGTCCAGCCTTTGATCGGGCGTTAACTTCAGGGGTTCTTGAGTCGCGGCTGGCTGGCCGGCTTTTGCCTCGGCATGAGGCGTTTCAATTTGAGCGTACGCTGAACCCAATGCCCCCAAAGCCAGCACGGCGGTATTCAACAGGCCACATGCCAAGCTGAATCGAGACGGGGTCAACAGGGGCATACACAACACTCAAAAGCGATCAATGGCTGCGTGACAGGACTTGGGTCAGGTAGAGGCGACGCAGGTCTTGCATGACTTCACGGTCCAAGCTGAGCGTGGTTTCGTAGGTGTCTTCGCCGGTGGGCGTGATGCTGACCAAGGTGGCGCCGTAAATAACGCCTTGCACTTTGGTGCGGAAGGTGTCGTTTTGAACGGTCATGTCGGCCACTGTGGTGGTCGCGTCGAGGTGTTGGCCGTAAACCTGTTCGGTCAAGGAACGGTAGGCGTCCAATTTTGCCGCGCGGATGGCCAGCAAGCGTTGCTGAGCGGGGTTGCGGCTGTTTTGAACGCTGATGACGGCATAACCAGTGGCGGTCAAGGCTTCGCCACGTTGAACCAAGGGCGCCACCAAGTCTGGGGAATGGCCTTTTGAAGTGTGCGCCGAGGCGTGAGCGGCTTCAGCTGGTTCTGGCCCCTCGCTGTGCAAGCTCAAACTGGAACACCCCCCCAACAAGAGCGAGGCGATTGAAAAGCTGGTGATCAGTAGTCGTTTCATGTGGGTGTCCTTATCGAGTGTGCCTGGGAATGCATTTGCCTCAATGGCATACCCTTGGAATCGGCACCACGCGGAGAAGCTTGAGTTGACCTCAACACGTTAATTTCACTATTTTCAGCACAAAATTGTTAGTTTATGTAAAAATCGTTAACATGAGACGCTAATAAATCATTTCCATTGACGATCTCACTCGCCCCCTCTCCGCATCCCTTCATAGGGAATAGCCAAGCCGCCCAAGCCATCCGAGGATTGATTGCTCGAGTGGCCAGCTCGACTGCCACTGTGCTGATCACCGGCGAAAGCGGCACGGGTAAAGAATTGGTGGCCCGCGCTTTGCACGAACAGTCCAACCGCGCTGGCGCCCACTTTGTCCCCATCAATTGCGCCGCCATTCCGAAGGATTTGCTGGAAAGCGAGTTGTTTGGTCACCGCAAGGGCGCATTTACAGGCGCGGTGGCCGACCGCATCGGTCGATTTGAGATGGCGCACGGCGGCACCATTTTTTTGGATGAAATTGGCGACTTGCCCTTGGACATGCAGGTCAAGTTGCTGCGCGTGTTGCAAGAACGAACAGTGGACCCCGTGGGGGGCTCCCGTCCGGTCCACGTCGATGTTCGGGTCGTGGCCGCGACCCACCGTGATTTGGAACACGAAATTGCCGAGGGCCGGTTCCGCGAAGACTTGTATTACCGCCTGAACGTGCTGCCCTTGCAAACCCCCGCTTTGCGCGAACGCACCGACGATTTGGATGAATTGCTGCCCCATTTGGCCCGTCGTTTTGCGAGCAAAGGCACCTCCCCCATCCGTTTTGAAACAGATTTCATCGACGCTTTGAAAGCCTACGCTTGGCCTGGCAATGTGCGTGAGTTGTCCAATTTGATGGACCGTTTCAGCACCTTGTTCAGCGGCCAGACCTTGACGCTGAGCTGCGTGCCCGCCAACCTATTGCCCAAAGGCTTGGCTGCCTTGCAGGCCGAACGCTGCAGCACCCCGCCTCCTTTGACCTTGGTCCCCAAAGGCGTTGAACCCGCCGCCAAGAAAGAAGATGACTTGATGGCTTTGCTGGGCCCGGAAAGCTTCAATGACACGACCCCTTCGAGCGACAACGAGGTTGAAAACATCATCATGCTGGCGCAAGGCATGCCCCAATTACCGCCGCAAGGCCTGTCTTTAAAAGACCGATTGGCGGACATTGAGCGCGACTTGATTACCCAAGCCTTGACCCGCACCGATGGCAATGTCTCACAAACGGCGCGTTTATTGAACCTTCAGCGCACCACCTTGATTGAAAAAATCAACAAATACGAGTTGCGCCCCAATACCTCCATGAGCGCCTAAATCTCGTTCAGTGGGCGCTGCTGCGTGAGTCGGCGGGCTTGGCCTCTTTGCCGTCTTTGGCGTCTTTGGTTTCAGGGGCTGGCTTACTGACCTCGGGCATCGTCAAACGGGGGTATTGCAACATTTTGTCGCGCTCACGCTCTTTGGCCTTGGCATTGGCCGCGGCACTTGCGGCCGAATTGTCAATCACGGCACGGTCTTTCAGTTGGCGGGCCAAGGCTTCAAGGTTGCGCTTGGCTTCACCCACGTCGCCAACGGCCCCTTTAACGCCTTGAACTTGACTGGTCAAACCACGGATGGCACTGGCGTCGGCTTGCAACTTGGCGTCCAAGGTGCGAACTTCTTTGGTCACCGACTCCAGCTTGGCCTCCACTTGTTTGGCGGTCTCAGCGGGCAGGGCATCGGCCGTTTTGAAGAAGCCTTCTAATTTGGCATCGATCTTGGTTTGGGCTTCAGCCAATTCTTCCTGCTTTTCCACCATGCCTTTGAGGGATTCTTGCACGCTGGCCACGGACTCCAAGGAGGCGTCCATTTCGACCACGCGCTTACCGACGGCGAGCACCATTTCGTCCAGCTGCTTGACGCGGCGTTGCATGACCATTGACAGCGTCGAGAAAACCAATGCAGAGAGCAGCAAGAAGCCAGCGGCAATCCCCAAAATAATCTGGGCTTGCTTGCGTTGTTGTTTGGTGGCTTGCAACAAATCTTGACTGGCCAGTTTCAACTCACCGCCCATTTTGGCGGCGAGGCCGGCAGCACGGGTGGCCATTTCACCGGATTCGATGACCACGGTTTTAACGTCATTCAAATCCTGCTCGGCCGAAGTAACACCCAGCGTTTCATCCGCCGTTTTTGAATCTTGATGTGTCGTTGCATTGCTCATCCGCTACTCCCTTGCCCAATGGGCTGGATCAGACCCGTTCCCAGGGCTTTTCCAATTCTTTGATCTGCGCCTGAACTTTTTCGTTTTCGATGTGGAGGTGCACCACTCGGGCCGGAAAGTCCATCTGCTCGTAAAACTCGGCCGGGGGTTCTTCCACCCCTTCAGCCAAAGCGTTCAAATCGGCCAATACCTCAGCGGCATCGATCTCTTCTTCCATATCGGCTTCAGCGGGCTCTTCTTGAGGCGATTCTTCAGAATGGCTTCCCGCCAATGACCAGTCCCGGGGTTTTTGACCTTCTACTTCGGGGGCCAAGGAACGACCGGTGGTTTCGATGGCACCAGGGGCCGCTTGAAAGTTGCTTTTAGCCACCCCCGCGCGCGGCACGCCGTTTTCATCCAAGTCTTGAATCGGTGGCGTGTCTATTGGGACCCGATTGGCGCCAGCGACCGGCGCTTCGGACGCCAATTCACGGTGATCACCCGCGCCAGGGGTTTCAGCTGCACTTTCTCGGTGATCCAAAATCCCCGCGGATTCAGCGGCCTTTTCACGGTGATCAGAAAGGCCCGCCGTTTCAGGAGCCCTTTCACGGTGCTCAGCGCTGCCTTCAAGTTCGGCTGCTTTTTCACGTCGATCGATCGCAACGCCCTCTTCTGCGTTGGCCAGCCTGGCCTCCGGTGAGGCCAGGGCTTCGTCCAATCCTTCGGCTCTTTTTGGAGGCAGTGATTGGCCTTCCTTGACCTCGGCCAAGCGCTCAGAAGCGAGGGCCGCCTCCTCCACTTTCTCAACTTTGGTGTTTATTTTTTTGACGGGCGCCTCGCCAATTTCAGCGCGCTTGCCAGCAGCATTCTTACTGCCCTGCTCAATGGTGACTTGGTGGGCTTTTTGCGATCGAATAATCCCTGACGCTTCTAGGTCTTGGGCGGCCGGTTGTTGGGGCTCGTGGGGTGGTTTGGGTGGTGTTGAATCACTCATGTTTGGGCTCCTTCGGGACTGAGCTGGGTTCTGCTTGGCCAATCGGCTTGATATTCATGGCTTTGGCCGATTCGGTTTGGAACAAATCGGGGTGCAAAACCAGGGTGATGGCAAAAGAAACCAACAGCAAAAATAAAACAGCCAGAAAAACCTTCAGGCCTTGCCGACTGGTCTCATTGGCTTCGGGTTTTGGCTTCTGCTTTTGGTTGGACTTCAAAGGCTTCTTTTGTCCCGCTGATTTGGCGGGGTTGCCCTTAGCCAATGTCGACTTGGCTTTCGCTTTTGATTTCACGTCAGACTGCCCCGGCCATTTGAACCAGCGCGGGCGGCTGCTTGGCTGCGGGGGGGGTGAATCCTCATGGGTCTGCTCTGGGCCGTCCATCAGCAGATGCTTTTCAAAGCCCGGGGGCGATTTGCTGGGCGGCAAGCTTATTTTGGCCAACAAGGCTTGAACTTCAGGCCCATGGCCTTCCGTTTTGGCTTTTTCCAAAAGGCTTTGTGCCAAGTCCATGCTGGGCACATCAATGTCCCAGCGCAGGACGCCCCGGCCAAAACTGTCAAACAAAGCCCGACTGTGACCGCGTGAGCCGACCAAAAAGATCAAACGAACACGGGCACCCGGAAAGCTTTGCACCAAGCGAGCCAACAATTGCAACTCACCGTCGGCCAAGGCGCCGGCGTCGTGCACCAACCAGATTCGAGCGGGAGGCTGTCCTGCTGAGGCTTTCATGGCCTCTTCAAAACTGTGCTCCGCCACCATGCTGTTGAAGCGGGCCAGCACCACTTCAGCGTTGGCTGGAAAGTAAATTTCGACTTGGGTGTTGGGTGAACTTTGGCGCAGCCGCTCCACCATCAATTTGCCGTAGTGGTCCAGGACGGCGTCGTGCTCCGAGGAGACGACCAAGCTCATGCCTTCAGTGAGCATCGCGGCAACGCAGCCCTCGAGACGCAAGCGGTCGGTGGCGCGGAAATAAAAATCTTTAAGCCCCATCATGCGTCGGTTCCTTCTGGAAATTCGGGTTTGCCATCGGCGTCAAAGCGCATGTTCTTAGGCACATCGGGGCGGGGTTTTGGCATGGGTTGTCCCCCAGGTTGAAAACTCGAAAGGCTATAAACATAGGCAATGATAGGGGCGACGGCTTGATACAGCGCCTCCGGAATACTCCGATCCAAGTCGGTGGTGAAGTAAAGCGCACGCGCCAATGGGGGGGCCTCAAAAATCTGCACCCCATGGGTTTTGGCCTCTTCACGAATGCGTTGCGCTGAAAAGTCAACGCCTTTGGCCAGCACCACAGGCGCCCCATTGGACGAGGGATCGTAAGACAAGGCCACGGCAAAGTGTTCTGGGTTGGTGATGACGACATCAGCCTCTTTGACCTTCTGCATCATGCGGGCCATGGCAATTTCGCGTTGACGACGTCGAATTTGTTGCTTGATTTCTGGACGACCTTCCATGTCCTTCATTTCGTCTTTGATTTCTTGCTTACTCATCTTCAGACGGTTCATAAACGACCACCTTTGGTAGGGTGCATCAATCATGGCCACGATCAACAAACTGAGTGACAACCACAAAACCGACTCGGATATCAAGTTGCCCGACAAGGCCAATGCAGGTTGTAAACCCATGCTGCCCACACTCAA
>CAILKX010000155.1 GCA_903834975.1 uncultured Curvibacter sp.
GCATAGGTTCTCTTCCATGGCCGCTTTTGCAAGGCGGTTCGGGACGCTGGTGCCGTTGGGCAAGGTGAGGGGGGAGAACAGGTTCATGCGTTCGATTTTATGGCTTCTCAACATCGCCTTTTCAGCCGATTGCCCGATGAGACGCAGCAAGCGCCCATTCATCTACTGTCCCCTTTTCAATTCCATTCTTGCTCGTAACCTTATTCAGCCAGGTTCCCCGTCAATCGTCTCAAAAAATCGTCTCAAAGAACGTTCCTACAAGCGCCAAGGCCGATTCAATGGCAGCCCATTGAGCCTTGTTTTAGAAAGTCAAGAAAGTCAGGTAGGCCTATGTTTGATGAAAGCGCACCACAACAACGTGCTCAAAAAATGTCCATGTTGGTCACTTGCTTGTTGCTGTGCATTCCGGTGCTGGGGCAAGTCATTGGCTTGTTCACCGTGCTCCCCATGTTGATGCTCGGCATCTACACCCAGTCAAAGCACCGATTTTTGGATTACGGCCTGCTGATCCTATTTATAGTGCTCTATTTCCTCATCCCCATTGCCTTGCTTCAGTTTTTTGAGACCAAGGGCCTGTCTTGGCAAGTAGGTCACACCCTGTCCATACCGCCGATTGCCATGGCCTTGTTGGGTCAATTCGCCTTCACCTACTTGGGCCTAAGAAGACTTTGGCGGTTCACAGCCACATAAGTCCTGAGTCAAGCGGCTTTCAATCAGTCTTTAATCCACCTTCTTTAGACAAGCCAAAATGTCCTCGAGCACCAAGAGTTCTTGTGACTTTTCCGGCGCTGGGGGAGGGGCCTCTGGCTCGATGACCGCGTCCGCTTTTTTCAGTTTGTTGATTTGTCGAACCATGACAAAAATAATAAAAGCCAAGATGATGAAGTTGATGGCAATCGTGATGAAGTTGCCGTAGGCAATCACCGCGCCCAGCTTTTTGGCCTCCACAAGCGTTGGCGCGACTTGCCCTGACAAGGGGAGGTAATAATTGCTGAAGTCCAGCCCGCCAAGGGCTTTGCTCACGACCGGCAAAATGAGATCGCCCACCAGCGAGTCAACGATTTTGCCAAACGACGCGCCGATGATGACCCCAACGGCCAAATCGATCACATTGCCTTTGAGGGCAAACTCTTTAAATTCTTTGAAGACGGCCATGTCGTTACCTGTTGATGCAATCGCCGCCATTATTGGGTAGGCAGTCCCTCTCCATGAAGCCGGTGGCAATCGGCAAATACCCGTTTGTCGGTCTTGAGGCACCATCCTTTTCCAAAGCACAATCAAACCATGTCTTCGACCCCCGGTTTTGCCCTTTTTTCAGGCCTTTTTGGCGAGTCCACCCACTTGCCAGACTTGGTTCATTGCGAAACCATCGCCTCTCGCTCGTCTTTGCACGACTGGGAATTGGCACCCCACCAGCACGACCGACTACACCAGTTTTTATTTGTGGCGTCCGGCGCGGGAACTGTTTTTTTTGAAGGTGAGGGTCGTCCTTTGACGCCACCTTGCATTGTCAACGTGCCACCAGGAACGGTGCATGCCTTTGTTTTTCAACCGGGCACCGAGGGCTTTGTCGTGACGTTGGCCGATGAAATGCTGGACCTGATTTACGAAGGCGCCCAGGACATTCGTCTGGTGTTGTCACAACCGGCTGTCGTGTTGACCGACGAAGCCATGGTGCTTGGTGTGCAGCAAATTTGGCACGAGTACAAAAAAGCGTTCAACGAGGAGTTCAATGGCCATTCGCAGGCACGCAACTTGGTGCTGCGGGGGTTGTGCAGCGCGTTGGCCGGACAGGTGGCGCGGGCCGTGGTGGCGCAAACCGAAGTGCCTGTCTTGGCGGCGGCAGGGCGGCACCAATTGTTGAAAAGTTTACAAGCCTTGATCGAAGCCCATTTTTTAGAGCATTGGGGTGTGGCCGACTACGCCAAGGCGTTGGCCATTTCGGCCACGCATTTGACGCGGTGTGTGAAAGAGGCGACGGGGCAACCGGTGTCTCACTTGATTGAGGCACGGTTGCTGCGGGAAGCCCGACGTCAACTGACCTTCACCAACAAACGCTTGGCGACGATTTCGGACGAGTTGGGCTTTGCCGATCCGGCCTATTTCAGTCGATTCTTCACCCGAAATATGGGCCTCTCGCCACGCGCATTCAGACAACGCGGGGCTTAAAAACGGCCTTGATGTTCAATCAGCCCTTATTCAATGTTTTGAACTTGCTCGCGCATTTGTTCGATCAACACCTTCATGTCCACGCTGATGCGGGTCAGCTCCAGCGCCGCCGATTTGGAGCCCAAGGTATTGGCTTCGCGGTGGAGTTCTTGAATCAAAAAGTCCAGCCTTTTGCCCAACTCGCCGCCGGTTTGGAGCAGGCTTTGCAGTTCGTCCAAGTGCGAGTTCAAGCGGCTGATTTCTTCGGCCACGTCGATGCGAATGGCAAACGCAGTGGCTTCGCTCAAGGCGCGGTCTTGGGCCGACTCGATTGAGCCGTTGGCCATGCTCAAGGCCTCGTGCCATTTGGTCAAAAACCTTTGCTGTTGTTGGGCCACCAGTTGCGGCACCAAGGGCTCGGCCTGGGCCGCGAGCTCGCGCAACTTGACCAAGCGGTCGACCAGCATCTCGGTCAAGCGGGCGCCTTCACGGGCGCGAGCCGACAACAAATCTTTCAACACTTTTTTGGCCAAAGCGAGCACGGGTTTGGCGGTTTCTGTTTGGGCGGGTAAAGCGCTGGCGTTGTTTTGAGTCGCCTCGGCACTGGCCAACCGAATGACTTCGGCCACACTCAAGGGCGCCGCCTTGGGCAGCCAGGCCGTGACCATGTCTTGGATGCTGCTCAAGCGTTGCAGTTGTTTGACAGAAGGTTCAGGCATGTCTGCCGCGCTCGCGCGTTCAATGCTGCCACGAACCTCCACCTTGCCGCGTTTCAATTGGCTGGTGATGAGTTCGCGCAAAGCGGGCTCAAAGGTGCGCAGGTCTTCGGGGAGTTTGAAGGTTAAATCGAGAAAGCGGCTGTTGACGGATCGAATTTCAAGCCCCAGTTGGAGGGCTTGCGAGGAGGGCGTTAACGCATTGGATGAGGCGTTAGATGAGGCGTTCGGGGTGCCTGCTGCCAGCTCTTGCTGGGCACTGGCGTAGGCGGTCATGCTGTAAACTGGCATAGGACTTTGATGCTGAATGGTCACGCATTATGGGTCCATTTTTTTGCATGTCCATGAACACCACCTCCCCCCCCAACCCAAGCCCTTTTCAACGTTCTGCTGGCCGCGGCCACGATCAATTGCGCCCTGTTCGCATCACCCGTGGCTACACGATCCACGCCGAGGGTTCCGTGCTGATTGAGTTTGGCAATACCAAGGTGCTGTGTACGGCTTCGGTGGAGGAAAAAGTGCCGCCTCACAAACGCGGCACGGGCGAAGGTTGGGTCACCGCTGAATACGGCATGCTGCCCCGTGCCACCCACACGCGCAGCGACCGCGAGGCCGCACGTGGCAAACAAACGGGCCGTACCCAAGAAATTCAACGTTTGATTGGCCGTTCCTTGCGCGCCGTTTTTGACCTCAAGGCCTTGGGTGAACGCACCATTGCTTTGGACTGTGACGTTATTCAAGCGGACGGTGGCACCCGCACGGCCGCCATTACCGGCGCTTTCGTGGCGGCCCAAGACGCGGTGAATTTTTTGATCAAGAACGGCAAATTAAGCGCTTCGCCCATCACCGGTCCGGTCGCCGCGATTTCGGTGGGCATTGTTCAAGGCACCCCATTGCTTGACTTGGAATACACCGAAGATTCAGCTTGTGACACCGACATGAATGTCGTCATGACCGGTGCGGGCCATTTTGTCGAAGTGCAAGGCACCGCGGAGGGCGCCGCCTTCAGCCGCGCTGAAATGAACACCTTGCTGGCTTTGGCTGAAAAGGGCATCGGGGAGTTGGTCAAAATGCAAACGCAAGCGTTGCAAAAAGCCGACCTGTCTATCGAGGCTCAATGTCTGCCATGATGAAACTGGTGTTGGCCTCCAATAACAAAGGCAAATTGTTTGAGCTGCAGGCCTTGTTCGCGCCCTTGGGCATTGAGCTGATCAGTCAAAGCGAGTTGGGCATTCCCGAAGCCGCCGAACCCTACAAAACCTTTGTTGAAAACGCCTTGACCAAAGCCCGCAATGCCGCGCAGCACAGCGGCTTGCCGGCCTTGGCCGACGACGCCGGCCTTTGTGTGGACGCCTTCAACGGCTTGCCCGGTGTCGACACCGCGTATTACGCCACCCAATTTGGTTACCCCAAGGGCGATGACCACAACGTCACCGCCTTGCTCGAGCAAATGCAGCATTTGCCTGAGGCACCACAACGCCGAGCCGCATTGGTCAGCACCTTGGTGGCGGTGCGTGCCCCTTTTGACCCCGAGCCCTTGATCGCCGTGGGCCGGGCGGTCGGCCAAATCACGCGGGCCCGACGCGGTCAAAACGGCTTTGGCTTTGACCCGGTGATGTTTTTGCCCGAACTCGGCATGACCTTTGCCGAAATGAGCGAAGCCCAAAAGAACGCCAACAGCCACCGGGGTAAAGCCGCCCAGCAGATGTTGGCCTTGATGCGTGACCGCTGGCTCCACAACGCGGCTTAAAGTAGTGAATTAGCCGTGGCCGATCTGCTTCACCACACGCGCTTGGGCACCTTGAACCTGACGGCTTTGCCGCCGTTGTCGCTTTATGTGCACCTGCCTTGGTGCTTGAAAAAATGCCCTTATTGCGACTTTAATTCGCATGAAGTGCAAAGCACCTCGGCCTCAAGCGATGCCGCTGTGCCCGAGCAACGCTACATCGCTGCCTTGATGGCCGACCTGGAAAGCGCTTTGCCCTTGGTTTGGGGCCGCACGGTGATGAGCGTTTTTATCGGTGGCGGCACACCCAGTTTGTTCTCTCCGGCGGCCATCGAAACCTTGATCAGTGGCCTTCGGGCCCGGTTGAAGCTCACGCCCGATGCAGAAATAACGCTCGAGGCCAACCCCGGCACCTTTGAAAAAGACCGCTTCAAAGCCTTTCGCGCTGCAGGCGTGACCCGGCTTTCGATGGGTGTGCAAAGCTTCAACGACGCCCACCTCAAGGCCTTGGGACGCGTCCACAACCGTGACCAAGCCTTGGCTGCCGTGACCGAAGCCGCCAGCGCTTTTGAGACTTTTAATTTAGACCTGATGTACGCCTTGCCGGGTCAAACCCTGGCCGACTTGGCGCAAGACTTGGACACGGCGCTCGCATTGAAGCCTCCCCATTTGTCGGTTTACCACCTGACTTTAGAGCCCAACACCTACTTCGCCAAGTTTCCGCCCGTGGTGCCCGATGAGGACACGGCTTATGCCATGCTCGACCTCATCACCGAGCGCACCGCCCTTCAGGGCATGAACCGCTACGAGGTCTCTGCCTACGCCCAACCTGGACACGGTTGCTGGCACAACCAAAACTACTGGCAGTTCGGCGACTACTTGGGCATTGGGGCGGGTGCGCACGGCAAAATCAGCTTCGCCCACCGGGTGGTGCGCCAAGTCAGGTGGCGCGACCCCGCCACCTATTTGCAAAAATTGGAGGCTGGCGAAAGCCCCTTGGCGCAAGAACAGGAAGTGAATCGGCGCGAACTGCCTTTTGAATTCATGCTGAATGCCTTGCGCCTGCGGGACGGGTTCGAGTTGCAAGATTTCACCACCCGAACGGGCTTGCCTTTAAGTGCCATCGAGGCGGGTTTGACGTCGGCCGAGGCCAAAGGCCTGATTGAGCGAAATTGGGAACAGGTCAAGCCCACCGAGCGGGGCTTCGACTTTTTGAGCGATTTGCAAGCCTTGTTCTTGCCGCCCGAAACCAAGGCGGCGCAATGAGGTTCTTACTCGCCTTCACTGTGCCCTTTGGGGCTTGCTTCTCAAGGTTTTAGATTCTGAGTCGATTAACAAGCATGAACTTTATTTGCGTCAAGGGTTGGCCGTCCGTCAGAGCTTGGGCCGCTGCCTGTGTCTTTTGGCTGGGCAGTGCCACGGCCACGCAAGCGCTCGCCTTTGAATGTGACAAACCCACCAACCCGCTCGACACCGCCGTTTGTACGCAGCCCAAGTTGCGGGCAATGGCCGAAAAAATCGACGAAGCGGTGGGGCACATTTCTCACCACTCGGCGCATCCTGAACACATCAAAGAAAACCAAAAAAACTGGTTGGGGCTGGCCAATCAATGCGCCCAAAACCTTCGCTGTCTGAACGAAATGCTCGAGCGCCGTTTGGAGCGTTTAGAAAAAATTGAAGCGGTTCAAGCCGCTGCACCCCCCAAGCATGAAGTGCATGCCCCCGCAAAAGCAGGTGAGCACGCTGAAGCCCATTCAGATTCCCATGCGGCGCCCCACGCCGAGGACCCTGCAGATGCAAATTCACATGCCTCTGCGAACCAAGGCGAACAGGTGAAAACGGATGAGGGCCACGGCCATGGTGACGCTGCCGGCGCTGATGAAAAGTCAGCTGAGAAATCGGTAGAGAAATCAGACGAAAAATCAGGTGAGAAATCAGACGAAAAACACGCTGAAAAAATGTCTGAAAAAGACGACGATGAGGAGGCGCAACCTCCCCGTGCCTCTGGTTTATCGGCCCTGGGCGCTGCGGTGGCCGATTGGGTCAAAGCGCATCCCTTCTTGATTGTGGCGCTCTTGGTGGCTTCGTGGTTGATTGTCGGGGCCTTGTTCGTGGTTCAAAAAATGGGGTGGCTGGCCCGGTTTGGCGTCTCATTGGGCCAGAGCAAACCATCGACAAAGGCCCTTTCTTCATCGGGTACCTCCGCGGCAACGCCGGGCAAGCCAGCCCGCGTCTCCGGCAAAGTGAGCAAGACCTCACCCGCTGAAAAGGGCAAGTCCCTTACCCAGTCGGGCAAGTCCCCCACCCAGTCGGGCAAGTTGCCAGCGGCCGCCACCAAGCCAGGTGAGCAGGGCTCTGTTTTGTCAAAGTGGTGGGACCGATTGGGTGAAAAGTTCTCTTGGTGGCGCTTTTTCATCAAACACCAATTCCGCAACCACCCCAAGCGGGCTTATGGCATTTCGCTGCTTTTGGTGCTGACCTTGAGTGCGGTTGGATTGGGTGTGACGCAGTGGATGACGTTGTCAGAGCCATCCGCACCACTGGCCACGAATCAACCGACGAATCAACCCGATCCCCCCTCTGCGCCGGGCCCTGCAGAACCTGAAGCCGCCACCAAGGCCGAATCCCCAGTTCACGGGTCAGAGTCAGGAGAGGGGAAAGAAGCTGCTGTAAAGTCTGGGCACTCAGAGCCGGCTGAACACGCAACACATTGACATGAATTACCTGATCATTTACCCAGAGGATTTGCTGCTGGAAAAGAAGCCCGACGGCAGCATGAAGGGTGATTTCACTTTTGAAATTGAGCAGTACGGCTTGCGCATCAAGAAAATGATTTGCGCGGTCGAATTGGTCTACATCACCGACGAGGGCGAGCCGTTACCAAAGATCGTCATTCATCAAAATGCTGACTTAGATGGCATCGGCAATCTGGGGCACATCCTGAATGTTTTCTTGTTCCGCCAGTTGAACGTGGAGCCCAAATTTGAGATGAACAAGAACCGCCTTGAGTGGCATTATTTCTTCCACGACGTCTATTTCGACCTGATCAAAATGCTGATCAAGAAGAAGGTCAAAGACAAATAAGCGCAAGTGTTGCTTGGACATAAAAGCCCGGTGTTGCCTCAACCCCGGGCTTTTTAACCATTGAAAATCAATTATTGCTTGACGGCTTCAACTTGGATGACCAAGTGAACGTCCTTGGGGAAACCGTACTGGACACCGTAGTCCATGCCGAAGGCCGTGCGGTCGATGGTGGTTTCGAAGTCGCCACCGCAAACTTGGCGCTTGAGCATGGGGTGGTCGTAGCAACCGTAGTTCAAGGCCTTCAACGTCACGGGCTGGGTCTTGCCACGCAGGGTCAAGTTGCCAGCCACTTGGGTGACTTTGTCGCCGTTAAAGCTGAACTTGTCGCCCACAAAGCGCACGGTGGGGAATTGGGCCGCGTCAAACAGATCGGGGCTTTGCAAGTGCTTGTTGAAAGCAGCGGTGCCGGTGTTGACGGAGTTGACTTGGAGGGTCAAGTCCACTTTGCCGGTTTTGGCAGCGGTGTCCAACTCCACGGTGCCTTCTTTTTGGTCAAAACGGCCGCGGTTGGTGCTGGTGCCGAAGTGACCAATTTCAAAGGTCACAAAGGTGTGGGTGGGCTCGATGTGGAAGCTGGTAGTTTCGGCTTGGGCCGACAAGTTCAAAGACAAGGCGGCTGCCGCAGCCAAAGCCGTTTTGGTAAGCGTAGAAAAGCGCATGGAAAACTCCTGGTTAAAAAGTAGCAAGAAAGAAAAGAGAAAAAAGAGAAAAAGTGAAAGGATCAAAGGCTGCGTTTCAATTTTTGAAAAATTAAAACTTGGCCACGCCGCTGAGCGCGAATTTGAACTTGATTTGAACCTCATCGGCTACGAGTGACGTGTCTGACCACTCGCCGTCGCCAATGTGAAAGGCGTTGCGTTTGATCGGCACCACGCCACTGGCCAAGGTGGTGGCCCCATTGGCAGTGAGGGTCACAGGAAATTTCAGGGTCTGGGTCACGCCCTTGAGAACCAGGTTGCCAGTCACGTCAAACTTGCCGCCCCCCAAGGCCTTAACCGAGGTGGACTGAAAAGTCGCTTGTGGGAATTTGGAAGCGCCGAACCAGCCCGGTTTTTTCAACTCATCGTCCACGATGGGGTCGCCCATGCTGCCACTGCCCACCTCCACGCTCAAGCTGATTTTGGCGGCCTCGGGTTTGGCGGGGTCAAATGCAACTTGGGCATCAAATTTTTTGAAGTGGCCTTCGACCGGCACGCCCATTTGTTTGCTGACAAAGACGATGTCGCTTTGTGTGGGAATGAGTTTTTGATCGGCGTTAACCGCTGAGGTCATCAAGCCCAAAGCCAAGCAAATGGGGGCCATTAAAACGCTGAAAAGGGCGCTGTTTTTTGAAGGGGTGTTCATCTGGGTTGTTCCTGGTTTTTGGGCGTTGGCGCTTTTATTTCATGCGTTGTAGCAAACCATCGCGGTCAACAAAATGGTGTTTCAAGGCCGCCCCCACGTGCAAGACGACGAGGCTGGCCAGCACCCAAGCACTGATTTCATGCCAGGGCTTGATCAACTCGGCCAGCGCTTTGTCTTTCGGCACCCAATCGGGTAAAGGCCAAACACCGAACAAGACCACCTGAAAACCCGCGGCAGAACTGTAAGCCCAGCCCACCAAAGGCACGATGAAAAACAAGGCATAAAAACCCCAATGCAGGGCGTGATAAACGGACATTTGCCAAGTGGGCATGGCCTGCTCCACTGCATCGGGCAGGGCGGGGGGGCGATGACCCAAGCGCCAAAGCAATCGCAACACGCTCAAAATCAAGACGCCAATGCCTGCCCATTTGTGCCAGTTGAACAATTTGATGCGCAGGGGTGACAAAGGCAAATCGGCCATGTAAAGACCAACGCCAAACAGGCCGGCCAAGGCCAACGCCAGAATCCAATGCAAGGCCACTGCCGTGCGCGTGTAGTGGGTTGTCAGGGAGGTAGGCGTGTCGTTCATAGCCGCCAGTGTAAGCAAGCGGGCGCAGGGGCGGTTTAATGGAGTTAGTCGATTGAGTTCAAAATTTTTGAATTAGCCGCTCAGCCGGCCGACATCATTCGTTCCACATAACGGGCCACGGTGTCCACTTCCAAGTTCACCGAAGCGCCTGTGGTCAGTGTCGATAGGGCGGTGTTTTGCACGGTATGCGGGATCAGGTTAATGCTGATTTCGGTGCTGGCTTCGCCACTGGCGTCTTTCTCTAGATCCGTGACGCGGTTTACCGTCAAACTGACGCCGTTCACGGTAATGGAGCCTTTGTAGGCCAGAAACTTGCCCAAAGTCTGGGGCGCTTTGATGCGCAAGTCCCAGCTTTCACCGATCGGGCCAAAGTGACTGACCAGGCCCATGCCGTCCACATGCCCGGAGACGATGTGGCCGCCCAAGCGGTCGCCAGCGCGAAGCGCTTTTTCCAAGTTCACCAAGCCCAATTGGGTCAGACCGCAGGTTTTGTTCAACGACTCGGCCGACACATCCACAGTGAATTGGTGGCGGGTGGTGTCCAAGGAGGTGACCGTCATGCAAGCGCCGTTCAAGGCGATGCTGTCGCCCAGTCCCGCATCGTCCAAGTAGCCCTCGGGCGTCTGAAGGGTGAGTCGTTTGCCGTGCTCGGGGCTGGCGCCCAAATTTTGAATGTCGATGATGCGGGCGATGCCCGTGATGATGCCGGTGAACATGTTGGGATGGGTTCCGAATAAGGGTAAAAATAAAAAAGTGAAAGTGCCGTTGGCCCGCAAGGCTAACGGCGGCGCAAACGAATCCGCAGATCCGGCCCCACCGCCTTGGTCTCTGTGAATTGCCAAGCCGATGGGGGCGTAGAAAGTTGAGTCAGTTCTGGCAACTCTGCCAAGGGCCGACCGGGGCCTAAGAAGGTGGGGGCCAGGTAGAGCAACACTTCATCGACCCAGCCGCCGGACAACAGGGCACCTGTCAAGGTCGCGCCGGCTTCCACATGGAGTTCGTTGATGCCACGGCGACCCAATTCGTCCAACACGGCGCCGAGGTCGCTGGGGTCGGTTTTGACCCACTCGGCGCCTTTGGCGTGCAAAAGGGAGGCGCGGGCTGTATTGGTTTGCACAGAATCGTTTTGATGACCAACCTCGGGCGCAAAAAACCAAAGGCGGCGCGGGGGGACCGACTGGGCATTCAGTGTGAAAATTTTGGCGTCCGCTGGCGTGCGCCACGCTCGGTCAAGAACAACCAAAGCGGGCTGAGTACGGGGCTCATTTGTACGAACGTTTAACAAAGGGTCATCCGCCAGAATGGTGCCCACACCGGTCAGTATCGCTTGGGCACGAGCGCGCCACCGTTGGCCATCGGCGCGGGCTTCGGGGGAGGTGATCCATTGGCTGACGCCGTTGTTCAAGGCCGTTCGGCCGTCTAAAGACGCGCCTACTTTGCACCGAACCCAAGGCCGACCCGTGCGCATGCGGGTTAAAAACCCCCGTTGAATTTCTTCGGCTTCAGCGGCGTGGTCGCCGATCTGCACGTCGACGCCCGCGGCGCGCAATTTTGCAAAGCCTTGTCCCGAGACCAACGGGTTGGGGTCTTGCAAAGAGGCCACCACCCGGTGGACGCCCGCGGCGATCAAGGCATCGCAGCAGGGGCCTGTGCGGCCTTGATGGGAACAAGGCTCGAGCGTGACATAGGCGGTCGCACCTTGGGTGTCGTGCCCGTGTTCAGCCGCATCCTGCAATGCCCTGATTTCAGCGTGCGCGCCGCCCGGCGCCTGGGTTTGGCCTTGACCAATCACCTGGCCTTGGGGATTGACCAGCACGGCACCCACAGCGGGGTTGGGGGCGCAGTCACCGCGCTCAAAAGCAGCCTGAGCCAAGGCCATGGCCAAGGCCATGGGGCTTTCAAATTTTTGCTCGTGCTCTTGGTCTTTCTCTTGCTCTTGGTCTTGGTCTTGCACGGAGCTGTCCTTTGGCTTGTCCATGGGTTAGTCCATCTTCCCGATGGTCTGCTTGGCGGTATGTCCGACTGTCTGTCCGACTGTCTGTCCAAGGGCGCCATTTCGCTTTGATGGCTTGGGTGAATCGGACAGAGTGCTTACGGTGTGACGAATGAAATGGCCTGAATTGTTCATGAGAAAGAAGTCGGCTCCACGGGCCCCTGCGGGTTTGAACCGCGGCGCCACTTTGTTAGAGGCAATGATATCGGTAGTTGTGTTGGCCATGGGCAGCTTGGGGTTGATTCGCTTGGACTTGGGTTCGATGCAGCAAGCCCAGCGCACCCGTCAGAACGATCAGGCGTGGCACCAGGCCTTGAGTCAGCAAGAAGAATACAGAGCCCAAGCAGCGCCCCCAAGGGATGATGAGGGCGGCTTCACGCTGGTGGAGCTCTTGGTTTCCTTGGTGGCATCGTCTTGGGTTATTTTGGCGGCCGTCGCTTTATTTGCGAACGGCGTGCAGCAACGCGAATACCAAACCGCCAGCAATTTACTGCAAGAAAACGAGCGCTATGTGCGGGAAGTGTTGACCCGCAGCGTCCACCAAGTGGGTTTTGAAAATCAACTCGAGGGCGGCGTCTTGCGTCCCCACTCAGACCCCTCCGAAGCCAAAAAGGAGGCCTACACCTCGGGTGGCATCACCGACCTGGTGGCCTTCAACAACTCGGGGATGGACACCGAGCCCCCTTGGGGTGTTTTCGATGCGGGGGCCGAGGGGGGCGCTTTGGCAGCCAAGCAGCGTCAAAACACGGCCAAAAACCGTTATTTGAACAACGATGTTTTGATGCTGCGTTTTCAAGGTGTGGATGACCCAACCGTTGCTGGTTTAGGGGCTGTAGCAGGAGGAGGGGCAGACGGCAGCATGACCAATTGTGTTGGGCAGAGCGAATCGGCCACCCTTTCTGCATCGGCATGGCGCACACGACCCTGGGTGGCTTATGGCGTGGTGGCCGGCGCCAACACGGGGGATGAGCCTGAATTGACTTGCCGCTATTTGAATAAGACCGCGTCCAATGCGCTCAATTGGGTGGCGAGGCCCCTGGCGCGCGGGGTTGAGGTTTTTCAAGTCATGTTGGCGGTGCCGCCCGAATGGGGCACGGGCTCGAAGGGCGGTCTGCGTTGGCTCGCGCCGGATCGCGTGGCCGAAGAAGGGCTTTGGCAGTCGGTCGTGGCGGTTCGCTTTGGACTTGTTTTGCGTTCGCCGAATCGGGTTTATCAAGCAGGGCCGACTCAACTCGTCTGGCAACCCGCCAAAACCCCCTTGACGCCTTTGGGCACTGGTTATACGAACCCAGAAAGTGTCGACCCCGGCTCTCATTTCACGCCGCCTGACGATGGGCGCTTGCGACGCGTCATGGCCTTCACGGTGAGCCTGCGGAACCCTTTGTCTACCGAGCCGGAGCCGAGTTAAGTCCATGACCTTGCTTTCCGTGATGCTGGTTTTGTCGGTGTTGGCCTTGATGAGCATGGGCGCGGCGCGCTTGGCCATTTGGGGCGAGCGTTTGTCGCAGGGTGAACTCGATTTGGCGGTGTCATTTGAAGCGGCCGAGGCCGCTTTAGGGGACGCCGAGTGGGACGTCATGGGGTTGAACAACATGGGGTTGAACAACACGGCGTCGGCTCGGCATTGTGATTTTGTGGCGGCGTCCTTTTTGGCCAACAAAGAAACGACAGGTGTTGAGGCCCGTTGTGGCGTGGGGCCACACGCCGGTGTTTGTTTTGACGCCGATCATCCGGGCCAAGCCTGGCGTCGACTAACAGGCGTGATGAAGTCAGAAAGCGGCCAAGGTGGGCAAAACCAAACCGTGGCTTATGGTCAATTCACGGGTGCTTCTTGGGCTGCGGTTTCTTTGGGTGGCTTGGTGGCGCAAAGCCCATTGCACTCAGTTCATCCAGTACAGCCACCGCGCTACTTGGTCGAGTGGGCGCCTCTGGTGACGCAAGACCCCGATCAGCCCCGTGCCGGCTGGGTCGTCACCGCTGTCGGATTTGGCCTTAATCCCGCCACGCAAACGTGGTTGCAAGTGGTGCTGAACAAACCCGGTCCCGCCGTGCAAACCCCTTGCAAGCCGCCTTCGCTGACGTCACAAAACCCCTACGGCGTGCAAAAGCCCTGGGTTTATTTGCCCCCGCTCTCGGGCTCCGCCATGCCCCATCGATGGCGCTGCCATGAGCAAGCGACCGAGGAAATTCAAGGCAGCCCTTCAAGTCCTTCGAAGTCAACGATTTGCGGGCGTCTCAGCTGGCGAGAATTGGCGGTGGGAGGTTCCGGCTTTACCCTGATTGAATTGCTGGTGGTGGTGGCCATTTTGGGGATCCTGAGCGCCGTGGCCTATCCTCAGTACGCCCATCATTTAACGCGGGTCAAGCGCAGCGCTTGCCAAGCTCTGGTGATGCAGACCCTGCAAGCACAAGAGCGTTACAAAAGCGAAAACGCCACTTACCGCCTGCTGCCCTTGGCACCCCCTGCACCCCCGGCACCCCCGGCACCGTTAGGCGCATCGACTGGCGGGCCGAATGAAGCGTCGCCGGTGTGTGCCGTCGGCGCAAGGACCTGCGCGGTTGGGGGTGGGGTCAGCGCGGGTAGCAAAAATTCAAAAGGCAGTCCCTTGACGGCCTGCATTGAGGTGTTCGCCCAGCCGCTTGTTCAAAACAGCGATTGGGCCGAAATGAGTGTGGACAGCCAAGGGCGAACCCGCTGTGTCATGGACGATTCAAAGGGGGCCTCGAATTGTTGGCCATAAAGCGAGGCCATTGCCCCCCAAAAAATACTTTGCCAAGGGGTTTTACCTTGATGGAGGGGTTGGTGGTCATGGCCGTTTTGGGATTGTTGACGACAGTGGGCTTGGCGGGTTGGCAGCGTTTTTGGATCAACCAACAAATGACCAGCGCCGCCACCGAATTGGCCGCCAGTTTGACCTTGGCCCGTGCGGAGGCGGTGCATTCGCGCAGAGAGGTTTTGGTAGAGCCTTTGGACCCTGTGGACGGTTGGGCTTCGGGTTGGCGTGTCCATGCATTGGATAAAGAAGGGGATCAAGACTTCAGCCGATCGCCGCCTTTGAGCCCACGTTTGGTTCAGGACAACCGCACCACGGGCTCGTTTAAAAACAGCACCAAAGGCGGGGCCTTTTTTGCCTACTCGCCCAAGGGTTTTTCGCAGCGCATTTCAAGCCGCTTCAATGCCATGCCCACCGGTAAGGTCTGGTGGTCTTCTGCAGACACGCCACAAGAGCGGGTGGTGTTGGTGGATTGGGTCGGCAGGGTGCGGGTTTGCGATCCCTCTGTGGACAAAAAACGTTGTGGAGATTGAACCCTCTGACCAACCCAAAAACGATCTGCGACAATAGAGTGGTTAGATCGTTCAGAAAAATAAGTTTAAATGAGCACATTGACCTCCGTTGACATTCGTCCTGCCACTTTGCGGGACGCCAAAATCGTTTCAGAAATCCACGCCCAAACCGCTCAAGCCGCTTTCCGTGGTCTGGTCCCAGACGACGTTTTGAAAAGCATGACCGCCGACAAGCGAGTCGCCCAATGGCGTGAAGCCATCGAATACTGTGAGCCTCAAGTCCAAGTGGCCATGGAAGACGGCAAGGTGGTTGGTTTTGTCGGGTTTGATCGCTCGCGTGACCCCAAGTCGCGCCCCACCACCGGCGAAATTTGGGCCATTTATGTCCTGCCCAGCCATTGGGACAAAGGCATCGGCGTGGCCTTGTGGGACGCAGCCCGAGAAGGCTTGTCCGAAGAAGGCTGCACCAATGTGACCGTTTGGGCGCCTTTGCAAAATGAACGCGCCTTGCGTTTCTTTGAAATGGCCGCATTCAAGCGCGAAATGAACACTGCCAAAACCGTGCCTGTGGGCAGCATTCGCATCGAAGAAATTCGACTGAAACGCGATCTTTGAACGTCGCGCTCCCCCCCGAATGCCTGACTTGGCAAGACGCACAAGGCCAAGAACACCGCGCCCTTTGGCACTCTGAGTCGGGCGTGGCGTTGCCCACTCGTTTTCAGCTGGCCGACGACACCCTGACCGCCGACAGTGCTTTGCGCTTGGCTTCCGCGGGCGTCTCCTTGATTTGGCAGGGTGACTTTCACAACGCCAAAATGCTGTTGCAGGCCATGGGCCGCCGCATGGCGGCGCGCGCTGAAAAATCGAAAAAGCCGGTCAAGAAAAAAGCGCCAGCGGCAACGGCCACCTCGTCAGACAACGCCGAGGCTTTCTCGCCCGCTTCTGCCCCTGTCTTTCCCCATGCCTTTCATCTTTACCGACAAGCCACCGCGCAGCGAGCCCAGATTTTGGGCCGCTTGTTGGTGCCCTTGACCTCCGACTGGGAAATCCCTTTGCGCCGCGCGCCCGACATCAAAGCCGCGGTGCAGCAGGCTTGGGGCTCGCCCTCTCAATCCAAAGCAGCCGCTGGGGCTTCTGAGTCCACAGATCACTTGGTGTCGCTGCGTGAATTACAGGGCTTGATCGGGGCTTATGAGTGGCGCCGTCAAGGCGTTGAAATTCCGGCCTTGAACCCAGGACCCAATAACCGCATCTATCCCCATTACGGTGTTTTTTCGCCCATTCGTGGCGAGTACATTGACTTGGTGGCGGATGCCCCATTGCCGGTTTTACCCTCTTTGCCTGAGGGTGCCCGTTCACTGCGCGCCTTTGACATTGGGGTGGGCACCGGCGTTTTGTCGGCGGTATTGGCCCGGCGTGGCGTGCAGCACATCATCGCCACCGACCTCGACCCCCGTGCGCTGGCGTGCGCTGCGGACAACTTGCAGCGCTTGCGTTGCTCGGGCGCTGTTACCTTGCTGGCGGCCAATTTGTTCCCCGACGCCGAGGCGATGGCCTCTGATTCTCCCTTCAGGGCTTCACCGGCTTTTGCATCCCTTCATCCCGCCGCGCCCCTGCAAGCCGACCTGATCGTTTGCAACCCACCTTGGCTGCCCGGCAAACCCAGTTCGCCCATTGAAGGCGCCATTTACGACTTCAACAGTCAGATGTTGAAAGGCTTTTTGGCCCAAGCCAAAGCCCATTTGAGCCCGCATGGCGAGGCTTGGTTGATTCTTTCTGACTTGGCCGAACACCTGGGTTTGCGCACCCGCGAAGCCTTGCTCGGCTGGATAGCAGCAGGCGGTTTGCAGGTTTTGGGGCGGATGGACACCCGCGCCAAACACCCCAAAGCCATGGACCCGACCGACCCCCTTTACGCGGCGCGCTCGGCTGAGCTGACCAGCCTTTGGCGTTTGGGTCACTTGGCTTGAGTCGGCTTTTATTGCTTTAAGCGCATGCCAAAGGCTCTAAAAGCGTTTGAGTTCTAAGGGCATGTAACACCTGCTCACGCAAGCGTCACGAAGCCCTTTTACACTGCTGCCAATTTCGAGACAAAAAATGCCTGATTCAAACCTTCGCCTGGATGCACTTTCCCCCGCCCGTCTGGGGGAAATTCGCCGTGGCGTCGAAAAAGAAAGCCTGCGTGCGCTGCCCAACGGCCAACTGGCGCTGACCCCGCATCCCCTGTCTTTGGGCGCGGCGCTGACCCACCCCAGCATCACCACCGACTTCAGCGAATCCCAGCTGGAATTGGTCACAGGCGCGCATGTGCGTGTGGAAGATTGCGTCGATGAGCTGCAGCAATTGCACCAATACGTTTACCGCAATTTGGCCAAAGAGGGCAAAGAAATGTTGTGGGTATCGAGCATGCCCTGCGATTTGCCAGCTGACGAAACCATTCCCATTGGACGCTACGGCTCGTCGCATGTGGGCCGAGCCAAAAGCGTTTACCGCATGGGTTTGGGCCACCGTTATGGGCGCCGCATGCAAACCATTTCGGGCATTCACTACAACTGGTCTTTGCCGGGTCTGCGCAGTGAAGATTATTTCGGGTTGATTCGCAACTTCCGCCGCCAAGCTTTTTTGTTGTTGTACTTGTTTGGCGCCTCGCCGGTTTTGTCGCCCACCTTTGTCACGGGCCGCAAACACGGTTTGCAAAAACTCAGTCCCAAAGCCCTGTATTTGCCCTATGCCACTTCGTTGCGCATGGGTCGGCTCGGTTATCAAAGTGATGCGCAAGCCAGCTTGGCCGTCAGCTACAACAGCTTAGAGGGCTACGCGGCCTCGCTTCACGAGGCCTTGGTCCAACCTTATCCG
Source organism: uncultured Curvibacter sp. (assembly GCA_903834975.1). Lineage (GTDB taxonomy): Bacteria > Pseudomonadota > Gammaproteobacteria > Burkholderiales > Burkholderiaceae_C > Curvibacter. The sequence goes on from CAILKX010000155.1 coordinate 17,743, forward strand.
GCCTATGAGGCGATTGGCATTCGCAACCCCGGCGGTGACTACAACCAGCTCTCCGACACCTTGCTGCAAATCGAAAACGAGTTTTACGGCACCATCCGCCCCAAGCGCACCATCCACACAGGTGAGCGCCCCTTGCACGCCTTGCGAGAGCGCGGGGTGGAATACGTTGAAGTGCGTTTGATGGACTTGGACCCGTTTGAAGAACTCGGCATCAACGCCCAAACCATGCGCTTCTTGGATGTGTTTTTGCTCCATTGCTTGGTCACCGACAGCCCGACCGATACGCCTGCCGAGGTCGCCGAAATTCAATACAACCAGCACCAAACGGCCTCTGCAGGCCGCCAACCGGGCTTGTTGTTGAAACGCGATGGGGCAGAAGTGACCCTGCAAAGTTGGGGCGCCGAGCTTTTGGCCCAATGCCGACCGGTCGCCCTGGCGCTCGATGCCGCTCACCAAAGCCACGCTTACTCCGAGGCCCTGGACATGGCCGAGCAGCGTTTACAACACCCCGATTTGACGCCTTCTGCCCGCGTGTTGGCCGCATTGAAAGAGCACCACGAAAACAGCTTCTTGCATTTCGGTTTGTTGCAATCCGCTAACACCCAGGCCCGCTTGATGGCGCTGCCTTGGGGGTCTGAGCAGCAAGCTCGGTTGGACGCGGCGAGCCAAAAATCGCTGCAAGACCAGACCGCCATTGAGTTGGCCGAAGACGAGTCTTTTGAAGAGTTCCGCCAAGCCTATGTTTCTGAAGCCCGATTGGGCCTTTGAGAGGCTGTTCATGACCATCGGGTTTTAAGCATGGCAATTCAATGGTTCCCCGGCCACATGCACCTGACCCGACAGGCCATTGCCGAGCGGGTCAAAGCCGTGGATGTGGTGATCGAAATGCTTGACGCCCGGTTGCCCGGGTCCAGTGCCAACCCCATGTTGGCCGATTTGACCCAAGCCAAGCCCAAGCTCAAGCTGTTGGGCAAGCAAGACCTGGCCGACCCGCTCCAAACCGAGGCTTGGTTGGCGCATTACCAAGCCCAAGACCAAACCCACGCCATTGCGCTGGACGCCAAACACCAAGCGCCGGTGAAGACGTTGCTAGACGCTTGCAGACGCCTGGCCCCGACCCGCGGCGAGAGTTTGACCAAGCCCATGCGCGTGCTCATTTGCGGCATTCCGAATGTGGGCAAAAGCACCTTGATTAACCGCATGGTCGGCAAAACCGCCGCCAAAGCCGCGGATGAAGCGGGCGTTACCAAACAAGAAATGCGTTATGCCTTGACCGACGCTTTTTACCTTTACGACACGCCTGGCGTCTTGTGGCCGCGCATCATCGTGGCGCAAACCGGCTTCAATTTGGCCGCCAGCGGGGCGATTGGCCGCAACGCCTTCGACGACATCGAAGTGGCTTTGGTCCTTTTGGATTACCTGAAAACCCATTACCCGCAAGCCCTGCAAGCGCGCTACAAACTCGATCACCTCGAGGCTTTGATGGCCTTGGAGGATGAGGCCTTGTTGACCCACATCGGCAAAGGCCGAGGCGGCTTGCTGTCAGGCGGTCGGGTGGACATGCAGAAAGCAGCCGAAGCTGCTATCCATGATTTCCGTTCGGGTACGTTGGGCCGAATTTCCCTTGAAACGCCGGCAGAATTTGCCCAATGGCTGGCCGTTGGAGAAGAACTAGACGCCGAGCGCACCGTTCGCAAAGAGGCGTTTGCACAGGCCAAGGCCGAGCAGAAAAAATCAGGGCAAAAAAAGCGCTGGTGAAGTGGGGGGGGCAAGCAAAAAAGTTTAAACCCCTAAACGCGATTGGAGTAAACGGCTGCTGGTGGTGTATTCCAGTCGCACGGTCTGATCTGGGAACACCCTGGCTGCCGCAGCGAAGGCGGCCAAAGTGGCTTCGTGGAAGGCGCAAACGATCAGCTTGCGTTTGCCGGGGTAATCATTGATGTCGCCAATGGCATAAATGCCTTCCAGATTGGTGGCCATGCTGGCGGGGTCCACTGTGATCTGGCGTTTGCGCATCGAAAGGCCCCAATCGGTCAACGGGCCGAGTCGGGGAGACAGGCCCAAGCAGACAAACAAATCGTTCAAGGGCAAAACGACCTCGGTGTCGTCGGCTTTCGCGACCCGCAGCTGGTGGGCTTCGAGGGCAATCGGCTGTCCGAGCACCACTTGAATTTGCCCGCTCTCACGCAGGGACGCCAAGGTCTTCAATTCAGCTGCAGTGGCCTCAAATTCGTCTTTGCGGTGCACCAAGCTCACGCTCTGGACGGGGCTTTGCGCCAACGTGATGGCCGTGGCGACGGCCAGACCTTCGTTGCCGATGACCACGCAACGGGCGTTTTTGAATCGGCTGAGTTTGCCAATCGCTGCGGTATGAAGGTGCTGGGCATTGAAGCCCGCTTCACCTTCTAACTTCAAAGTCCGGGGCACAAAGGCGCCCACACCGGCGGCAATGAACACCGTTCGGGCTTTGAAGACAGGGTCTGCTGCATCAGGCCCGCGGGTGCTGACGGTCCAAGCGTGATGAGCGCTTTCAGTGGCGTCATGGCAGCGTGTCAGGCCCACCACCTCGTGTCCAAAATGAAACTGCGGTGCAAAGGGCTTTATTTGTTCCAACAAGCGCTGCGTCAACTCCAAACCCGAGACGCAGGGCAGGGCGGGGATGTCGTAAATTGGTTTGTCGGGGTAGAGCGCCGCGCATTGGCCCCCGGCTTGGGGCAGCACATCGACCACGTGGCAGCGAATGCCTTGCAGCCCCAATTGAAAGACCTGAAACAAGCCCGCCGGGCCGGCCCCAATCACCAGGGCATCGGTCTCAACTGCGGGCATGAGAGGGCCTTAAAAATGGGGTGGTCTTAAAGGGTTTGCTTAACGAATCAGGTTCGCCAGTTTGCCGGGTTTGTTCAACCAATCGTCGGCGTCGGCCGGCGCGGGCTTGCGCTTGGTGATGCTCTTCCAACCGCTGGCGTGGGCCAATTCAGCGTTCAACTTGATGAAGGCCAATTGGTCCTTGGGCAAGTCTTCCTCGGCGTAAATGGCGTTGGCGGGGCATTCAGGAATGCAGACCGCGCAATCGATGCATTCATCGGGGTCGATCACCAACATATTGGGGCCTTCGCGGAAGCAATCCACGGGGCACACATCCACGCAGTCGGTGAATTTACATTGGATACAGTTTTCAGAAACGACGTGGGTCATGGTTTTTAAAGAAGGACTAGGGGGGTCGCAAAACGCTTGATTTTATTGGCTTTTCAGAACCAACACGGCGCCCGAGGTTTTGTGGCTGGCGGTGTCCACCAAAATCATCGCGCCCAGCGAGCGGGCTTGGGCAAAAGGCAAGGTGGCCAAGGGTTCTTGGAACGCCAGTTCAATGTGTCCAATCGTGTTGGGGGCCAATTGGCTGGCGGCTTCCTCGGCCAAGGTGTTGACGTTGAGTTGGTGCACGATGCGGCTTACCTTGGCCTTGACCCAACGGTGGCCGTGCAACGCCCAATAGACGCGACCGGGCACCAAGGGTTCGTCGTCCATCCAAGCGACGGTGGCCAAAAGTTGGCGCTCGGCTTGCAGTTTGCCCGGCTCTAACAACCAGTCGCCCCGCGACACGTCGACCTCGCGGTCGAGGACGATGCCGGCACTGTGGCCGGCTTCGATGTCAGCGGGTTGGCGCGCGTGGTCCAAAACCTGGGCGACGACGGCGGTCTGCCCGCTGGGCAAGACGCTGATGCTTTGGCCGGGTTTGACTGAACCCGCCGCGACTCGGCCCCAAAAAACCCGACGACCTTGGCTGGTGTCGGCAGAACTTGAAAACTTTTCGACCCACTGCACAGGGAAGGCAAAGGGTTGCTCCACATCGGCTTGGGTAACGGGCAGTTGTTCCAGCAACTCGAGCAAGCTGGGGCCTTGGTAGCCGCACCAATCGGGCTGGGCATCCACCACGTTCCAGCCTTTGAGGGCCGAGATCGGAATCGTTGCGCGCACATCGATGTGGGCGGCTTTTGCAAAGCGCTGCAATGCGCCGCTGATGTTGGCGTAAGCCAACGCCGGGTCGGCCACAGCGTCCAATTTGTTGACGGCAAAAACCAGCGAGGTGACGCGCAGCAAATTGACCAAGAGGCTGTGTCGGCGCGTTTGCACCAGCAGTTCCAAGTGGGGGTTTTTCCAATCTAATTTGGTGGCATCAACCAGCACCACGGCGGCGTCGGCACTGCTGGCCGCGGTCACCATGTTGCGGGTGTATTGTTCGTGGCCAGGGGCATCGCCAATGATGAACTTGCGCGTTTCAGTTGAGAAATAACGGTAAGCCACGTCAATGGTGATGCCTTGCTCTCGCTCGGCCGACAAGCCGTCGGTCAACAGCGCGAGGTCGGTTTCGCCTTGGCGTTGCACGCCCGCCAAGTGGTCTTGCAGCACGGCTTTGCTGTCGACCAGCAAGCGGCCAATGAGCGTGCTTTTGCCATCGTCAACCGAGCCGCAGGTGATGAAGCGCAGGGCAGGCTTCAGTTCAGTGGTGTTCAAGGGGGTTGGGGTGTTCATCAGAAGTAACCGTCCTTCTTGCGTTTTTCCATGGAAGCGTCGGAGGTTTTGTCGTCCATGCGGGTGGCGCCGCGTTCGCTGACGTCGGCGGCCAGGGTTTCAATCACGATGTCAGCGGGCGTGGCGGCGGTGCTTTCAACAGGGCATGTGCAGGTGAGGTCACCGACGGTGCGGAAACGCACGTCGCGCAGTTGCACGGTTTCGCCGTCTTTGGCTGGGGTGAGTTCGGTCACCGGCACCAAAAGGCCACGGCGGTCGACCACTTGGCGTCGGTGCGTGTAATAAAGCGAGGGCAA
>CAILKX010000156.1 GCA_903834975.1 uncultured Curvibacter sp.
AAAAGCTCTGCTAAAAAGCCAATGTATCGTCTGTTGTATTCGTTGTAGTCTTTTCCGAATTCTTCGAAAATCGGATCAAGTGTACAGAATAAATCTTTGCAATACGACTCAAAGATGGCTCTGTGTGTTACAAACATGTTGTAAGCAGTTACCTGGTTACTGACATCAAAATATTTCACTAAATGTTGATGGGTTGGAAAATTTTTTTCAAGTCTTTTGATAAAGCCATTCCAGTGCGCTTCGATATGATAAATTTTATATTGATTGCTTACGCTGGTGCATCGCTGGTCCTGCTCTTTAATCGTTATATTGGTTTGTGCAGGAATAATGATGTCACAGATATCTAACAAACTTTCAATAGATTGTTTTTGGCGTTCGTTGGTTAGATAATCCAGAATATTGTCGTTCATCGGAAGGGTGAACAATCGTTCACCCTTCCATGTATTGTCCAGTGTTGGGTTCAGATAACGTCTGTAATGGTAAAATCCAACTTTTTCGGCACTGCAGTTTTTCCATGCCCAATATTGCGCAGTTAGTTCGCAATAGTAGGGGTTGAGATGGGCAATATTGTTCCCGTTCGAGTCTTTGGCAAAGCCATCCTCGTGGTACCCGTTTACACCAATGGGTTTCAGCCAGCCGTTATTCCGATGGGGGAAAGGCTTATGAAAAGTTTGATATATTTTTAGTGAGTTTTTGCTCATTGCCGTTTGGACTCCATTTCAGGGGTCTTAAAGCAAAAAATGAGCCAACTTTTTATTGACAGGCGATGCTCAGAGCAGAGCTAATAGCTTGGTGCATGTCCAAATAGGCATAAAGCCCACATCGGCCTATGAAGGTGACATTCGAACTTGGTTCTGCTGCATAGAGTCGGTAGCGTGCCAAGTTTTCTCCCCCCCCATCTTTCACAGGGTAATAGCGCTCAAAATCATTGTCTTTGTAGTCACAAGGTTCTTCAATGGTGAGTGTTGTGAAGGCCGGGTTGTTGCCATGGCCTGGCAGGATCTTCCACTCAGTTACTCGTGTGAAGGGTTCATGGTGGGTGAAGTTGACCGTGGCTGTTGGCAAGACTTTGGGGATGGGCACGGTTGATGTGTGAAATTTAATGGAACGGTAGGGTAGGGGCCCATGTTTGAATTCAAAATATTCATCGATGGGCATGGAGTTGAATACCCTGTCGTATTCGACATTCATGGCTTTGTTGTAGGCGACACCAAGCTGAACATGAATGTTGTCATGTGCCAAGATGTTTTTAACCATCTGGGTATAACCCTCTTTGGGTAGTGCTTGAAAGGTGTCGTTGGGGAAGTACAACTCATTCAAGTCGTCACGAATGGGTACGCGTTGGCTTATTGTGGGGTCTAAGTCTTCTAGTTCGATGCCCCACATTTTTTTGGTGTAGGGCTTAAAGAAAATGTCCAAAACATTTTCTTTGCCCACAATGTCGCTGGTTTCTTTGTTGACCGGCAGTGTCACATGTCGACCGTCAGACAATAAAGCTTTTACTTTGTGTTGGTAAGGCAACCATTCGGTGAACCTGGATAGCCAGGCCACGACCTTATCGTTTGACGTATGAAAGAGGTGGGGGCCGTAGTGGTGAACCCGGATGCCGAATTCATTGACATAGTCATAAGCGTTACCTGCTACATGGTCACGCTTGTCAATGACAGTTATTTGATGACCTTGCTCGGCGAGTTCGCGAGCAATGACAACGCCAGATAAGCCAGCGCCGACCACCAAGATTTTTTGAGCCGATGTATCCATTGTTTTCGAAAGCGTGATTAGGCGTTTGATCTTACAGTGAGGGGGCCTTTTTGATTGAAAAAAGTGAGAGCATCTGTTGGGTTCCCTTCCCTCAAGCTGGGCACTACATTAAATTTTCTCTATACATTCGAGAAGTTACAGCCCATTCTTGATGACATCAATCCAAGGGGTTCTTCGGTGACGGTTTTTTTAATGTATAAAGGGTTATTGATCAATGAACCCACAGAATCAAGTCTTTTTTCTTAAGCTGCTGGCAAGGTGACCAAGGTGAATGGCCCTTGAATCAAATCAATTGCATGTTGATAAGTTGCTTGGTCTGCCAATGTCAGTGCCAATGGTTTGCTATCTGTAATAGCAATTGAATCCAATTTGCTATTGGCGCCAGCGGCAAGCGTTTCAAGGGCGGCCAGGTTCCCCTTGATGCCATCAGCGGTATCTGCCACGCTGACTGAGGCAACATGGCTGTCACTTGCAAGATTGGTGGCGTCTTGAGCGGATGCATTGAGCAGGGCCAGTGAGTAACTGCCTTGAATTGCGCTCAGCGTATCAGCGCCTTGCTGGTATTGAGTCTCGCTCAGAGCAATGGGCGTGCTTGAGTCGCTGATGCTGATGCCAGTGACCGTATTACCCAATTGAACCAGCTGATCAAAGTTTTCGGACACATGGGCAGCCGTGTCTGAGATGGTTACTGAATTCAGGTTCGACAATTGCAATGTATCACCCAGGTCGGCAATGCTCGAACCAGTCACTTTCAATTCATAGGGGCCTTGCAATTGGGCCAAGACGCTGGGGTCAGTGCTGACTTGAGCTTGAGTAACTGTAATGAGACCGTTGTCTTGGTTGATATTGATGTCGCCCAATTTGCTCATGTTGCCCAAGGCGGTCAATTGGGTGTTGATGTTCGAAGTGCTGTCTGAGACATTAAACGCCGTCACATGGGTATTGCTTTGCAGGTCAGCAGAATTGGCCACCGTGGCATTGCTGATGTTCAAAGAATAGCCACCCGTGATGAGGCCCAAGGTGTTCTGAATGCCTGCATCTCCATATTGCGTGCCAGTAAGGTTCATGACCGTATTGGAGTCAGTCAATTGGATATGACTGACCGCTGAATTGGCAGTCAAGTCTGCCAAATGATTGACGATATTGGCGGCGGTGTCCTTGACAGAAATGCTGGTGACCTTGGTGTCAGCAGTCATCGATTGCGCTTGGTCAGCGTTGGCATTGGTAATGCTGAGGCTGTATGTGCCTGTGCCATGGCCGAGGGCCGTAAAGACAGAGCCAGCGGCAGCATATTGACCAGCCGTCAAAGTCAATGCCAAATTGTCACCCGAAGTGGTGGGTGAAATGGAAGCCAGTTTTGTCCCCAGGCTTGCCAAGCTGGTGAGGTTGTTTTGAATGCCGCTTGCCGAGTCGGAGATGGCCAAACTGTTCACTCGTGTGTCTTGAGCAAGAGACTGCGCAGAAGTTGCAGATACAGCAGTCAAGGCCGCCTTGAAATTAGCCGCCAATTTTCCGAAGACCACTTGGTTGGAAGTCCACTGTGCAGCAGTCAGGCTCAAGGTTGGATTGGCGCTTGTGCCAGTTGCAAACTGGATGCCCGTGATTTTGCTATTGGCTGTTTTTAAATAGCCCAGTTTGACGTCGTTGCCTAAATCGGCCGGGGTGAGTGTCACGGCCATGCTCGCCACATTGGAATTGGCACCTAAAGACTGAACATCAGCGATGCCCGCATCTGTAATGTTGGCTTTGAAGCCATTTTGAATTAAGGCCAATGCGTCCACGTCGCTCGTCAGCTGGGCATTTTGTAAATTCAGAGGCTGAGGAGAGCCGGTCAACGTAATTCCGCTGAGCAGGCCACCGCCCTGAAGTGTTTGAAGGGCATCCAAATTGGCTGAAATGTTGGCACTTGTATCTGCAATTTGAATGGCACTGACTTTAGAGTCGTTGATCGCAAGGGCTTGAATCGCAGTGGCACCTGTGATGCTCAAGGTAGAGGCAGCGCCGAGCTTGGCAAGTGCGCCTGCATCGTTGGCGTATTGCGTCATGCTGATCGATATATTGCCTGTATCGCTTTGGTGGATGCTTTGCAGTTGCTGACCCACCAATTGGAGTTTGTCTAAATTGGCTGATATTTGGGCACCCGTATCTGAGACCACCATCGACTTGATTCTGCTGTCTTGAGCCAATGAGGTGGCTTGAGTGGCCGTCACACCAGACAAAGCGTATTTGCTGCCGTTACTCACTTTGGACAAGGCGTTTTGGTTGCTGGTCCATTGGGAAGCCGTCAGATTCACATTGTTGGCGGGGTCCGTTTGGTTGATGCTGGTGAGTTTGTCGCCGATGCCATTGAATTCAGCCAGATGAGTTGACAAGTCTGAAGCAGAACTGTTGACCGTCATGGCCACTACATGGGCATTTTGTGCCACTGTCGTCGCAGTGCTGGCTGTTACACCTGACACATTAAGGGTATAAGGGTTTGAAATGGCGCTCAGTGCCGCTGCGTCGCTTGCGTATTGACTTGCTGTCAAGGCAATAGCTGTCTTATCGGATTGCTTGATCGTGATCGAAGGGGCCCCGGAAGTTGTCACCACGGTTTGAATGCTGCTGAGGTTCGAGGCAATGTTGGCGCCGGTGTCATTGATGGTGGCCGATTTCACGGTGGCGTCGCTGGCGAGTGCCGTGACTTGTGAGGCCGTTGCATTTTTAACAGCCAATTGAGCGCCAGAGCCGAGTAAAGCCAAAGCAGTCTGGTCATTGGCCCACTGTTGTCCTGTGATGGACAGCGGGGAGGTGTCGGTCTGGGTCAAAGCAGTCAGCTGGCTACCCATTGAGTTCAGGCTGTCCAAATTGGCTGCAATGGCTGCGCTGGTATCGCTGACGGAGACAGAGCGAACATGGGGATCTAAGACGAATTTGGCGGCATTGCCAGCGGAAACGTTGCTCAGGGTCAACCCATAACCACCTTGGATTTTGGCCAAGACACCGATATTTTTTGACCAGTCCCCCACACTCATGCCCATGGGGGTGCTGGGGTTGGTCAGCTGAATGGTTTGCAAAGTCTTGCCCAAGCTGGCCAATGCCGGCAACTGGGCGGTGACATCGGCAGAGCTGCCCGTGACCGAAATGGACTGAATGCTGGGCAAATAGTTCAAGAGACTGGTGGCTTGTCCCACCGGAACGTCACTCACATTGAGGCTGTAGCCCGATGAAAATTTACCCAAGAGGGTGTTGGCTGCCGAGGTGAGTTGATGGGTAGCGCTGTCAATCAGGTCGTTGTAGCTGACGGTCAAGGGCGTGGATTTTCCAGTTTCAGCAAGGCTGCTGACTTTGTCATTGGCCTTCAACTGACCCAATGCACTGGACAAATTTTTGCCGGTGTCCGCTACCGAAATGGAGGTGATGGCATCGATGGTTTTAAATGCTTCGGCATCCAGAGCGCTGGCACCCTGAATGGCAAAGGTAAACGCAGGCGTCGTGCTGATTTTCGCCAGTGTGGCGCTGCTGGCGTAATACTGAGCGCTGGTGAGCGTCAGTTGCGTCGTGGTGGCATCGTTGGCATCAACACCGCTAAAAGCAACACTTTGGAGCTTGCTGCCTAAGTTGTTCAAAAAGCCCATCCGGCTGGAAAGATTGGCTGCGTTATCGACCACATTCAAGGCAACCACGTTTTTACTGGCGGCAATGGTTGAAGACTGTGCCACGCTGGCATTGTCAACCGTTAATTGGTAGCCTTTATAAAGCTTGCCAATGGCCAAGCTGTCAGCCTGGAATTGAGCGGCAGTAATTTCGAAACGACTGGAATCTGAGCCTTTGATTTGATTCAGCTTGACCCCGAGGGCATTGATGGCATCAAGTCCGGCGTCAATGTTACTGACTGTATCTGAGATCGAGACAGCCTTTACTTGGCTGTTCGAAGCATAGGTCAAGGCTTGAGCCACCGTGGCGGCACTGACGTTGAACCCATTGGAGCCTGTCATTTTGCCAATAACGCTGCTGTTGGCAGCGAACTGTGTGGCGGTTAATTTCACCAAGTTCTGAGAATCCAGCAAGCTGACACTGGTCAGTTTGCTGTTGTTTAAGGTGGCTATTTGGCTCGCAATGTTGGTGCTGATGTCGCTGACTGTGTAGCTGTTGACATGGTTATTGCTGTTTAAGCCAGCGACACTGGCTGTGCCAGCTGCGCTGACGTCAACAAGATAATTGGTGGTAATTTTGTTCAATAACCCAGAAACCTTGTTAAAGGTGCTGGCGGAAAGAGAGAAGTTGGTCGCAGCGTCTGTCTGAGCCAGAGCGGTCAAGTTGTTTTTGTACTGATTCAGCAGGTCAATGTTGTTTTGAATGTTTTGCGTGCTGTCTGAGATGCTCAGTTTGAGTCGGGGATTGGCCGCCAGTTTTGACAAAGCTTGAGCCACACTGACCGGACCCGAGGGTGCCGTGGCGTAGTAGTTGGTTGAAGCGGCGGTGACGCTGAGAATTGTCATTGCCCCTATTAATCGGTCCGATTGGCCATTACTTGAGTACTTAAGTATTTGGCGATCAAACCGATTCAAAGTGCACGGAAAAGAGATTTCAAGTGCAAAACCATCCTTCATCTAAACGCGAACAAAGCCCAGAAATGGGCCCCGGCATCCGGCCAGATCTGGATGCAGCGGATCGGGCGCAGGCCGATCTGGTGGCAGATGCCATTCTTTTATGGCGCAAGGGTAATTTGAGTGCATCACGCTCGCTGTGTTTGCACGCGTTATCAATGGAGCCAAACGACTTTGGTGCGGCCCAATTGATGGGCAGTTTGGCCTTGCAGGAATCCAATGCTTTTGAGGCCCTTAGTTGGTACCAAAGGGCCTTGGAGTTGCGCCCGAATGAACCTTCCGCTTATTCGAATTTGGGCCAAGTTTTCAGCCAACTGGGCAACCACGCCAGTGCCTTGATGTGTTTTGAGGTGCTGAGTGATTACCGCCCGATTGACCCTGAAACGCACACACGTCGGGGTGACGCTTTGTTGGCCTTGGGGCGAAACGCTGAGGCCGGTGAAGCTTATGACGTGGCCACACTCATTGATGCCAATCAATTCCATGCCCAGGCCAATCGGGCTCTGGTTTGGCACTTGCAGGGTGACTTTGAGCGCGCTCGCAGTGGCTACGAGCAGGCTTTGAAACACCGACCGGATTGGCCCTTGGTTTTAAGCAATTTGGGCAACTTGCACCGTGACTTAAGGGAGTTTGACCAAGCTGTTACCTGTTACCAAAAGGCTTTAGCCGCTTCTCCCCACTACGGCGATGCCTACTTTAATTTGGGCGTGGTCATGCAAGAGCTGAAATCGTTTGATTCGGCGGTCCATTGCTACACCCGTGCTTTGGAGTGCGGGTTGGAGGGCCAAACTTGGCGCGTGCTGAGCAACCGGGGCATGGCTTACGGTGCCCAACAGAAATTTGAACTCGCCTTGGCCGATTTTGACGCAGCCATTGGCGGAGGGCCTCAGCGCTCAGAGGTCCATTTGAACCGTGGCAACGCCTTGCGGGCGCTGTGGCGGCTCGAGGAATCGAGGGACAGTTACCACTCGGCTTTGGTATTGTCCCCCGACAACGCCCAAGTTCACTCGAACTTGGGCCAAGTGCTGCGGGAGATGGGCTCACACGAACAAGGCATGGCCCACCAGCAAAGGGCTTATCAGTTGGCGCCGACTTCGGCTGAAATTGAGTTCAATTTGGCCTTGGCCTTGTTGCAACAAGGCCAAATGGAGGCGGGTTGGACGCATTACGAAGCGCGCAAACGCCGTGCTGAGAGTGCAGGTCACTTCACACCCAATGGCTCCAAGCGCTGGACGGGCCAAGAAAACATAGCGGGAAAGTCAATTTTGGTTCAAACCGAACAAGGCTTGGGCGACTCGCTTCAATTCGCCCGCTATGTGCCCCAAGTGGCCCAACGCGGCGCAGCCGTGGTGTTTGAAGTGCCGCCTGTTCTGCAAGGCGTCTTGGGTGGCCTTTCAGGCGTGAAGTCTTGGCATGCAAAAGGCAAAGGGCCTTTGCCTGAGACGGATTTTCATTGTGCTTTGTTGAGCTTGCCAGGCGTTTTGGGCACCCGCCTCGACAACGCTTCGACGCCTGAACCCTACCTCAAAGCAGATGCGCAACGAGTGGCCCTTTGGCAAAAGCGCATCGGCGTGGAAGGTTTCAAAATTGGTATCGCTTGGCAAGGCAGCTTGGGGCCTTTGGACCGGGGGCGCTCATTCAATGTCGCGCAGTTTGAGAAATTGGCCCAAATTAAAGGCGTTCGTTTAATCAGTTTGCAAAAAGGCGCTGGTTCCGAGCAATTGGCCCACTTGCCAGAGGGCATGGAGGTCGAAGACCTCGGCCCCGACTTCGATGTGGGCGACGGTGCCTTCATGGACTCTGCGGCCGTCATGATGTCCTTGGACTTGGTCATTACCAGCGACAGCGCATTGGCCCATTTAGCGGGCGCTTTGGGCAGGCCCACCTGGGTGGCGTTGTCCCATGTGCCGGATTGGCGTTGGTTGTTGGGCCGCACCGACAGCCCCTGGTACCCGAACCACCGTTTGTTCCGACAAACGCGTTGGAACGATTGGGACACGGTTTTTGAAGAAATGGCCGAGGAATTGCGATCACGCCGTGAAATAATGGACGAATGAAATCCCTTTCCATTTTGCCCATTGTCATGGCGGGTGGCAGCGGCACCCGCTTGTGGCCGCTCTCTCGCGCTGGTTTCCCCAAGCAGTTTTTGGTCTTCTCTGGCGAGCACAGCTTGTTTCAGCAAGCGGTCCGTCGTTTGAATGGTTTAGCTGCCCCCGACATTCAGGTTCAGCCCACCTTGGTGGTTGGCAACGACGAGCACCGCTTCTTGGTGGTCGACCAGTTGCGAGAAACTGGTTTGCCCCTGAGCGCATTGTTGTTGGAGCCCATTGGCCGCAACACCGCGCCTGCTTTGACTTTGGCCGCCTTGCAAGCCACGGCAGAAGGCCAAGACCCGGTGATGGTGGTGACGCCTGCCGACCAAACCGTGACGAACGAGCCTGCTTTTCAAGCGGCTTTGCAAACCGCAGTGCGACAAGCAGAGCAGGGCACTTTGGTGATTTTGGGCATTACCCCTGACCGGCCTGAGACGGGCTATGGTTACATCCACGCCCATGTTGCCAAGGCCAGCGACGGCATTTGGAACGTGGCCCAGTTCGTCGAAAAGCCCAACGCCGAAACGGCGGCTCAATATTTGGCCGACGGCGGGTACTTTTGGAACAGCGGCATGTTTGTGCTGAAGGCCAGCGTTTGGCTGAAAGCCCTCGAGCGCACCCGCCCCGACATTTTGGCCGCGACCCAAGCGGCCTTTGCGGCCCGCGCTGTCGACAACAGCACCAGCGCCACTTTTGTGCGACCCGGCAAAGCCGAATTTGCAGCGGTGCCCTCAGAATCCATTGACTATGCCGTGATGGAAAAGATTCCTGGCAACACCGACTTGGCCGACATTCCCTTGGCCATGGTGCCCTTGGATGCTGGCTGGAACGATTTGGGCGCTTGGGAAGCGGTTTGGCAAGTGGCCGAAAAAGACGCCGATGGCAACGCCTTTCGCGGTGACGCGATCATCAAAGACAGCCGCAACACCTTGGTGCACGCCACATCACGCTTGGTGAGTGTGGTGGGTTTGGACGATGTCGTCGTGGTCGAAACGCCCGATGCGGTGTTGGTGTCGGCTCGAAGCAAGAGCCAAGAAGTCAAGCAAATTGTGAATTTGTTGAACGAACAAAAGCGCGGTGAACAGACCCTGCACCGCAAAGTGCACCGCCCTTGGGGTTGGTACGACAGCATCGACATGGGCGCCCGGTTTCAGGTGAAGCGCATCATGGTGAAACCCGGCGCGTCCCTGAGTTTGCAAATGCACCACCACCGCGCCGAGCATTGGATTGTGGTCAAAGGCACGGCAGAAATCACCAATGGCGACCAAGTGCTGCTGCTGAGCGAAAACCAGAGCACCTACATTCCGCTGGGCGTCACCCACCGGTTATCCAACCCAGGCCGCGTGCCTTTGGAGTTGATTGAGGTGCAGTCGGGCTCCTATTTGGGTGAAGATGACATCGTCCGGTTCGACGACACCTACGGGCGGGTTCAATAAATCGCCCTCTATACGCCTCCATACCCCACAGTACCCAACTGCAGTTCCCTTTTTTACTGGGCCACCCAATGCCCAGGGACCATGGCCCAACCATTACCTACGGATTGCCAGGTGGTGGGCACATAAATTTGGCCGCGTCGCTCGTGGTCAAAGTGGCCGGCTTGCCAAATGAAGGTCCGGCCATTCCAATCCCAATAGCCCGGCAGCCAAACTTGACCCGGCGTGTGGTTGCGCTTCATTTCGACAATCGGCGGCGGGGGCGGTTGGCCCACCACGGTGATGGTGGGGCTGACGGGGGCCAGTTGTGCCTGAGCCACGTTAAAAGCGGTCACGGTCAAGGCAAAAGCCAAGACGTTTGAAAAAACAGATTGGAAGATCATTTTCAAGCCAATGCCCGACGCAGGGCCGCAGCACAAAGGTCAATGGCGGTGTGTGATTCGCGCAAGATTCGCCCCATGGTGATGAAGCCGTGAATTTGACGCTCAAAGCAAATGTATTCACACGCCACCCCGGCACGCGTGAGGGCGTCGGCGTATTCACGGCCTTCGTCTCGCAAGGGATCGTAGCCGGCGGTCAACACCAAAGCGGGGGGCAGGCCCTTGAAGGCGGTTGCCAGCGCGGGCGAGGCGCGCCAATCGTTGGCGTCTTCGGCTTTGGCCAAGTAGTTTTGGGTGAACCATTGAATGGTTAAGTTGTCGAGCAAGAAGCCAGAGCCGTTGGTGGTGTGTGAAGGGGCCACGGCGCGCAGGTCGGTGGCGGGGTAAATAAGGAGTTGGTAGGCGGGGCTATTTTTGGCGCTGTCGGTTTGAGTGGCCTGGCGCAAGGCCAAGCTCACAGCGGCGGCCAAATTGCCGCCGGCGCTGTCACCGCCCACGGCGATGCGTTTGGGGTCGATGCCCAACGGGCCCGCTTGTTGAGACACCCAATTAAAGGCGGCCACGGCGTCATGAAAAGCGGCGGGAAATTTGTGTTCGGGGCCAAGGCGGTAGTCCACCGCAAAGACCACACAACCCGAGCGATTGGCGAGGCTGCGGCAAAGCACATCGTGGGTTTCTAAGTCGCCAATGGTCCAACCGCCGCCGTGGTAGTAAACCAAGGCGGGCGAGGGGGCTTGAATCGTTGCCAATCTTTTGGGCTGGTACTCGCGCAATTGAATCTGAGCGGCGGCGGTTTCTGAGGTGGCCGGAACATCGAGGGTGTGGTGCTGAACGTGTTCAACTTCCTCGGCGTCGGGTTGGGTTAAACCACGGCGTTCGCGGTAAAGCTGACGCGCGGAGGCCGCTGCCAAAGAATAAAAGGGCGCCACATTGCGGCTGGTCAAGAGGTCTAAGAGGGCTTGGGCTTGGGCGTCGAGCATGGTGAAGGAATGAAATTGGTGAAGGTTAATTCCAGTGTGCGGCGGCACACCAGATGATGGCAGGAAATGTGGCCAACCAGGCCCAGAAAAAACGGTTCAATCCAAAAAACCAGAATACCAAAAAGTGGAAAACCGCCGCCACGAGACAAAACAACAACGCCCATTCGGCATGAAGCAAGGCCAGCGGAAAAGCACATTCCCAGAGAATGAAAGCCCAAGAACCCAACCTCGCCAACCCAGCTTGCCTTAACCAATGGCCGGGAGGAAGCGGGCCGCGCACGGCTTCGTTCAAGAATAGGGTCAAGGCGCGGCCATTGCGCCATTCAGGGCGCAGCAGTTTGACGCTTCCAGACAAAAAATACGAGCTGATGGCTTGCAGTGCGATGAAGGCAAAGCCAGCGCGCCAGCCGAGGGCAGGGTTGAGGTTAGGGGCGCTAAGGAGGTTAACGCCAGCCGCGATGAACAAGCCCAGCAAGACCATCAAGGTCATGAAGTCGCTGCCGCCATTGAACGCACCACGCCATCGAATCAGCATGAGGAGTTGCAACGCAAGGAGCAGACCAACATTCAGAAACAAGGCGGTGGCGATAGGGAAGCCCCTATTGAAGCTCAAGTAAACGAGCCAGGGCAGCGCCAAACCACTGCCCGCGCGCAGCCACAGTTGCCAGCGCAGGCCGGTGGGGCTGTAGAGCGTATCTGCCAAGCGGCGCCAAGTGGGGTTGGGAATATCGGCTCGCTGCAATGACCAGTCCCACCAATCAAGCGGTTGGTGCAAACTTGTCTCCATGGGCAAACCTGTCGCCATGGGCTTAGAGTCGGCGTTGCGGGGAAGCATTCGAAAAATTTGAGCAAATTCTGCAGTTTGAATCAACCAGCTCAATGTAAAAAGGATCGCCAAAGCCATGGCCATGAGGGGCGTGAACCCCGACAGATCGGCGGCGAGCGGGTTCCCGGTTTGAAGGCTCAACGTTGGCATGGCAACACCGGCGTGGTCAGCATGGTTTCGGAGTCCGCGGGGTTATTTCCAAGCGTGTCCTTGGGGTCGGAAAGCACCATGCGCAACTCGAATTGCCTTTGGGTCGCCTCTGGCCAACACGCCAAAGTGTTGTTCAACGCCAGCCGATCGACCATGGCGAAGGAGACCAATTGACGCGCGTCGGCGCCGTCGGGCAAATCGACCAAGTCGGCCCAGAAATGGTCGACCAAATTTTGCTGCGCCAGCAGTAAATTGGTTTCGGCGTTGTGGAACAAGTCACCCAGGCTTCTGGCGCGTCGCGGGTAGACGAGTTGCCAATCTGTCCAGCCCTCGCTTGGTGCTTCTCCTGCTGCCTTTCCGCCTACAAAACCCCGTACATACAAATGCGGTACGCGGCCCACTGCATGGAAAAATTTCCAGTTGGGAAAAAAAGAGCGCAACAAAAACAACCAAGGCCCTTTCAATACGGGGCCTTTGAACACCAAGGTCAGCAGCAGCAGCGCTCCGTATGCTGCGACCATGAAAAGAGTTAAATCAGTCAAGGTGGCGGGAAGTTGTGACGGGGCTAATTAAGGTTATTGGAGCGGCTCAGCGCCCCCATTTTGCCAAGCAGCAATAATAAGCATTGATTTATTTAACTTCCCGGAAAAAACATGAATTTGATCGACTTGATGAAATGGCGCTACGCCACCAAGAAAATGGACCCCAGCAAAGCCGTGCCGCAAGACAAGGTCGACCGCATTGTGGAAACCACCCGTTTGAGCGCCAGCTCGAGCGGCTTGCAACCCTACGATGTGTTGGTGGTGACGAACCCCGAAGTGCGCCAAAAACTTCAAGCCGCTGCGTACAACCAAGCCCAAGTGACCGAAGGTTCGCATGTGTTGGTGTTTGCCGCATGGGACAACTACACCCGCGAACGCATCATGGACATGTTCAACCTGATGGCCAAAGAACGCGGCGGCGAAACCGAGGCGTCCATCGCTTACCGCGATCGCTTGATTGACAGCTCGTTGGCCCGCGACGCTCAAAAGAATTTTGAGCACGCGGCGCGCCAAGCCTATATTGGCTTGGGCACCGCGATGATTGCGGCGGCCGCCGAAGGCGTTGACGCCACGCCCATGGAAGGCTTTGACCCTGCCAAAGTCGACGAGATCTTGGGCCTGAGTGCCAAAGGCCTGCGCAGTGTGATTTTGTTGCCCTTGGGTTACCGCGAAACGGGCAAAGATTGGTTGGAAAAATTGCCCAAAGTTCGCCGCGCCACCGCCGATTGGGCGATTGAGGTCAAGTAAAACGGCTGCTTTTCAAACTGCCGAAAAGCCACTGGTGCCTTGCCCAGTGGCTTTTTTCATGGTGCGTTCAATTTCCCGTATTGTGAAAAATATCTGTTCAAAGTTTGCTTCGGAATTTTCACAATCGTCGAATTAATTTCTTAATGTGAAATTACCACATTAAGTCATTGAATTTAAACCAAATAAAAAAACTCTTATATAAGACATAAGTCTTGTTTTGTGTCTTATATAAGACTAAAGTTCACCTGTCCCTGTTGATCTTTATTTTGTTTTTTCTTAACCCGAACGGAGTGAACACCATGCCTCAATCCTTGACTGAACAACTCAGCCGCGAACAACAAATTGCCGCCCTCGAAAACGACTGGGCCCACAACCCCCGCTGGAAGGGTGTGAAGCGCGGTTACAGCGCTGCTGACGTCGTGCGTTTGCGTGGCAGCGTGCAAATTGAAAACACCTTGGCCCAACGGGGTGCTGCCAAGTTGTGGGACAAAATCAACGGCAGCGCCAACAAGGGCTATGTGAACGCATTCGGCGCCATCAGCGCGGGCCAAGCCATGCAACAAGCCAAGGCTGGCCTGGAAGCGGTTTACCTGTCGGGCTGGCAAGTCGCCGCTGACGGCAACACCTCAGAAACCATGTACCCCGACCAGTCGCTCTACGCTTATGACTCGGTGCCCACCATGGTTCGCCGCATCAACAACACCTTCAAGCGCGCTGACGAAATTCAATGGTCACGTGGCATCAACCCCTCCGACGCCCAATTCATCGACTACTTCTTGCCCATCGTCGCCGACGCTGAAGCCGGTTTTGGTGGTGTTTTGAACGCCTTTGAATTGATGAAGAACATGATCAGCGCAGGCGCTGCTGGCGTTCACTTTGAAGACCAATTGGCCGCCGTGAAAAAATGCGGCCACATGGGCGGCAAAGTCTTGGTGCCCACACAAGAAGCCTGCGAAAAACTGATTTCAGCGCGTTTCGCGGCCGACGTCATGGGCGTGCCCACCATCATCTTGGCCCGTACCGATGCCGAAGCCGCCAACCTGATCACCTCGAACCACGACGCCAACGACCAACCTTTCTTGACTGGCGAACGCACGCAAGAAGGTTTTTACCGCGTCAAGAATGGTTTGGAGCAGGCCATCAGCCGTGGCGTGGCTTATGCCCCTTACGCCGACTTGGTGTGGTGCGAAACCGGCGTGCCTGACATTGGCTTTGCCCGGGAATTCGCCCAGGCCGTGTTGGCTGCCAACCCCGGCAAGTTGTTGTCTTACAACTGCTCGCCTTCGTTCAACTGGAAGAAGAACCTCAACGATTCGCAAATCGCCTCGTTCCAAGAAGACCTGTCGGCCCT
>CAILKX010000157.1 GCA_903834975.1 uncultured Curvibacter sp.
CCTTGCCTTATCACTTTGGCTCCCTGCGCATGGCGATTTCTCGCCTGATCGACACACCTTGGATGGGCACCTGGGAGGAGCGAATTTTGGAAATTGTCGTGCTCCTGAGCGCTTTGGCGGTGTTGACCGTGGGCTTGATTCGACAAGCTTGGTTGAGCGAGAAGCCCCAAAGGTTGTTGTGGTTCAGGCGGTTTTATTTGCTCTTCACGCTGGTCTTTACAGGTTGGATGGCGCAAGGGCAGCTGAGCATTGTGAATGTGATCGCTGCTCTCGACGCCTTGCGTCAAGGCGAAGGATTGGGCTTCTTCATGAACGACCCGATGACGGTGTTGTTGTGGCTTTATGTGGGCGTCACCTTGTTCGTGTGGGGCCGAGGCACCTTCTGCGGTTGGCTCTGTCCTTTTGGTGCGTTGCAAGAACTCTTGAGCGACTTGGTTCAAGCGCTGGGCTGGCAACACAAGCGTCTCAAAACCGGGTGGGATTTGCGTTTGAAGAAAATCAAATACGGGTTGTTGATTCTGGTTGTGGGCTTGCCCTTGATGGCGGCTCAATGGCCCGAATGGGGCTGGAGTCAAGGCCTGGTTGAAATGGCCCCCGAAGTCGAGCCTTTCAAAACCGCCATCAGCGCTTACTTTGTGCGCGACTGGCCTTTTGTGCTGTGGGCTGTGGCTTGCTTGGTCTTGAGCCTGGTGGTTTACCGCGGCTATTGCCGCTACATCTGCCCCTTGGGCGCGGCGTTGGCCAGCGTCAATGTGTTGCAGCGGTGGGGCTGGATCGCGCGCCGCCCAGAATGTGGAAGTCCCTGCCAAACCTGTCGACACCGCTGTGAATACCAGGCCATCGACCCCAAAGGGCAAGTGGATTACGCCGAGTGTTTTCAATGCTTGGATTGCGTCTCGATTTATCAAGACGACCAACAGTGCTTGCCCTTGATTCAAGAGCGCAAAAAACGAATCATCCCCATCTTGGCTGAGTCTGCTTCATGAACCCCTTTTCCACACGACGCCAATGCCTTCGTTCCAGCCTTGGCCTGGGCTTAGCGATGATGACCGCCAGCGGCTTGGCACGCGCTGCTGAAAGCAAAGGTCCTTCAAAGTCGCCTTCTTCAAAGTCACTGATTTGGCGAGAAAAACTGCTTCAAGGCTTTGGCACCACGCTTTGGTTGCGGGCCGGCCATGCAGAGGAGGGCGTGTTGCACTTGGCCCTGAGCGAGGCCGTTCAAGCCATTCGGCAAGTGGAACAACTGATGAGTTTGTTTGATGAACACAGTGCGCTAAGCCAACTCAATCGGCAAGGTTTTTTGCAGAACCCGCCCCCGGATTTATTCAAAATTCTGAACCTGTCTCAAACCATTTCTCAAAAAAGCCGCGGCGCTTTTGACGTCACCATGCAGCCGATCTGGCTGGCTTGGACGGCCTGGCTGAAAGGCCAAGGGATTGAAGCGTTCGATCAAAAAACCGCGCCTTCATCCCCCCATTCATCCCCCCATTCATCCCCCTTCAGTTCAGGCCTGCCCAAAGACCTGCGTGCGCGTCTGGCAGTGGCTTGCCAACAGGTGGGCTGGCAAGGCTTGTCGGTGGCCCCCGACCTCATTCGCTTGCGTGCCGGCATGGCCGTGTCGTTGAATGGCATTGCCCAAGGGTTTGCCTCGGACGCTGCCAAAGCAGCGCTGCAACGCCGGGGCATCCGACAGGCCTTGCTCGATGTGGGTGAAACCACGCTGCTGGGCGAAAGCGCCGACGGCCCTTGGCGGCTCGGCATGGAGTCGGTTCGCGGTCATGAACCTGCCCCCGTTTGGGTCAGCGATGGCCGCGCCATCGCCACCTCGTCAGAGGCGCACACGGCATTCAGCGCAGACCGCCGGTTTCACCACATCGTGAACCCCCGCACGGGGCTCTCGCCGACTCATTGGGCCAGCGTCAGCGTGATCGCGCCCAGTTGCACTTTGGCCGATGGCTTGACCAAGGTTTTTTTTATGGCCCCCCCAGAAAAGATCCAACCACTCGCCGCGTATTGGGGCGTGGACGTCGTGCTTCAAGATAAAACAGGGCGTTGGCAATCGACCTGGGGCTAAGGCTTATTCAAAGTCACTTTTGGCTTCGACCCGCGCACTCGGTGTTGGGCCACCTCACTGTCGGCAAACAATTCAACCAAGCGCTGTCTTAGCCAAATATTGGCAGGATCGCGGTTGAACTTCGCGTGCCAAAAAAGGTTGATGGCGATGTCAGGCAGTTTGACGGGATGTGGTGAAGTGACCAGTCCAAACGGGACTCGGCACCGCTCGGCAAATCTTTCTGGCAAGGTGGCGATCAGATCGGTCGTTTGCAGGACATGCCCAACTGCAATGAAGTGAGGCAGCATCAGCTTGAGATGGCGTTGAATGCCCGCACGCTCTAACAAGCCGTCGATCTCACCATGTCCTGTGTTGGCCGCCAAGACGCCGACGTGGTCCAACTCGCAAAATTGCTTGAGCGTCAGCGGGGCCTTGGCCACGGGATGGTCTTCGCGAAAGACGCAGACGTAGGGGTGGCGAAACAAACGGCGCTGAAAAAAACCAGCTTGCAAGTTGGGCAACAAGCCAAGCGCCACATCGACGGTGCCCGACGCCATGTCGTCCCTAAGCTTGCCCGTATGGGGTCGCACCGTGCTGATGCGGACCCCGGGAGCCTCTTTCGCCAGCGCCGCCATCAGCGGGGGCATGAAATACATCTCGCCAATATCGGTCATGGCGATTTGGAAAGTGCGCGTGCTGCTCAATGGGTCAAAAGAGTCGCGGGTGTTGAAAGCGGTTTGGAGCGCATTCAATGCATAAATCACTGGCTCCGACAGATGTAAGGCGTAAGGCGTTGGCTCCATGCCACGCGAGGTGCGCAAGAAAAGATCGTCCTGCAATGCGGCGCGAAGTCGTTTCAGGGCATTGCTGACCGCGGGCTGCGTCAAGCCTAACTTCTCAGCAGCGATGGAGGCGCTGCGGTCCAGCAGCAGCTGATTGAAAACCACCAGCAAGTTCAGATCAAGGTCACGCAGATCCATGGTGACCTTACTTTTGAATTTTCGAGCGAATGGCCGCAGCCCTGAAATTTTCCATGGATTATTTTCAATTATTCACATTGGTGATTTTAACTATGGGTTTTAGTGCATGGACTTATATCGATCGTTTCACCAAAATCGACCGAATAGGAGCAATAGGCATTTGCCTCAACACCATGGAACTTGTCGTCGAGCCCTTCAATTTGCGTTTGAACATCCCAAGCGGCCGAAATTTGCTGGAGGTGCTCAGAGAAAACCATTTGCCGATTTCTTACAGCTGCCTCTCGGGTCGCTGTGGCACTTGTCGCTGCCGTGTGGTCTTGGGACAGGTGCGAGACAGTGGCCCCGAGCTGGGCCGTTCACCTGCGTGTCAGGACAACTATGTGCTGGCCTGCCAAGCGATGCTGACTGACAACTGCTCGATTGAATTACCCGAAGTGGATGAGGTGGTGGTGCACCCAGCCCGAATCGTCAAAGGCACGGTCACAGCGATTGAGCAGGCCACGCACGACATCCGCCGAATTCGGGTCAAGCTCGCCAAGCCCATGGCCTTCAGTCCTGGTCAGTACGCCATGCTGCAGTTCACACCGGAGCACATTCGCCCTTATTCCATGGCCTGCTTGCCCGATGACGATGAGTGGGAGTTTCAGGTTCGCCGTGTCCCAGAGGGGCGGGTTACGGCCTATATTTTTGAGGAACTGAAAGTCGGCGCTACGCTGAAAATAAGTGGCCCTTTGGGCACGGCCTACCTGAGACAAAAGCACACAGGCCCCCTGTTGTGCGTGGGAGGCGGAACCGGGTTGGCCCCGGTGTTGTCGATTGTTCGCGGTGCTTTGGCGCAAGGCATGCGAAACCCGATTCATGTTTATTTTGGTGTGCGCAGTGTGGCCGATATCTATGACGCCGAACGCTTGAAGGCATTGGCCGAGGCACACTCGAATTTAAGCATCCACATCGTGGTGGCCTCGGGCACCACGTCAGATGCAGAACAAGGCCAAGAAAAGTGGGCCCTTCGAAGCGGTCTGGTGACCGATGCCATTGAAAAAGATTTCGAACGTTTGACCGGATGGCGGGCTTACTTATGTGGCGCCCCCCCCCTGGTCGAAGCCCTCAATTTGCTCGTCACGCGAATGGGCATTTTGCCCACCCAAGTGCACGCGGACGCGTTTTACCCCAGCAACGATTAGGAGACTGCGCATGAGAGATGACCCCACTGTGTTCCCGGAAAGCCCTGTTTGGGCAGGCGAAGGAACGAGCCGAGTACCATTTTGGGCCTACACCCGCGAAGACCTTTACAAAAAGGAACTTGACCGCTTTTTCTACAACGGCCACTGGTGCTACGTGGGGCTGGAGGCGGAGATCCCGAACGCCGGTGATTTTCGTCGTACCGTGGTGGGCGAGCGCTCTGTCATCATGGTGCGCGACCCTGAAGGCCATGTGAATGTGGTTGAAAACGTTTGCGCTCACCGCGGCATGCGCTTTTGCCGTGAACGGCATGGCCATGCAAAAGACTTTTTCTGTCCTTATCACCAGTGGAATTACAACCTGAAGGGCGACTTGCAGGGCGTTCCTTTTTTGCGCGGGGTGAAGCAAGAAGGCAAGGTCAACGGGGGCATGCCAAAGGACTTCAAAGTGGCTGATCATGGCCTCACCAAACTGAAAGTGGCGGTTCGCGGCGGCGTCGTATTTGCGTCATTTGACCATGAGGTTGAACCTTTGGAGACGTTCCTCGGGCCGACGATTCTCAAATACTTCGACCGTGTTTTTGATGGCCGAAAGCTCGAAATTCTGGGTTACCGTCGGCAGCGCATCCCGGGCAATTGGAAGTTGATGCAAGAAAACATCAAGGATCCGTACCACCCCGGTCTGCTGCACACCTGGTTTTCCACCTTTGGTCTTTGGCGCGCTGACAACAAGTCAGAACTGAAAATGGACGAACACTTCCGTCACGCCGCCATGATCTCAACCCGAGGCCAAGGTGGTAAGAACGCCGATGTGGTGTCAGGCGTGGACAGTTTCAAAGATCAAATGAAGCTCAATGACCCGCGCTTGCTCGACATCGTGCCCGAGCCTTGGTGGGGCGGCCCGACAGCGGTCATGACCACCCTTTTCCCCAGCGTCATCATTCAGCAACAGGTCAACAGCGTTTCGACTCGCCACATTCAGCCCAACGGACAGGGCTCCTTTGATTTTGTTTGGACGCATTTCGGTTTTGCAGACGACACGACTGAGATGAAAGAGCGTCGCTTGATTCAGGCCAACTTGTTTGGTCCGGCCGGCTTTGTCTCAGCCGACGACGGCGAAGTGATTGAATGGTCGCAAGAGGGCTTTGAGTCAAAGCCTTCGCACCGCACACTCATCGAAATGGGTGGCACCGATATCGGCGATGCCGATCACATGGTGACTGAAACTTTGATTCGTGGCATGTACCAGTACTGGCGCAAAGTGATGGGGGAATGAACATGGTTGACTTCAAAACATACTATGAGTTGCTCACCCTTTACAGTGACTACGCCATGGTCTGCGACTCTCCGGCATGGGAAAGTTGGCCCGATTTCTTCGTTGAGGAAGGCGTTTATCGCTTGCAACCGCGTGAGAACTTTGAGCAGGGTCTGCCTTTGTGCCTGCTGGCCTTGGAGAGCAAGAACATGATTCGAGACCGCGTTTACGGCGTCAAAGAAACCCTCTACCACGACCCTTATTACCAACGCCACATCGTTGGCACACCACGAATTTTGTCGATTGAGCAAGGCATTGAGGGAGAGCGCATCACCTCCGAAGCCAACTACACCGTGATCCGGACCAAATACGACGGCGAGTCAACAGTCTTCAATGTGGGTTACTACCACGATGTTATTTTGCGAACACCCGATGGGCTGAAGTTTTTGTCTCGTTTGTGTGTTTACGACAGCGAAATGATCGCCAACTCCCTCATCTACCCCATTTAAGGAATACCCCATGAGTGATCAATGGATAGACGCGGCCGCGTTGGCCGATGTGCCACAAGGCGATGTGATCGGCGTGCTGGTGGCGGGCAAAGACATTGCTCTTTATGAAGTCGAAGGCCAAGTCTTCGCGACCGATAACATTTGTACCCATGGCCATGCCCGCATGAGCGACGGTTTTTTAGAGGGCCATGAAATTGAGTGCCCCTTGCACCAAGGCAAGTTTGATGTTTGCTCGGGCAAAGCCTTGTGCGCCCCTTTGACCGAAGACATCAAAACCTATGTGGTGCGCATTGAAAACCGCCGCGTGATGTTGAAGTTGGATTGAACTACGCTAAAGGAACCATGTCATGCAAGAACACGATCGTTTTGACACTTTGGGGCGCCTAGAAGACTTGCCTCAGACCTACCGCGACGAACTCACCAAGCGCAACCTGGTCCCGCTTTGGCCGAGCCTTCGCGGCGTCTTGCCGCCCAACATCCCCACTCGGAAAACCCAGACCACGCACTGGCCTTATGCAGAAATTCGAGAACTGCTCATTCGGGCGGGTGAATTAACGCCCATTGAAAAGGCAGAGCGGCGTGTCTTGGTGCTGGCCAACCCCGGTCACGGCCTCACCAACATGCAGGCCAGTGCGGCCATGTATTTGGGCATGCAACTGCTTTTGCCTGGTGAAATAGCGCCGGTACATCGGCACACGCCCAATGCGGTCCGCATGGTGGTTGAAGGAGAAGGCGCTTGGACACTGGTCGGCGGCGAAAAGTGCCCCATGCAGCGCGGTGACTTGATACTGACGCCCACCGGCTTGTGGCACGAGCACGGCCATGATGGCCAAGACCCCGTCATTTGGCTGGATGTGTTGGACTTGCCTTTGGTTTATTACACCGAAACTTCATACCACCTGGAAGGCCCCAGCCAAAGCGTCAGCGAAGGCCAGGGCTTCAAGTCTTTTGCCCGCGGCGGCTTGGTGCCAACCCCCATTTTTCAGCCTTCAAGCAAGGCCTACCCCATGTTGCGCTACCCCTGGGCCGATGCCAAAGCGGCGTTGCTTTCTTTGAGTGAGGCACTGAGTGAAAGAAAAGGAAAAGGTGAAGGTGAAAGTGAAATTGAAAGTAAGGGGGAAGCGGTGCTGCTCACCTACGTCAACCCTGAAACCGGTGCAGATGTCGAAAATATTTTGGGCTTTTATGCGCTGATGCTGCGCCCGGCCGAGACACTTCGCTTGCCCGCCCGCTCGCCTGCCCAAGTGTTCCACCAAATCGAGGGCCAGACCGACGTGCAAGTCGAAGCAACCGACTTCACTTTGGTCGAGGCCGACACCTGCTGTGCGCCAGGCTACACCGCGGTGACCCTAAAGAACCGTTCTGCGACAACACCCGCCTTTTTGTTCGTGGCCGATGAAGCCCCCTTGCACCGCAAGTTGGGTGTGTATGAAAACCGCGGCTGAAGCGCCATAACACGCCTTCTCAAAAGCACTCTCAAATGCACCCGTCCTACAAGATCAACACCATGTCTTCTTATCTGTTCTCGCCGCCTCCCCCTGTGTCTTTGGCCATCAAAGGGTTGGCGTCGCGCTTTCCAATCAACCGTCTTTTTTTTGTGGGCCGAAATTACCACGCCCACGCCGTCGAAATGGGGCGCCCGGTGGACAAGTCGGTGGAGCGAGCTTTTTACTTCACCAAAGCCCCCCAGACTTTGACGCCTTCGGGCGCTACTGTGGCGTATCCGTCTGAAACCAGCAACTACCATTTTGAAATGGAAATGGTGGTCGCCATCGCCCAACCGGGCTTTCGCGTCAAAGCCGAAGACGCCCACACCTTGGTTTACGGCTATGCCGCGGGACTGGACATGACCCGCCGAGATTTGCAATTGGTGGCGCGAGACAAAGGGCGTCCTTGGGATTTGGGAAAAGACGTGGAGCAATCTTCGGTCTGTTCAGAAATTGTGCCGATGCCAGGCTTGATCATTGAAAGCGGTGCCATTGCTTTGGAGGTCAACGGGCAAATCAAGCAGTCCTCCAATGTGGACAAGCTGATTTGGAATGTGCGTGAATTGATTGCCGACCTCTCGCTTTTTTACCACTTGCAGCCCGGCGATTTGATATACACCGGCACCCCAGAAGGGGTGGGGCCGGTCGTCCCTGGCGACCAAATCACGGGTCGTGTAGAGGGCGTGGCTGAGGTGGCCTTGACGGTGGGCAGCCCTGCCTAAAAAACCATGCTGAAACTCTACAATTTCTTTCGCAGTGGGACCTCTCAGCGGTTGCGAATCGCCCTGAATTTAAAGGGACTGAGCTATGAGTACGTGGCCATTGACTTGCGCAAAAACGAGCATTCAAGTGCGGCCTTTAAAGCGATCAATCCCCAAGGCCTTGTGCCCGCGTTGGTGGATGAAGACCGGGTGTTGACCCAATCGGTCGCCCTACTCGAATGGTTAGAAGAGCGCTACCCCGAGCCAGCGCTGCTGCCCAGCGATCTGAACGACCGTGCCCAGGTCAGGGCACTGGCGGGTCTGGTGGGCTGCGACATCCATCCGGTGAACAACAAGCGCATTCTCGACATGCTGCGAAAAAATTTTGGCGCCGATGAAGTCGCCATTAACCGTTGGTGCGGCACTTGGATTGGCGATGGCTTCGATGCATATGAAGCCCATCTTATAAGTGATTCAAAGCGACAAGGATTCAGTTTTGGTCACACGCCCACTTTGGCCGATGTCTACCTCATTCCCCAGGTCGAGAGTGCCCGTCGGTTTGGTGTCGATCTGTCCCGATGGCCCTTGATTTCCGAGGTGGTATTTCATTGCGAAAAATTAGACGCGTTCAAGCGGGCGGCGCCGGCGGTTCAGATCGATGCGGCTTGAGGCCAAAGCCGCCTAAAGGATTGTCGGGCGCTGCCCCCGTCTGAATGTCCAAAATTTTTTTACAAAATGGCTCTAGAATTTTTTCACTAAAACCACCGAGACAACACCATGTTCAAACTTCAAGCGAACCCCATTAAAAATTTCAGGGGCCTTAAATCTGGCTTTTTGTACAGCCTGATGGTGGGCCTGATTCCCTTCATTTGTGGCAGCCTTCAAATCACAAGCGCCCACGCGGCCGAGCCTTTGAAGATTGGACTTGTGCTGCCCATGACCGGCCCTTTTTCCGCCTACGGAAAACAAATTGAACACGGCGCCCGGCTCTATTTGGCTGAACATGGCGACACTTTTTCTGGGCGTAAAGTGGAGTTGATCATCCGCGACGATACCGGAGTGGCGCCCGAAATCAGCAAGCGGGTGGCGCAAGAAATGGTGGTCAATGACAAGGTGGAATTGTTGGCGGGTTTTGGTCTGACACCCAGCGCCTTTGCGGTCGCACCGATTGCTACGCAGGCCAAAATTCCCATGATCGTGATGAATGCCGCCACGTCGTCTATCACGACACAATCCAATTACATTTTGCGGGTCTCCCACACTTTGCCACAAATCACAGCGCCCATTGCGAGTTGGGCCGCCAAGAACAAGATCAAACGCGTCTTCACCCTCGTGGCCGATTTTGGCCCTGGTCACGATGCCGAAAACCAGTTCAAGAAGACGTTCACGGCTCTGGGCGGTGAAATTGTGGGTGAAGTGAGAACACCCGTTAAAAATCCAGATTTCGCTCCCTTCTTGCAAAGAATCCGGGACGCCAAACCCGAAGCTGTTTTCTTGTTTGTTCCCCCTGGTGATCAAACAGTGGCCTTCATGAAAGGCTTTGTGGAAAGGGGCTTGGACAAGGCCAATATCCGCATCATTGCCACCGGAGATTTGACCGAAGAAGATGTGCTGGACAGTTTGGGCAGCGGCGCAGCGGGCATCGTCAATTCACTGCAATACTCTGAGGTTCATCCCTCGCCTGAAAACAAAGCTTATGTGGCCGCTTATTACAAAAGCTATCCAAAAGATCGACCCAACTACATGTCGGTGAGCGGTTATGACGGTATGCAATTGATCGCCAAAACGCTAGAGAAAACCGGCGGTCAAACAGGCGGCGATGTTTTCATGGCAGCGGCCAAAGGCCTTAGCTGGGTTAGTCCCCGCGGCCCCATTTCAATTGATCCGCAAACCCGTGACATCATCCAAACCATTTACATCCGGAAGGTGCAAAACGTCTCTGGCAAATGGCAGAACGTGGAGTTTGAAAGCGTGCCTAATTTCAAAGACCCCGGCAAAGAAGCGAATTGACTTTGAAAGCCAAACCAAGCCATTCGGTTGGGGCCTGGCGCCCCTCGCGTTCTGAGTTGTAGACAGCGGCTGTATTAAAGACTCAGGAATCCTGCCAACTCAGGGCTGTTCGCCACTTCTTGGGCGGAGCCACTCAAAACCACCTGGCCTTTTTGTAAGACCACGGCGGAGTCGGCATGGTGCAGCACTTTTTTGTAGTCCCGGTCGACGATGAGCGTGGCGATCCCACTGGCTCGGATTTCGCCAATCACGCGCCAAATTTCGGCCACGATCAAAGGGGCTAGGCCTTCAGTGGCTTCATCCAAAATGAGCAGGCCAGGGTGGGTCATGAGGGCGCGGCCAATCGACAGCATTTGTTGTTCTCCGCCCGACAACTGACCGCCCAAGTGTTGGATCCGCTCTTGCAATCTGGGGAAGGTGGCCATGACCCGATCGAAGGTCCAATCCTGTTGGCCATCGTGGTGTTGGTTCAAACTCGGTTTGGCCGCCATGACCAAGTTTTCGCGCACCGTGAGGTTCGGGAAAACACCGCGACCTTCGGGCACGTAGGCCACGCCAGCGCGGGCGACTTCATGGGGCTTGGCGTGAGAGAGATCGTGGCCAAAAAAAGCAATCTGGCCTTCTCGCTCCGTCACGTGGCCGAGCAAGGTGCGGATCAAGGTGCTTTTGCCCATGCCATTGCGCCCCAAAAGGCCCAAGGTTTGGCCGCGTCCAAGTTGCACATTGACGCCGTGAAGCACATGGCTGGAGCCGTACCAGGCATGTAGATTTTTGGCGTCAAGAATGGCTTCTGTAGGCAACGGTTTCGTCATTTTTAAGGACTTTATGAAGCGTTTACGGCGTGTTCGCCCTCACCTAAATAGGCGGTTTGAACAGCGGGGTTTTGACGAATGGCCTCGGGGACATCGCTGGCAATGACTTGACCATTGACCATGACCGTGACCCGGTCAGCGATGCGGAACACGGCATCCATGTCGTGTTCAACCAACAAGATCGCGTGGTCCTTTTTGAGTTGGGTGAGCAAAGTCAGCATGCGCTCGGTTTCTTCGGCGCCCATGCCGGCCAGCGGCTCGTCCAGCAACAAGACCTGGGGTTCGGTGGCCAAACACATGGCGATTTCGAGTTGCCTTTTTTGGCCATGCGACAACAGTCCTGCGGGCCAATCTTGCCATTCCGTCAAACCGCAGCGCGCCATGACTTCTTCCGCTTTTGCGCGACTCTGGACGGCGCTTTCAGCAGGGCGCCACCACAACCATGGTTTTTGGTCATTGGCTTGTGCGGCCAAGCGGCAGTTCTCATAAACACTGAACGGGGGGTAGATGTTGTTGCGCTGGTAACTGCGCCCCAGGCCTGCACGCGCTCGTTGGTCTTGGGGCCATTGGGTCACGTCTTGGCCGAGCAATTCGACCCGTCCTTCAGAGGGCGGGAACTCGCCCGACAAGATGTTGATCAAGGTGGATTTGCCGGCGCCGTTGGTGCCTATGACGGCGTGGAGGCTGCCGGCTTTCAAGTCGATGGAAACTTGGTTCAAGGCCACCAAGCCGCCCCAACGGCGGGTGATTTGATGACCGCGCATCAGCACGGTGGCGTCGTTTTCAAGGGGCTGCATGGGCCTTGCCTTTCAAGCGATTTTTGATTTGCTCAGGAACGCCCACCAAGCCGCGTGGCAAGAGCATCACACTGAGCATGATGGTCAAACCCAGCCCCAAGTGCCAGTGCTTGGCCATGTTGCCAAAAATTGATTCTGATTTAAAAAACTCTTGCAGCAAGGCAAAAACAAACGCACCGATCAAGGCGCCCCGGAGTTGGCCGATGCCGCCCAAAATCACCATGATCAGCACCGCGCCTGAGAGGTGCCAGCTCAACATTTCCGGGTTCACATAACCGTCTTTGACGGCGAACAAAAAGCCAGCCAAGCCCGCAATCGCCCCCGACAAAGTAAAGGCAGCGAGTTGATAAGGGTAGGTCGAAAAACCCGTGGCGCGCATGCGTTGGGCATTTACCCGAATGCCCGCCAATGCCCGCCCGAAGCGAGACCGGTTGAGCAAGGCCAGGACAATAAAAACGCCGACCAAGCAAGCCCAAGTGAAGCCGTAGAGGGCGTTGGGTTTGTCCAAATCCAACCACGGTTTGAAAACGGGTTTGAACAACAAATAAATGCCATCACTGCCGCCACCAAGGGGCGTGTCGTGCACCACGTAATAGGCCATTTGCGCAAACGCCAACGTGACCATGATGAAGTAAACCCCACTGGTTCGGAGCGACAGCGCGCCCATCACCAATGCCGCGGCGGCGGCCAAGGCCACACAAGCGGGCAACAACCAGGCGATCGAGGCGGCGTCGCTTTCAGGCGAGAACCAGACCGTGGCGTAAGCGCCGAGGCCAAAAAAAGCGGCTTGCCCAAAACACACCAAGCCGACCGAGCCCACCAGCAACTCAAGGCTCAGGGCGAACAGGGCATAGACCATGATTTTGGTGACAAAGTCCAGCCCATAAGCACTGGCAAAAGTGGGAAACACCGCCAACAACAGGAAGGCGGCGATGACAAAAAGTTTTGAAGAAGGGGTGGGCATAAAAGAGGGCACTCAGGGTTCAACCGGCCTTGAAAAGCCCGCTGGGCTTCCACAACAAAATCAGGGCCATCAGAACGTACACCAAGACGCCGGCGGCTTGGGGCAGCAGGACTTTGCCAAAGGTGTCCACCACGCCAATCAGCAGGGCCGCCATCAAGGCGCCGCGGATGGAGCCAATGCCCCCAATCACCACCACCACAAAGCAGATGATGAGCACGGTGTCGCCCATGCCGGGGTAGACCGAAGACACGGGCGCCGCCAACATGCCGGCAAAGACCGCGATCGCCAAGCCGGCCGCAAAGACGACGCGGTTCAAAAATTGGATGTCGATGCCCAAAGACTGCACCATTTCTCGGTTGGTGCTGCCGGCGCGGATCATCATGCCGAGGCGGGTGTACTTAAACACCCAATACATGCCCAGTGCCAATAACAAGCAAGCCCCCGATATAAATAGACGATAAACCGGGTAGGTCATCATCTCGCCCAAAGGCAGGCTGCCCGACAGGCCAGCGGGGATTTCAACGCTGTGCACATCGTCGCCCACCAACAGGCTACGGACCTCTTCAAAGACCAAGATGAGGCCGTAAGTCATGAGCACTTGTTGCAGGTGTTCTCGGTGGTACAAGAAGCTGAAGAATGCCCATTCCAACACATAGCCCAACAGGACCGCCAAGCCCACGCCCACCAACAAGGTGGCAAAGAATCCGCCGCCAAACGTGTTGGCAACCAGAGGGGCCAGGGCATAGGCCATGTAGGCGCCGAGCATGTAAAAACTGCCGTGCGCCAAGTTGATGACGCCCATGATGCCGAAGATCAGGGTCAGGCCCGACGCGATCAGAAACAGCAGCAAGCCGTACTGAACCGCGTTCAAGCACTGAATTAAAAAGGTCGACTCGTCCATTTACATTTACATCTTGCAGCCGCGTGCGGGGTCGTTCAAGGCCTTGGTCGCAATGCCAACCATTTTGTTTTCCTTGGCTTCCACTTGGCGCAGGTAAATGTCTTGGACGGGGTTGTGCGCTTTTGACAAAGTGAAGGCCCCGCGGGGGCTGTCAATTTTGGCGGCTTCAACCGCGGCTGCGAATTCGGCTTTTTTGCTGACGTCGCCATTGGTGGCCTTCAGGCCAATTGCCAAAATTTGCGCGGCGTCATAGCCTTGTACGGCATACACATCGGGCTGGAGCTTGAAGGTCTTGGCGTAGTTCAAGCGGAAGCTTTTGTCTTTAGGTACGCTCAAGCTGTCGGCATAGTGCAGGGTGGTGAACAAGCCTTCAGCAGCATCGCCTTGGGCGTCCAAGGTGCCATCGGTCAAAAAGCCCGAGCCATACAGCGGGATGGATTTTTTCAAACCGGCAGCGGCATAGTCTTTGACGAACTTAACCGCGCCGCCACCAGCAAAAAAGGTGAACACCGCGTCGGGCTTGGTCGCGGCAATGTCGGTCAGCAGGGCTTGGAATTCAACATTGGGGAAGGGCAGGTTGAGTTCTTTCACCACGGTGCCGCCGCCTTTTTCAAAGGCCTCTTTGAAGCCACGCACGGCCTCGTCGCCAGCGGCGTATTTCCAAGTGATGGTGGCCACCCGCTTCACGCCTTTCTTGGCCAGCACTTCGCCCATGGCGTAGCCCGGTTGCCAGTTGCTGAAGGAGCTGCGGAAGATGTTGGGGGCGCACATGGCACCGGTCACCGCATCGGCACCGGCATTCGGAACGATCAACAACGTATTGGTTTCTTTGGCAACCTTGGCCATGGCCATGGCGACACCGGAGTGAACGGTGCCGACCAGCACATCGACATTGTCGCGCTTGACCAACTTGTTCACGTTGTCGGTGGCTTTGGACGGATCGGACTCATCGTCCACTTTGACAAACTCCACTTCGCGACCCGAGAGCTTGCCACCTTGTTCGGTGACATAAAGCCTGAAGCCATTTTCGATGGCATTGCCCAAGGAGGCGAAGGTGCCGGTGTAAGGCAACATCAAACCCACTTTGAGTTTGGCATTGGTGGGGGCAGTGGCTTGGGCATGGGCCGCGCTCATCGGGGCCATCAGCGCGCCCGCGGCCAGGAGTGAGGCACCAAGGGCCAAAGCAGTTCGACGAAATTTATCCATGGTTTGTCTCCAATAAGGGTTGTTGATGTTGCTGAAAAAAAGACTTCACTAACTGAATCAGAACTTGGGGTTGGTCTTTGTGCGGTGAGTGGCCACAGTCATCAATAGCCCGCCAGTCGCATGTGGGCAGTATCTTCGCAATTTCTTGAATTTGAGCCAAAGTCCCATACTCGTCATCCCTACCTTGAACGGCCAAAACCGGGCAGCGGATGGCCGTCAGCTCTTGGGTGATGCACCAGCTTCTGAATTCGGGGTGCAGCCAAATGGTGTTCCAACCCCAAAAGGCAGAGTCGACGTCGGCGTGGTATCGAGACAGGCGCTGTCGCAAGCCAGTGGCCGGGTCTGCGTAGGCCGTCCGGGCCTTTTCAATGCTGTTGACGCTGATGTCTTCGACAAAAAGATGCGGGGCCAACACAATGAGGCCTTTCAACGCAGGCAGGTGCGCAGCGGCCAGCAAGGCGATCGAGCCGCCGTCGCTGTGGCCAAAGAGCCAAACCGGCGTTTGAAATAAATCGATGCCCAGGGTTTCTAGAAGCAAAGGCAGCACTTGCTGGGCTTGCCGGTGCATGAAATCGGGCCCCCAATGCTCGTCGGGTCCACGCGGCGTCGATTGACCATAGCCGGGCCGCGAGTAAATCAATCCGCGACACCCCAACTCGGCGCACAAGGTCGTGGGAAAGTTCCGCCACATTGAAACAGAACCCAAGCCCTCGTGCAAAAAAACCATCAGCGGGGTCGTCGGGTGATCTTCCTTTTCAGGGACGCTCTCAGACCCGCACCACGCGTACTCAATTTGCAAGGCGTGCGCTCGACTTGTGTCTGAAGGAGACACAGCGGGTAGCGTGACCAATTGAGTTTCCATGGGCTGAGGTGGATGTGAGCGGGATGTAGGCGAGGTGTGGGCCAGAAGCAGTTTGACGCAGCTTTGAAATTAAGCCGCGTTTTCAGTTTCTTGAGCCCGCAGTTTGAAGCGCTGAATTTTGCCGGTGGCGGTTTTGGGTAACTCTTTGACAAACTCAATTTGGCGGGGGTATTTGTAAGGGGCCAACTTGTCCTTGACAAAGGCTTTCAGCGCCTCCGCGCTCACTTCGGCGTGGTCTTTTAGCACCACAAAGGCCTTGGTTTTGGTCAAGCCCTCGGCATCGGGGACACCAATCACGGCGGCTTCCAACACGGCGGGGTGCTGCACCAGAGTCGCTTCGACTTCGAAAGGCGAAACATAGATACCGCTGACTTTCAGCATGTCGTCACTGCGTCCGCCGTAGGTGTAAGTGCCGTCCGCGTTGCGCACATATTTGTCGCCGCTTTTGGTCCAACCGCCTTGAAAAGTGTCGCGGGTTTTTTCACGGTTGGCCCAATACATCATGGCCGCAGACGGGCCTTGTATGTACAAATCGCCCGGCTCACCATCGGGCACGGCTTGACCGTCGTCCCCTCGGAGTTCCACCACATAACCGGGTACGGGCCAGCCAGTGGTGCCGTAGCGAACTTTCTCTGGCGTGTTCGATAAAAAGATGTGCAGCATTTCGGTGGAGCCAATGCCGTCAACAATGTCCACACCGAAGTGACGCTGGAACCGCTCGCCCAATTCGGCCGGCAAGGCCTCGCCAGCGGAAGACACCAAACGCAATGCCACTTGCTCGCGTGTTGGCAAATGGGGGTGGGCCAACATGCCAGCAAACCCCGTGGGGGCACCGAAAAAGACCGTGGGTTTCTGGCCACCCACCTCACCCAACCAACGTTTGAAGGTGGCGTCCGGCGTGGGGCGCTCGGCCATCAACAAGGTGGTGGCGCCCACGCTCATCGGGAAGGTCAGGCCGTTGCCCAGTCCGTAGGCAAAGAACAATTTGGCGGCTGAAAAACACACGTCTTGTTGGCTGAGTTTCAAAACGCGTTTGCCGTACAACTCGCAGGTCCAATAGGGATTGGCGTGCGAATGCACCGTGCCTTTGGGGCGGCCGGTGGAGCCGGAAGAATAAAGCCAAAAGCCGGGGTCGTCGCCGCTGGTGTTGGCCGCTTGAGTCAAGGGCGGTTGCGCTTGCAAAAAGGCCTCGAACTCGACTTCGGCGGGGTGCAATGGCGCGCTGGGGCGAGACACAATCACCTTGCGAACCTCGTGATCCGACTTCACCAAGGCCGCGGTCAAGGTGGGCAACAAAGCGCCTGAAACCAGCACCGCTTGCGCGCGTGAATGTTCCAACATGTAGGCGTAATCGTCGGCTGTTAACAAGGTGTTGATGGCGACGGGCACCACACCTGCATACATCGCGCCGAGGAAGCTGACGGGCCAGTCGTTGCAGTCGTGCATCAGCAGCAACACGCGTTCTTCGCGGTGCAAGCCCAGGCCGCGCAAGCCGGCGGCCAGTCGGCGCACGCGCTCGTCTAACTGCCCGTAGCGGAGGCTGCCTTGGTCATCGATGAAGGCGGTTTTGTCGGCTCGCTCGCCGTTGACCTTCAACAAATGCGCGGCAAAGTTGAAGGCGGATGGCAAGGCCAACTCGGCCATGAAGTCGTCTTGAGACATGGTGTTCCCTGTTTTCAGTAATGGGGCTGAAATGTCGTTTAAATGTCTTTGAAAAAAAGCGGCTGGCGTGAGGCTAAAACCCGGCTAAAACTCGGTTCAAACTCTTTTCAAACTTGGTTTAAGCAGGATTCAACTGCGACAAAACAGCCGTGCTGGCTTGCACGGCGCTGCGGCGGTGGTAGAAATTCAAGGCGCGTTGACCGCCCAATTCTTCGCCGCCCCCCGCACGACCGGGGCCGCCATGCAAAGACTGCGGCATCACGTTGCCGTGGCCGGTTTGCAGCGCCGCCACGTCCGGCGAAATGATGTGCACGCGGCCATGGCTGTCCGCCAATTCGCCGGCGGCCTGCGCCAAGGCGTGGGGGTCTTGACCATACAAAGAGCAAACCAATGAACCCAAACCGCGGCGAACCAATTGCAGCGCATGGGCCAGGTCGCGGTAAGGCACCAAGGTGGCGACGGGGCCAAAGACTTCGGTGTCGTGCACACGGTCGGCCGCGTCGCTGCCGGCGGCGTTGCGTGTGCCGAGCAAGGTGGGGGCCATGCAGCAAGAAACGGCGGCGTCGGCATCGACCAATGGGGTCGCGCTGCCGTCGTGCAAAGTTTCAGTTTGTACGCTCAAATAAGCCAAGCCTTCTTTGGCGGTGTTCAGTTGCGCCCGGTTGACCAAGGCACCCATGCGAACGGTTTCGTTGCGGGGGTTGCCCACCACGGTTTTGGCAAGGCGGGCGCTGATCGCTTGGGCCGCGGCGGCGTAAAGCGCTTCGGGGACCAGAGCACGGCGAATGGCAGTGCATTTCTGGCCCGATTTCACGGTCATTTCGCGCGCCACTTCTTTCACAAACAGGCCAAAGGCCTCGCTGTCTGCGCCTTCTCCTGGCAACAACAGGGCCGAGTTGATGCTGTCGGCTTCGATGTTGATGCGCACCGAGCGTTCAGTTACAGCGGGGTGTGAACGGATCACGGCCGCGGTATCGGCCGAGCCTGTAAAAGACAACACGTCAAAGGGCTGGAGTTGATCCAGCAAACCAGCCGAGCTGCCACAAATGACCGACAGCGCACCAGCGGGCAAGACACCGGCATCGACCACGTCTTTGACCATGCGTTGCGTCAACCAAGCGGTGGTGGTGGCGGGTTTGATGATGACGGGGACGCCCGACAACAAAGCGGGCGCGGCTTTTTCCCACAAGCCCCAAGATGGGAAGTTGAAGGCATTGATGAACAAGGCCACACCGCGTGTGGGGCTGAGCAAATGCTGGGATTGGAACAAGGGGTCTTTGCCCAATTTGGTGGCCTCGCCGTCCACCAAAAAGTGGCGTGCACCGAGGCTTTCGCCCATCTTGGCGTAAACCCCCAAGGTGTAAATGCCGCCGTCGATGTCCACGGCCGAGTCGGTTTGCACGGTGCCACTGTTGGCGGTGGCAATTTCGTAATAGGCATCGCGGTTGGCCTGCAAGACCTTGACGATGGCGCTCAGCAAAGCACCGCGCGCCTGGTAGGTCATGGCCCGCAGGGCGCTTCCGCCTTGCTCGCGGGCAAAAGCAAAACCAGCGGCCAAGTCGAGGCCGGTGGCGTCGACGCGGACCAATTCGGCGCCGGTGACGGGGTCGAACAAAGGGGTGCCCGCACCGTTGCCATTGAGCCATTGGCCGCCGAGGTAATTGGAGAGAAGTTCAGTCATGGTGATTCTTTAGGGGATGGTGAGCAAAGGGGAATAACAGGTGGGTATTTTGAGGCGTTGTTTTAAGCGGCCGCCGGGGTGAATTCGATGCGACCTTGGGGCAGCAAATAAAGCACCAAGGCACGACCTTGGGTGACCGTCGGGCAATGCGCACTGGCGGGAGGACAAACCAACCATCCGGCCGGCGCCCCGTCAAACAAGGCGCCGTCTTCCAGCGGCATGATCAAATCAATTTCGCCTTCGGGGTGGACGTGGTGTGGCCCTGCCACCTTGTTCATGTCGACCACGTCGACCGAAAAGCCATGCAGGTCGTCGGCGGGTTTGAAGATGCGGCCATAGCGCAGACCGCCGCCTTCGTATTTCGCCAACCAGCCTTCTTGCACGCCCATTTCACAGGCTTGTTTGATGGCTTGGTAGGAGGCGCTATCAGGGCCGTAATGCCGATTGAGCCACTGGCCCAAGCTGGCACTCAGCGCTTGGCCGTTCAGCTGCTGCGCGATGGCCTGCGTCAAAGGCATTAAAAGGTGGCGAAATTCGGTTGGGTTCACGGGCAGCTCCAAATTTGACAAATCGGCTTGTGTTTTTTCAAGACATGAATTATTGTGCGTGCTTGAAAGATAAAGCCTGCGAACCATGA
The DNA here is from genome assembly GCA_903834975.1 of uncultured Curvibacter sp. Lineage (GTDB taxonomy): Bacteria > Pseudomonadota > Gammaproteobacteria > Burkholderiales > Burkholderiaceae_C > Curvibacter. The sequence continues at coordinate 19,699 of CAILKX010000157.1, forward strand.
AGTCAAGCAATATATTGCATATACTCGGGTTTGCCCTGATATAAAACATGAATTCTGACGCCCTTGCCTCTGAACAAAGCCAGGCTGACTCGGCTGCCAAGAACCCTTTTTTGATGGCTTTGGGTGAGCGCGTGCGCTCGTTGCGCTCTCGGCGCGGCATGACCCGCAAGGCGGTTGCGCTGGCGGCCCAGGTCTCCGAACGGCACTTGGCCAACCTCGAATATGGCGAAGGCAACGCCTCGATTTTGGTGTTGCAGCAGGTAGCCGGGGCGCTCCAATGTTCTTTGGTGGAGTTGTTGGGGGATGTGACGACCTCTAACCCCGAGTGGTTGTTGATTCGGGAACTGCTCAGCACTGCCGATGAAAACACCTTGCGCAAAGCCCGCATCGCCATTGGTGAGGCATTGGGCACTGGCGGCAGCAACCCCAGCGCCAACCCCCGAGTGGCCTTGGTCGGGTTGCGCGGCGCGGGCAAATCCACATTGGGCTCGATGCTGGCGCAAGACTTGGGCTTTCCCTTCGTGGAATTGAGTCGTGAAATTGAGCAATTTGCCGGCTGCAGCGTGGCGGAAATCCAAGCCCTGTATGGCGTGGCGGCTTATCGCCGTTATGAGCGCCGGGCTTTGGAAGAGGCCATTCAAATTCACCCGGAAGCGGTCATAGCGACCCCTGGCGGCTTGGTGTCTGACCCCGCCACCTTCAACCAATTGTTGAGTCACTGCACCACGGTTTGGCTGCAAGCCGACCCGCAAGACCACATGGGCCGTGTGCAAGCCCAAGGTGACATGCGCCCGATGGCGGCCAGCAAAGAAGCCATGGAAGACCTGAAAAGCATCCTGCAAGGGCGAGCCGCTTTTTATTCGAAGGCGCAACTCAAATTGGACACCAGCGCGCAGTCATTGGAAGACACCTTCCAGTTGCTGCGCCGTCAGGTTCGGACCCAATTGCAACTCCCGTTGTAAGTCGGCTCCGGCGTCAGGGCGGGGTGAGGGTTGTTTGAAAATTTTGCAATATTTTTCAGAACATGCATAAAAATGCTTGACTCTGCGTTTTGATGTGAATTATTATTCATAAACCGCAAACCCCTCGCGACGAACCGACAGACCCACGAACAGAAACATCAAGGAGATCAGCATGAACAGTGTTCACCAAGCAGAAGTGCAGGCATTGGCCCCCGCCCGAGTCGAGTACCAAACGCACCCGAATCAATACCGCCATTTGAAGCTCAGCTTCGACGGCGAAATCGCCACTTTGGCCATCGACATCGATGAATCTGCGGGCCTGCGTGAAGGCTACAAACTCAAGCTCAACAGCTACGACTTGGGTGTGGACATTGAATTGAACGACGCCGTCAGCCGAATCCGTTTTGAACACCCCGAAGTGCGCACTGTGGTCATCACCAGCGCCAAAGACAAGGTGTTTTGCTCCGGCGCCAACATCTTCATGCTGGGTGTTTCCAGCCACGCTTGGAAAGTCAATTTTTGCAAATTCACCAACGAAACGCGCAATGGTTTGGAAGATTCTTCACAGCACAGCGGCCTGAAATTTTTGGCCGCCGTGAACGGCGCTTGCGCCGGTGGGGGTTATGAGCTGGCCTTGGCTTGCGATGAAATTTTGTTGGTCGACGACCGTTCCAGCGCCGTCAGCCTGCCTGAAGTGCCGCTGTTGGGCGTGTTGCCCGGCACCGGCGGTTTGACCCGCGTCACGGACAAGCGCCGCGTGCGTCACGACTTGGCCGATATTTTTTGCACCAGCGTTGAAGGCGTTCGGGGTCAACGCGCCAAAGACTGGCGCTTGGTCGACGACATTGCCAAGCCCGCTGTGTTTGCGCAAAAAGTGCAAGAACGCGCGCAAGCCTTGGCTGCACAAAGCCTTCGCCCTGGCGTGTCGGGTCACGCCAAAGGCGTGACGCTGAACCCCTTGAACCGGACGATCGAAGCCGACGCAATTCGCTACCCCCACCTGAGCATCGAAATTGACCGTGCCAAACGCACCGCCACGTTCACCGCCAAAGCCCCCAACACCTCACAACCCAGCGACATCGCCGGCATCGAGGCCGCTGGTGAGCAGTGGTTCCCCTTGGCCTTTGCCCGCGAATTGGAAGACGCCATTTTGCAGATGCGCACCAACGAGTTGGACATCGGCGTGTGGTTAATCAAAACCGAAGGCGGCGCCGCAGGCGTTCAGGCTTTGCAAGCGTTGGACGCGGTCTTGTTGGCGCATCAAAACCATTGGCTCGTGCGTGAAACCATTGGCTTGTTGCGCCGCACGTTCAGCCGGTTGGATTTGTCCTCACGCAGCTTGTTTGCTTTGATTGAATCCGGCTCTTGCTTTGCGGGCACCTTCTTGGAACTGGCCTTGGCTTGCGACCGCAGCTACATGTTGATGTTGCCCGACGACGAAGCCGCCACGCCCAAAATCAGCGTCAGCGAAGCGAACTTCGGGCTTTATCCCATGATTACCAACCAAAGCCGTTTGGAGCGTCGTTTTTACAACGAAGCCCCCGCCTTGGACGCCGTGCGTGCGAACTTGGGCAAGGCCTTGGATGCCGACGCAGCCCTCGGATTGGGCTTGGTCACCGCCAACCCCGACGACATCGACTGGACCGATGAAGTCCGCATCGCGATTGAAGAACGCGTGTCCATGTCGCCGGATGCCATGACGGGTTTGGAGGCCAACTTGCGATTCAACGGCCCTGAAAACATGCTGACCCGCATCTTTGGCCGCTTAACCGCTTGGCAAAACTGGATTTTCCAACGCCCCAACGCCGTTGGCGAAAAAGGCGCGCTGAAGGTTTACGGCAAAGGCGACAAGGCCGTCTTTGATTGGAACCGCGTTTAATTTCACCCTTAAAATTTTTTTCAGGAGTTATTCATGTCGAGCATTGATTACAACCAAAAAATCCCCAACAACGTCAACCTGAGCGAAGACCGCACCTTGCAACGTGCGCTCGAGCAATGGCAGCCCAACTTCTTGAGCTGGTGGGACGACATGGGCCCCGAAGGCAGCACCGACTCCGACGTCTACCTGCGCACCGCCGTCAGCGTGGACCCACAAGGCTGGGCCCAATTCGGTCACGTGAAGATGCGCGACTACCGTTGGGGCGTGTTCTTGAACCCCGCCGAACAAGACCGCAAAATTCATTTTGGCGATCACAAAGGCGAAGCCGCTTGGCAAGACGTCCCTGGCGAGTACCGCGCCAACCTGCGCCGCATCATCGTGACGCAAGGTGACACCGAGCCCGCTTCGGTTGAACAACAACGCCACTTGGGCATGACGGCGCCCAGCATGTATGACCTGCGTAACCTCTACCAAATCAACGTGGAAGAAGGCCGCCATCTGTGGGCCATGGTTTACTTGCTGCACAAGCACTTTGGACGCGACGGCCGCGAAGAAGGCGAGGCCTTGTTGCAACGCCGCTCGGGTCAAGAAGACAACCCCCGCATCTTGCAAGCCTTTAACGAGCAAACGCCCGATTGGTTGAGCTTCTTCATGTTCACGTACTTCACCGACCGCGACGGCAAATTCCAGTTGTGCGCCTTGGCCGAATCGAGCTTCGACCCGCTGGCCCGCACCACCAAATTCATGCTTACCGAAGAAGCGCACCACATGTTTGTGGGCGAGTCGGGCATCAGCCGCGTGATTTCGCGCACCTGCCAAGCCATGAACGAAATGAAGACCGACGACGTGGCCAAATTGCGCGCTGCTGGCGTGATTGATTTGCCCACCTTGCAACGCTACTTGAACTTCCACTTCAGCGTCACCATCGACTTGTTCGGCGCGGACGAATCCAGCAACGCCGCCACCTTTTACAGCACGGGCTTGAAAGGGCGTTACGAAGAAGGCAAGCGCATGGACGACCACATTTTGAAGGGCCAAACCTACCCCGTTTTGTCGGTTCAAAACGGTCAATTGGTCGAGCGTGAAGTGCCCATGCTCAATGCCTTGAACGAAGTGCTGCGCGACGACTAC
>CAILKX010000158.1 GCA_903834975.1 uncultured Curvibacter sp.
GGCCATCGGTCCCTCGGTGCCGAGTTGTTGGAAGAACATATCGGGGTCGGGCCCTTTGGGTACCCGCCCCAGGCTGGGGCGAAGGCCATAAACGTGGTTCCAGCCGGCGGGGTTGCGCAGCGAGCCCATCATGTCGCTGCCGTCTGCAACGGGCAGCATATTCAGCGCCAAAGCCACCGCCGCGCCGCCACTGCTGCCGCCCGCCGTGAGGCGGTTGTCCCAAGCGTTCAGGGTGGTGCCAAAGACGGGGTTGTGGGTTTGCGAGCCCAGACCAAACTCAGGCGTGTTGGTCTTCCCAATAAAAATACAGCCAGCAGCCCTTAAACGGGCTGTCATGAGGTTGTCGCGGGGCGCTGTTTGTTTGACCAACAACGGGCTGCCTTGGGTGGTGAGCAAGCCGGCCACCGGGCTGAGGTCTTTGGGGGCTTGGGGCAGACCGAAAAGCCAGCCCTTTGGGGTGTGGCGTTCACTGTGCTGGGCCAAAACTTGGTCTTTGGCTTGGGCTTCCTTCAATAAAACCTCGGGATCTCGCAGTGAAACAAGGGCGTTGACCTCGGGGTTGAATCGGTCGATTTGGGCCAGCGTGGCCTGCATCACCTCTTGGCAAGACAGCTCTCTGGCTTGCACAGCGCGGCTAAGGGACACGGCGCTCAGGTTCAGCAGGGATGCTGATGGGGTGGGTGGATTCGACTTGGGCATACGGGTTTTTAACTCAGATCAAGGCGCAGGCATGTCGCGTCTGCTAAGGTGGATCAAAAAACCCTTTTTAAGGGGTGCAAACCAAGGGGTGCAAGGGTGGTCATGCTTGGCGCGTATATTGCTTGGCTATCCGCGGGAGAGCGCTATGAAGCTATTCGATGAAATGTTTGAGGCTCTGAAGAGCCAGTCTGCTGTTTTGGAGAGTTCGTCCAATTTGGCGTTTGACCTGCCTCTGCGTGAGCATTACCGCAGCTATGCCCAGTGGTTGGCGCAACAGCCCAACGCCACCATGCAGGCCCGTCGTGCTGAAGCCGAAATGATTTTCAGGCGCGTGGGGATCACCTTCGCGGTTTACGGCGCCAAGGACGAGGACGGCTCCGGTACCGAGCGTTTGATCCCGTTCGACCTGATTCCCCGCATCATCCCTGCCCAAGAATGGAACCGCATGGAAGCCGGTTTGGTGCAGCGGGTCACCGCCCTGAACCGATTCATCCACGATGTTTACCACGATCAAGAAATTCTGAAGGCCGGCATCGTCCCGCGTGAGCAGGTCGAAAACAACGCGCAATTCCGTCAAGTCATGATGGGCGTTTCGGTGCCGAATCAAATTTATTCCCACATTTCTGGCATCGACATCGTGCGGGCACCCACCGCCTCTGGTGCTGGCGAATACTTTGTGCTCGAAGACAACTTGCGCGTCCCCAGCGGCGTTTCCTATATGTTGGAAAACCGCAAGATGATGATGCGGTTGTTTCCGGATTTGTTCAGTCAACACCGCGTCGCTCCGGTGGCCCATTACCCCGATTTGTTGCTCGAAACCCTGCGCGCCAGCGCCCCGTCTTCCAACACCGAACCCACCGTGGTCGTGCTGACGCCCGGCATGTACAACAGTGCCTATTTTGAGCACGCGTTCTTGGCCCAACAAATGGGCGTGGAACTGGTGGAAGGCCAAGACTTGGTGGTCAAGGACGACTTCGTCTGGATGCGCACCACCCGGGGTTTGAAGCGTGTGGACGTGATTTACCGCCGCGTCGACGATGATTTTTTAGACCCCGAAGTGTTCCGCGCCAATTCCACCTTGGGCGTCTCGGGTTTGATGCGTGCCTACCGCGCGGGCAACGTGGGCATTTGCAACGCCTGTGGTACCGGCATCGCCGACGACAAATCTATTTACCCCTATGTGCCGGCCATGATCGAGTTTTATTTGGGCGAAAAACCGATTCTGAACAACGTGCCCACCTACCTGTGCCGCCAGCCCGATGATCTGAAATACACCTTAGACCATCTGTCTGAGTTGGTCGTCAAAGAGGTCCACGGGGCCGGGGGCTACGGCATGTTGGTCGGCCCCGCGGCCACCAAGCAAGAAATTGAAGATTTCCGCGCCGCCTTGCTGGCCGACCCCGCCCGCTACATTGCCCAACCGACTTTGAGCTTGTCGAGTTGCCCCACCTTTGTCGACGCCGGCATCGCCCCGCGCCACATCGATTTAAGGCCATTTGTGTTGTCAGGCAAGACCGTGCAAATGGTGCCCGGTGGCTTGACCCGCGTGGCCTTAAAAGAAGGCTCCTTGGTGGTGAACTCGTCGCAAGGCGGCGGCACCAAAGACACCTGGATTTTGGAGGTTTAAGTATGTTGTCAAGAACCGCCGATCATTTGTTCTGGATGTCTCGCTACACCGAGCGTGCCGAAAACACCGCCCGCATGTTGGACGTGAACTACCAAACCTCGCTTCTGCCGCAGTCCGACGCGGTGGCTTTGGTGGGCTGGCAAGGCTTGCTGTCCATCAGCGAGTTGCTGCCTGCTTACCAAAGCAAACACGGCGACGTCGTGCCTGAAAAGGTCATGGAATTCATGGTCAAGGACGAGAGCAATCCGTCTTCCATCGTCTCTTGCTTGCGTGCTGCGCGTGAAAACGCCCGCGCCGTGCGCGGTGCTTTGACCACCGAGGTTTGGGAAACCCAAAACCAAACCTGGTTGGAGCTCAACCGCATGTTGAAGGCGGGTGAATTTGAGCAAGACCCAGCCCAGTTTTTTGAATGGGTCAAAGTACGCTCGCATCAATCGCGCGGCGTGACGGTCGGCACCATGTTGATGGACGAGGCCTTGCATTTCATGCGGCTTGGCACCTTTTTAGAGCGCGCCGACAACACCGCCCGCTTGGTCGATGTGAAGTACCACGCGGTCGAGAGTGACTTCTTTGGTGCCGCCACCGACAAAGACCAAGAGTACGACTTCTATCACTGGAGTGCGATTTTGCGGAGCGTCTCTGCGTTTGAGATTTACCGCAAGGTCTACCGGGATGTCATCAAACCCGAGCGCGTCGCCGAGTTGCTTATTTTGCGAGCCGACATGCCCCGATCCTTGCACGCTTGCTTGAACGAGGTGGTTGAGAATTTATCCGTCGTGGTGGCGGGCACGTCCAGTGAAACCATGCGCTGGGCGGGCAAATTGCAGGCCGAACTTCAATACGCGCGGATCGATGAAATTGAGGCCATGGGCCTGCACGCGTTTTTGACCCGATTCTTAGACCGGGTCAATGATTTGGGCGGCCGCATCAGCCGAGATTTTTTGATGGCTGAAGCGGCTTGAGGCTGAAGCGCCTCAAGCGCCTCAAACTTTCCGCATCACTTGATCGAAGCAGGCAGCTTGGCTGCCGACTGCACTTTGGTTTCTTGGGCTTTTAGCTTAGAAACGTTGACCTTTTTGGCAGCCTTGCTGGCCTTGGGAGCCGTGGCAGCCGCCGCCACTGCCGCTTTAGCGGGTTTGGTCGTTGTGGCCGCTATGGCCGTTGTAGCCGCTGTAGCCGCTGCAGCAGGTGTGGCCGTTGAAGCAGTTGTGGCTGATGCTGCTGGTGCAGCAGGTGCTTGAGCAAAGGCGACTGCACCCAAGGTGCTGATGAGGAGGGCGGTGATGGTCTTTTTCATGATGAGTCCTTGAGGTTGGTTTTCAAAAGCTCCAACGATTTGGAGTACTCATTCAACGGCCTCAGTTGAAGGGGTGTTGACCGAAATAAACCTTTATTTTGGTCAACCAACCCAGGGGCATTGAGCGTTAATGCAGCCCTTGAACGCGCACCCCATCGCTGAAGCGTTAAGCTGTCGTGGCTTCGTTTAAACAGCAGGAGGCCAGAATGCTTGAGCTCTACATTGCCAATAAAAACTATTCATCTTGGTCGCTGAGGCCATGGGTTCTGATGAAAGTCTTGGGCATCCCTTTTGTTGAAAAAATGAATTTCTTTGCTGGGGAAAAGACCCCCTCGCAATTCAGTCTTTTTTCACCCACGGGTCAAGTGCCGGTGTTGGTCGACGGGCATCAATCGATCTGGGATTCCTTGGCCATCGTTGAATTTTTGGCTGAGCGCCATGACCGTGTCTGGCCGCGAGACCCGGTGGCGCGGGCTTGGGGGCGGTCTGCCGCCGCGGAAATGCACGCGGGATTTAGGGCGCTTCGAAACGACTGTTCGATGAACATTGGGGTTCGAATCGCTTTGCATCAAAAAAGCGGGCCCCTGTTGTCCGACCTTGAACGCTTGGACCAACTTTGGCAAGATGGTTTGAGCCGTTTTCAAGGGCCATGGTTGGCGGGTGAAAACTTCACAGCGGTGGATGCCTTTTATGCGCCTGTGGCCTTTCGTTTGCAAACCTATGGGCTTGAATTGAGTCCAACAAGCCAAGCCCATGCCAACCGACTTTTGGCGCTGCCTGCCCTTCAAGAGTGGCAAGCCCAAGCGCTGCTCGAGGTGCAACGCGACGAACCGCATGAAGCGGAAATGCGGCTTGTAGGGACAATTTTGGAAGACAAAAGACGGTCTTGACGCTTGTTGTTATTCTTCCTGCTTGGTTAAAAAATGATTTAAAGGAGACCAATATGTTTAGTCACATCATGCTCGGCGCGACCGATCTGGAAGCTTCCAGAAAGTTTTACGATGCGGTCTTGGCCACGGTGGGCGTCAAACCCGGCGTCATCCACGAAGACCGTCGTTACTTTTACCGCAGCCCCACGGGCGTTTTCAGCATCACCAAACCCATTGACGGCAACCCAGCCACTGCTGCGAATGGCGGCACCATCGGCTTTGCGGCCAAGTCAGTGGAAGAGGTCAACCACTTTCACGCCACCGGTTTGGCGAATGGCGGCACCGAGTGTGAAGGTTTGCCAGGGTTTCGCGAAGGCCCGGCCGGCACGCTTTACATTGCGTGGCTGCGCGACCCTTCGGGCAACAAACTGTGCTCAATGTACAGACAGCCCAAGGCCTGAACGAATCGAAAAAAGGTCTTATCCATGCTACAACTTCGCCCCATCTCGCTAATGAGCGTGTAAAAACTTCATCCCGCCTTCATCCAGCCGAAGGGGTCGACGCCGATCAAAAGCGCGTGCCCATAGAAAGCCATCAAGGCCCAGGCCAGAACGGCGACAACCAGGGTGACTGCCGTCATCATGCCAGAGGCTTTTTGACCCTGAACGTCTTCCGCGGGCCTTCTTCCCCTTGCCGATTTGAAGTCCAGAACCGCCCAAACTAAAAAGCTGCCAAACAAAACAAGCCCAGCGAGCGAGCCGTTGGAAATCAGGTGAGCCAAGGCCCACGTTTTGACCCCCAAAATCATCGGGTCTTTGAGCTTGGCCTTGATGCCATTTCGTGGAACATACGCGGCGGTCAGAAAGACAAACGCAACCAGCATCAAGGCGATGGTGATGTGCCAGGTCCAGAGCGGCGGCGTCCAGACCCGAAGACCTTCAGATTGGGCCTCGCCATAGCCCCAAACGATGAGTCCGAATCCAAGCAATGAAATCAGGGAATAGAGGCCTTTCCACCCGCCTTCGCCCCGCTTTTCAATGACCGCGCTGCGCCAAGGATCTGCAAAAATTCGGACGGAGTGAACGCCTAAAAAAAGAATCAAACCAACGACTAAGAGGGCCATTAAAGCTTTCCAAGCGCTTGCGCAAACAACTCAACCGAGCGGTCGACGTTTTGCAGTTTTTCCAAACCAAAAAGTCCCAGACGGAAAGAGCGGTAGTCTGGGCCTTCATCGCATTGAAGGGGCACCCCCGCCGCGGTTTGCAGACCCAGCTCGATGAACTTTTTGCCCGATTGAATGTCGGGATCCGTGGTGTAGCTGACGATCACGCAAGGCGCTTGAAAGCCGGCAGCCGCGACCGATGGGTAGCCATGGTCGACCAATAATTTTCTGATTTTGGTGCCCAGCTCGATTTGAGCCGCTTTCAATTTGTCGAATCCAACGGCACGGGTTTCGACCATCACGTCGCGCAAGATTCTGAGTGCGTCGGTCGGCAACGTGGTGTGGTAAACGAAGGTGGTGTTGGCGTAGGCCTCAATGATTTGCGTCCACTTTTTGAGGTCAATTGAGTAGCTTGAGCTGGAGGTCTGGTCCAGCCTTTCGCGGGCCAATTTGCTCATGGCAATCATGGCGCAGCAGGGCGAACTGCTCCAACCCTTTTGCGGGGCGGTGATCAAAACGTCGACTTCGCAGGCTTTCATGTCGACCCACATCGCGCCAGAGGCCACACAATCCAAAACGAACAAACCGCCCACCGAGTGAACCGCTTCGCCCACTTGGCGCAAGTAATCGTCCGGCAAGATGATGCCCGCAGAGGTTTCGACGTGGGGCGCGAAAACAACGCCCGGTTTTTCTGCTTTGATAAAGGCCACCACGTCTTCAATGGGGTGGGGCGCGAAGGGCGATTGCGCGGTTTGACCTTGGCGTTGGGCTTTCACCACGACCAAATCACCGGCAAATTGGCCCGTTTCAAAAATTTGAGTCCAGCGGTAGCTGAACCAACCATTGCGAATAATCAGGCATTTCTCTTTGTTGGCAAATTGCCGGGCAACCGCTTCCATGCCAAAAGTGCCGCTGCCGGGCACCAGCGTGCAAGCGTCTGCGTTGTAGACTTCCTTCAAGATTTGGGTAATGTCCTGCACCACGCCCTGGAACTTTTTGGACATGTGATTAAGCGAACGGTCGGTATAAACCACCGAATACTCTAAGAGTCCATCGGGGTCAACGTGAGGTAATAAGCCGGGCATTTGATTTCCTTAAAGGGAATTCGATTCTAAGCAAGAAAGCGACGGAGCCACCATGGGTTTTCCTAGGGATGACACCCATCAAAAGCGCTGTTTTTCTCATAAATCTTGTTTACATTAGCTGCAAGCCCTCATTGAGATCTTCCTATATGAAAAGCGATATTGAAATTGCGCAAGCCGCCCCCATCCAGCCTCTTATTCCTTTGGTTCAAAAGAAAATGGGCATTTCAGCGGATCAGCTCATTCCTTATGGGCATTACAAATCCAAATTGAGCCTTGATTTCATCAAGACGCTCCAGGACAAGCCGAACGGAAAACTCATTCTGGTGACGGCCATTTCCCCCACCCCCGCCGGGGAAGGCAAGACCACCACCACCGTGGGTTTGGGCGACGCGCTGAACCGGATTGGCAAGCCAACGCTGATCTGTCTCAGAGAGCCTTCATTGGGACCGGTTTTCGGCATGAAGGGGGGCGCTACCGGCGGCGGCATGGCCCAGGTCATTCCCATGGAAGACATCAACTTGCACTTCACTGGCGACTTTCACGCCATTGCTGCTGCGCACAACCTGCTCTCCGCGCTGATTGACAACCACCTTCACCACGGCAATGAATTGCAACTGGATTCCAGGCGCATCACTTGGAAGCGCGTGATGGACATGAACGACCGCTCGCTGCGCAAAATCACCATCGGACAGGGCGGCCCCGCCAATGGATTTGTGCGTGAAGACGGGTTTGACATTGTGGTGGCCTCTGAGGTGATGGCCATTTTTTGTTTGGCCACCGATTTACAAGATTTGAAAGCCCGTTTGGGCCGCATTGTGGTGGGCTACAACGTCGACATGAAGCCCGTATTGGCCAGCGATTTGAATGCGCAAGGGGCCATGGCGGCGCTTTTAAAAGACGCATTGGCCCCGAATTTGGTGCAAACGCTGGAGGGCAATATCGCTTTCGTCCACGGCGGACCGTTTGCCAACATCGCGCACGGCTGCAATTCGGTGGTGGCCACGCAAAGCGCACTCAAATTGGCCGACTTCGTGGTCACCGAAGCCGGCTTTGGCGCTGATCTGGGCGCCGAAAAGTTCATTGACATCAAGTGCCGAAAAACAGGGCTAAAGCCCGATGCGGTGGTCTTGGTGGCGACCATCCGTGCCCTGAAATACCACGGCGGTGTGGACGTTAAACAGTTGGGCACTGAAAATTTAGAGGCCCTCAAGAAAGGGCTGTCCAATTTAGAAAAACACCTCGCCAACATCAAAAACCATTACGGCCTGCCTTGCGTGGTGGCCATCAACCACCGCACGGAAGACACCCAAGCCGAAGTGGATTTGCTGAAGGCAGCCGCTGAAAAATTTGGCGTGGAAGTGGTACTGGCCCAACATTGGGCCCACGGGGGTGCCGGGGCCGAAGCCTTGGCGCAAGCGGTGGTCAAGTTGAGTGAAAGCGAAAACCACTTCAAATTCGTCTATGAAGATCACTTGCCTTTGCTCGACAAGGTCAAAGCAATTGCCACTCAGGTTTACGGTGCCAGCCAAGTCCAAGCAGACCGACAGGTTTTGGAGAAACTCAGTCAGTTTGAAAAAGCCGGCTACGGCCACTACCCCGTTTGCATCGCCAAAACTCAATCTTCCTTTTCAGGCGACGCTGCCTTGCGAGGCGCGCCCACCGGTCACACGCTGACCATCCGCGAGGTCAGGTTGGCGGCTGGCGCTGAGTTCATTGTGGTGGTGTGTGGCGACATCATGACCATGCCTGGATTGCCCAAAGTGCCGGCGGCGAACGGCATCGATGTCGATGAGGCCGGCCGGATCAAGGGGCTTTTTTGAGCTGGGCTTTTGCCACGGCTTCGCCCAACTCAATCACCGCCATGGCGTAGTAGCTCGACCAGTTGTAGCGGGTGATGACGTAAAAGTTCTCGGTGCCCGCCACGTAGCTGGGTTCGTCTGAGCCGTTTTGCAACTCCACCAAGGCCAAGCGGTCTTTCGGGTCTCCGGTTTTCGGCAGCTTCACGGTAACGCCGTGACTGGCCATTTGTTCGGCGCTGAAACTGGGCAAGATGTCGGGGGCGAGCAAAGTGGCTTTGTCTTCATTCTCGGGTTGTTGCCACCGGTCCTTGTCAATTTGCACCGGCCAGTGGGTGGGCTGGCCAGGCTTCCAACCAAAGGCTTGGAAGTAGTGGGCCACCGAGCCAATCGCGTCGGCGGGCTTTTTGACGTTGTCTAAATCGATGCGACCGTCGCCATCAAAATCCACCGCCCATTGCACAAGGCTGCTGGGCATGAACTGGGGCAAGCCCGTTGCCCCTGCGTAACTGCCTAGCCGCTGCGCAGGCATTTGGTGCAATAAAAATTGCGCCAGTTCTTTTTGAAAATAGGCCTGTCGCTCAGCCGCTCTGGGATGCTCGGCTGGAAAGTCAAAGGCCAGGGTGGCCAAGGCGTCCAGCACCCGAAAGCGGCCCATGTGCTCGCCGTAAAGCGTTTCGACGCCCAAGATGCCGACCACGATTTCAGGCGGAACGCCGTAACGCGCTTGGGCCCGTTTCAGGGTGGCTTGATTTTGTCGCCAAAACCTCACGCCGGCCTGAATTCGCTTGGGTTCAATGAATCGACTTCGGTACAAGGCCCAGTTTTTTGCGGTGCTGCTGGGTGCGGGCAGCATCAAGGGGGGCACACTTCTCAAAAAATGCGCTTGACCCAAGGTGTCAAGTAGCTTGGCGGATTGCGCTGCGCTCAGTTGTTCGCGCTCCGCAAGTTGGGCAACAAAGGCCAATGCCGCTGGGTGTTGGGCGTAGGTGGGCGCCCCGGTTTGCGCCCCGGTTTGCGCTTCTGCCCTGGCCTGCGAAGGCAGCAGAAGCCAGCTGGTGCATAAAGCAAAGGCAAGCACCAGAGCCAGTGCCAAGGGAAAGGGAAAACCAAAAACGAAGGCGAAGGCCGAGCCATCACCGAGGCTGAAATTGAAGCGGCTCGGCTCAGGACTGCACGTCGATGGGGACAGAACTTGGCCTGGGGTTTTGAGCCGAGGTTCGGTCCCTGTTTTAGTCAATGGGGAGGAGCGGAAGATGACGCTGGCCATGGGGTCGGAAAATGTCGGGTTTCATTCAGAACCACATGGTAAGCTGAGTCAAAAAATGAGACATACCGAGGTGCTGCCTTGAGCAAAACAGGTTACTACACACACAAAGATTGTTGGAAGCACCAAATGGGCGCTTACCACCCAGAATGCCCGGCACGTCTTGACGCCATTGAGGACCGTTTGTTGGTGACTGGGGTGGCGGATGTGGTTGACCGACGGGAGGCGCCTTTGGCCGCCATCTCTGATTTGGAGTTGGCTCATGACCGTTTTTACATTGCCTCTTTGCGCGGCATGACCGACCAATTGGTCGATGACCAGAAGGCCGGCGGCCCCGAGTTGGTTCACATCGATGGCGACACGGCCATGAACACCCACACGTGGCAAGCGGCCTTGCGGTCTGCCGGTGCCTCGATTGCCGCGACCGATGCCGTCATCGCGGGTGAGCTTGAAAATGCATTTTGTGCAGTCCGCCCACCAGGGCACCACGCCGAGCACAACAAAGCCATGGGATTTTGCTTTTTCAACAACGTGGCCGTGGCCGTCAAACACGCTTTGGACCGGCACCAGTTGAAGCGCGTCTTGGTGGTGGACTTTGATGTTCACCACGGCAATGGCACCGAAGACATTTTGAGCGGTGACCCCCGGGTTTTGATGGTGGGCTTTTTTCAGCACCCGTTCTATCCTTATTCAGGCACAGGCACCGAGGGCCACCCACCGGCGGACAACATGCTCAACTTGCCCGTTCCTGCCTATACCAAAGGCATGGCGTTGCGGGAGTTGGTCGACGATGTTTGGATGCCCCGAATTGACGCTTTCAAGCCAGAAATGGTGTTCATCAGCGCCGGGTTTGACGGCCACCGTGAAGACGATATGGGGCAACTCAATATGAACGACCAAGATTTCGCCTGGATCACGAGTCGCATCAAAGACGCGGCACACCGACACGCCAAGGGACGCCTCGTTTCTTGTTTGGAAGGTGGCTACGCCTTGGATGCGCTGGCCCGCAGTGTGGAAGCCCATGTTCGGGTGTTGGCCGATGTCTGAGCAGCACCCGGCCGTCGTCGCCAAAACCAACCCCGCGATCGGGCCAGCCACGCCCCGTTTGAAGGTGCATCAAGACGGGCAGGGGGTGCTGACCTTGACCTTGAATGACCCCACGCGTTTTAACGTGTTGAGCTCAGAAATGCTCACCGATTTGCAGGCCGCTGTCGACCAAGCTGCCCGTGACCCGGGTTTGCGTGTGCTGGTCATCGCCGCCGAGGGCAAGGCTTTTTGTGCGGGCCATGATTTGAAAGCCATAACCGCATTAGCGCCGAACGCCGAAACGCCCAGTCCCGAACATTATTTACCGCTGTTTCAGCAGTGCAGCCGATTCATGTTGTCGCTGCTGAAGTTGCCGGTGCCCGTGGTCGCCAAGGTGCAAGGCTTGGCCACGGCGGCTGGGTGTCAGTTGGTGGCGCAAGCGGATTTGGCCGTGGCCAGCCACGCCGCCACCTTTGCCACCAGCGGGATTCGCTATGGTTTGTTTTGTGCCACGCCGAGCGTTCCTTTGTTGCGCAATGTGCCTGTCAAACACGCGATGGAAATGCTCTTGACCGGCGAGTTCATCAGCGCTGAAACCGCTTTGGCGCAAGGCTTGCTGAACCGGGTCGCGGCGCCCGACGGCTTGGACGCCGAAGTGGCTTCTTTGGTACAAAGTTTGTTGAAGCAACCCAAAGAGGCGCTGGCCATGGGCAAGGCCTTGGTCTACCAGCAACGTGAGTTAGGCTGGGAGGCGTCTTATCAATTGGCGGCGCAGACCATGGCCGTGAACATGGCGCATGCCGTGGCTCAAGAAGGGGCCTTGGCGTTTGTCGAAAAAAGAACACCGAATTGGTGAAGTCAGGAAAAAATGATGTGGTCGTTGTTGGACAGTTTGGTGACAGAGTTTCGAAGTGCCTATGCCTGGCTGGATTTGTTGGCCGTGGTGGTGGTGGTCGGGCTGGCGTATGGCTTGGCGCGTTGGATTGAAAAACGTTTTTTGAGTCCCAAATCAGACACGCCTTTTGTGGGCCAATCTGAAGTCAGCGGCGTGTTGTTTCCAGCCACGTCTTGGTTCTTGTTGGTGCTGCTCAAGCACCTGTTTTACGCCGAGCATGAGTTGCCCATTCAGCACGTGATGACGGAGTTGTTTGGTTGCCTGGCCTTGCTCCGGGTGATTTTGATCGCCCAGGTCCTGGTCTTCAAGCGCTCTTCGTTTACCCCCCGTGGGCAACGCATCTTGACGGCCTTGTTGTGGGTGGTTTCGATTTTTTGGGCCTTTGGGGTGATCCCTTTCATCCAAGCCGCTTTGGACCGGGTCACGTTCAAAATGGGCCGCACCACGCTGAATTTAGGCGCTGTCCTCGAAGACCTTTTTTCGTCGATGGTGGTGATGACTTTTGCGCTGGGCTTTGCCCGTTTTTTGGAATACCAAGTCATCAACCGGTATGTCAAAGATTTGTCGATTCGGCGCATCTGCGTGAACCTGTCTTCAACGGCTTGTTTGGGAACGGGCGTCATCGCGTGCTTGTCGATTTTTGGCGTCGACATCAGCACCTTGGCGGTCTTGGGCGGGGGGCTTGGCGTGGGGGTCGGCTTGGGCATGCAAAAGCTGGCCGCCAACTACGTCAGTGGATTTGTCATTCTTCTGGAAGGCTCTGTTCACATTGGCGACACGGTCAAAGTCGACGGCGTTGAAGGCCGTGTGGCCGACATCAAAACCCGCTACACCTTGATCAATCTGGTCAACGGCAAAGAGTACTTGGTGCCCAACGAGAGCCTCATTTCACAAAAGGTCGAGAACCTGACCAAGTTCGATCAAAATTACCCCTTGACCACGTCCGTGGTGGTGCCCCAAGGCGTCGACGTTGCCTCGCTTTGTGAATTGCTGAAACAAGCGGCTTTGTCTCAAGAGCGCGTTTTGCATGCCCCTGAGCCCGTCACTTATTTGTCGGGCTTTCAGGCCGGTGGCTTACAGATGACCTTGAACTTTTGGATTGCCGATCCGGCCAACGGCAAGGACAACGTGGTCTCTGCCGTGAATTTCGAAATTCTGAACCGACTGCGCGCGGCCGGCATCGTGCTGCCCGAGCCTCAATACAAAGTGGTGTTGGCGGGTGGGGTGCCCCCCGGACGTTCAACCACCGCCAGTGCCAAAACCAGCGGAACCAATGCGTTTAAAACCCCAGTGAAAACGACGCCCGCCAGTGATCCAAACACAACTTTATTTTAAATAAAAGCACGATCGTTCTATTTTTCATGTTTACAATATTAATTGACGTGCACGTCAATTGAATTTTTTGCTACATCAACCCTTGGAGCTCCAAA
>CAILKX010000159.1 GCA_903834975.1 uncultured Curvibacter sp.
CTCAACCAGTTCAGGGGCTTTGACGGTGATCAAGTCGGTTTCTTGCCAAACCTCGGGGTCACCAAAGGCGCGAATCATGAACTCAACTCGCCGCGCAGTGTAAATTTTGCCGTTCCATTCGGCCTCATAGGGGCCCAAGCCCAGGGGGGTCATGAGGCCCGGTTTTTTAGGGTCTTTGGCGGAGGGAGGGGTGGTGGCGATTTGACCGAAAACGTCTTCAGGCTTCAACAGTCCGCTGGTCAAGGCCAACGCCAGAGCGGAAGACACTTGCAGCCAATGTCGTCTTGGGGTCATGGCTTGGCCGCCTTGGTTTCCAAGGTCACCCCTCTAAAGGCGCCAAAGTCGCGCATTTGGTCTTCCAAGTTGCCGTGAATTTGCTTCATGCGGGTGGGCATGACTTTCACTTTGGGTTCACCCACCACGCAGTCCTTCATGCAGGCTGGCTGGTTGACGTCGGGTTTGCCATTCACCGAACCGAGTCCGTGATCGAGTGTCATGCCGAACCGATTGGGGAGCAGGTTTTGAATTTTCGGCAGGGTTTTATCCGACAGCACAAAGTCGGCTTCGACCAGATCGGCGAGGTAAAAAAGGTAAGCGAGGCTGGCGTAGACCTCGTTGGTGCTCAAGGATTTGGGGGCATCCCAAGGCATGGCGCGCCGAACAAAGTCCCACAAAGTCGAAACGGTCGCGACCTTCATGAGGGTTGAAACCGGTACCTTGCTGTCGGGCGCTTGGGCAGCAACACGGCCTTTTTTCACGTCGTCAGGGGTAATGCCGCCCAGCAGCGGGTTGGTGTGCGAATGGCTTTCGCCAAAGCTGCCGTGACAGCGCGCGCACTTTTGCTCCCAAAGCAACTCCCCCTCTTTCACGCTGCCTTGGCCGGGTGGCAGGCCCTGAAAATCGGCGCGCACATCGGCGTTCCAAGCGGCCAACTCGTTCGGCCTGGCCGCTCGACCCAAGCCGCTGAGGTCGGGTTTTATCTCTTGGGCGACGACCCGGGAACTCAGGGTGAGCATCAGCGCGCCCATGACCATCCAGCCCATGACGCATCGGATGAGCCGCGTCATTTCAATCGACTTGCACATTCAGCACCTCGCCGGTGGCGTCGAGCCGCCACGATTGGATGGCGTTGTTGTGGTAGACCGATTGGCTACCCCGAACCGCCCGCAAGGCGGCGTAAGTGGGTTGGACGTAACCGGTTTCGTCGATGGCGCGCGATTGCAAAATGCAACGCTCGCCGTTCCAGCGCCAAGGCAGGTTAAAGCGCGTCAAGCACTTGCTCAAAACGGGCTCTTGCAGCGCGGCCGTTTGCCAGTTGCGGCCGCCGTCGACCGAAACATCGACCCGTTTGATTTTGCCGCGCCCCGACCAAGCCAGCCCCGTGATGTTGTAAAACCCGTGCTCAATGAGCCGCTGCCCCCCTGAGGGCGTGGTGATGACCGACTTGCACTCTTGAATGCCGCTGTATTGGCGATAAAGGCCATTTGGCAGGGCGTCGATGTAATGAATGGACTCATCACGGGTGGCAAATTTTTGGTCGCCCAACTTAAGGCGACGCAACCACTTCACCCAAGAGACGCCTTGCACACCCGGGACGACCAAGCGCAAGGGATAGCCATTTTCGGGGCGCAGCATTTCACCGTTCATGCCCCAAGCGACCAACACGTCGTCCAAGGCGTGGTCCATTGGGATCGAGCGGGTGAGCGAACTGCCATCAGCACCTTCGGCCAAAACCGCCTGGGCTTGGCTTAAATCAGCACCACAGTCGTCCAACAACACCGACAAAGGCACACCGGTAAATTCACTGCAACTGAGCATGCCGTGTGTGTACTGAACAGTGGGCACGGCAGGGCTGGCCCATTCCATCGAGGTGTTGGCGCCGCACTCCAAAAAGTGAATTCTTGACACACTGGGTAGGCGCATGAGGTCGTCCAAGGTGTAGACCTTGGGTTTTTTGACCAAGCCGTGAACCATCAGCCGATGGTGCTTCGGGTCAATGTCAGACCAACCCGAGTGGTGGCGCTCAAAATGCAGCCCGCTGGGGGTGATGATGCCGAACAGATTTTGCAGCGGCGTGAACGCCACCGATGACTCCCGCACCTTGGTCAAGCCTGGGGACTCTCGGCGCAAGGTCGCCCCTTCATACTGCGAAGGCAGGCCATAACCCCGCATGGCCACTGGGTTGCCGAGGTGGGTGGTGTGCGGGGGCAATTGGAGGATGTGGGGATCGTCTTCACCCACGGTGGTTCTGGCCCCTGCCGGCAACACCTCTTGAGCAACCGACGCGCCCCAGGCCGACTTGCCGAGCACCATGGCCGCTGAGGCCGTGGCGGCCAAGAAAGCCTTGGCCACCAGCTCGCGACGTTGCGCATCAAAGCCGGCGCGCTGGATGTCTTCCAGGGTCTGCGCGCTCAAAAAATTTTCGGGCGCGCGCCGCCATGATTTGAATGAACTCATGGTTGGATTATCAAACTTTGCGCCCTGCTTTTGAATAAAAATGGCTTGAACTAGGGATTAACAGGAAGCGCGGGGAACGGGTCTGTTGTAGAGTGGTCAACACTGTAAAGGCAATTCTCTTTCGGTCCATTGGTTTAATTGGTTTCATTGGCTTTTTTGACTTTCATCCATTTTTAATTCATGCGCAAAAACCCCCTCTTTTTGAGCGCCAAAACCCTTTTGGGGGTCATGGTCATTGGCCTGTTTCACGCATCGCCTGTTGGGGCCCAACCTTTGAGCGCCGAGCCACTTAAAACCGAGGGCTTGGCCGCCACCTGCGCCAGTTGTCATGGCACTCAAGGGATTTCTGCGCCGGGATATGCCAGCCAAACCATCGCCGGAAAACCACAGGACTACTTGATGGCGCAGTTGAAAGCCTTTAAAACAGGCCAACGGCCTGCGACCGTCATGCACCAAATCGCCAAGGGTTACAGCGACGAACAGCTGGAGGCCTTGGCCCAATACTTTGCGGCGGTCAAACCATGAAGCACTTCAACCCATCCCTTCGCCGAGACTTTTTGAAATGGGCCGGTGGATCGCTGGCGCTGGGCGCTCTCCCCCTTAGCGCCCGGGCCATGAGCGGCGCTGCGAAGGCCCAAGTCGTGATCATCGGCGGCGGCTTTGGTGGCGCCACCGCAGCAAAATACATCCGACTTCTGAGCCGCCAAAATGTGCAGGTCATGCTGATCGAGCCCGACGCTCAGTTCATTTCATGCCCCTTATCGAACTTGGTCTTGTCTGGCGCCACGAATCTGGCGTCCTTGACCCGCTCCTATGACTTGCTGCAGAAAAAGTTCGGCGTCACGGTGGTCAAAGCGCGTGCGAAAAGCGTGGACACGCAGGCCAAAACCATCAGCTTAGACAACTACCTCCAGGTCAGCTACGACAAGCTGATCGTCTCCCCAGGGGTGGAACTCATGATGGACAAGGTGCAAGGCTTGTCGGAAAGTCACGACCAAGGCTTGATTTTGCAGGCATGGAAAGCCGGACCTGAAACCTTGGCCTTGCGGCGCCAACTAGAAGCCATGCCCGACGGTGGGGTTTTCGCCATCACCATCCCCGAAGCGCCCTACCGCTGCCCACCGGGACCCTACGAGCGGGCTTGCCAAGTGGCGTGGTATTTCAAAACCCACAAACCCAAGAGCAAGGTCTTGGTGTTGGACGAAAACCCAGACATCACGTCCAAAGCCGCTTTGTTTAAAAAAGTCTGGGCCGACTTATATCCCGGTATCGTGGAGTACCGCCCCCTGCACAAACTACTGGCAGTCAGCGGCTCAGGCCACTGGATGAATTTTGAGGTGCAAGGCGAGGTGAAAGCCGACGTCATCAACGCCCTGCCGCCGATGCGGGCGGGCCTGATTGCCCAAGCCATGGGCCTCAACAACAAGGCCAACCAACGCTGGTGTGGCGTCGATTTCAAAACCTTCGCCGCCATCGAGCACAAGGACGTCCATGTCTTGGGCGATGCCGTTCAGTCGGCGCCCTTGATGCCCAAAAGTGGTCACATGGCCAACAGCCATGCCAAGGTGGCCGCGAGCGCCATCGTCAGCGAACTGATGGACTTGCCCGTCAATTCAACCCCCATGCTGAACAACACCTGCTACAGCTTTGTCGATGACCAACGGGTGATCCACGTCGCCAGCGTGCACGAATACATCGCCAGCGAAAACACCTACAAAGTGGTACCGGGCTCGGGTGGCTTGAGCTCGGGCCCAACTGAACTAGAGGGGCAATATGCCCAAGCATGGGCGCACAACATCTGGGCCGACATGCTGGGGGCCTGAGCGGCTTGTTTTGATTATTTTGTGGCGCTCGAATCTGAACGCTCGCCGCAAACCAACTTCATCGTCATCTCGACCGGCGAGTATGGATAAATGTCACTCCAGTCTTCCTGCATGTCGATAGAGGCGATCAACGTTCCTTGGCCCATGTGGTCTGAAAACTCTTGGCGGTGGCGGTTTCTGTAGCGTTTTTTATCGCAGTCGTATTCGGCCTGGATCACAACAGACAGATACTTAAACATGCGCGTCACTTGATTCAGGTTGTGAATCTCAGTCACTTCACGAATCGGCCCACGCTTCACCACAGCGCTGGGGTCGACAAAAAAATTACCGATGTTGTTTTCAGTCACCTTCACCCACTCTGCGTGGCAAGGGATGCCCATAACCAAAAGCAGTGAAGCCAGCGCCAACCGCGGCAGCACGGCGCCACCAAGGGCGCTTTTGGGTTTCAAAACCGTCATGGGCATGGTGATGGCCATGGTGATGGGCTTTCTTAATTGAAGCCCCATATTAAGCCCTAAAAAGCGCCAACAAACCCGCTGTTGAAGCGTCTAAACCGGCCGCATCGCCCGAGGCCAAGCGCGGCTCAATGTCTTGCGCCAAGACCTTACCCAATTCAACGCCCCATTGGTCAAAGGAGTTAAGGCCCCAAATGCTGCCTGAAACAAAAACGCGGTGCTCATAGAGCGCAATCAAAGCGCCCAAGCTCGCAGGGTCGAGTTTTTCGAGCATCAAAAACGTGCTGGGTCGGTTGCCC
>CAILKX010000160.1 GCA_903834975.1 uncultured Curvibacter sp.
GACCCCAGCAGCCAAATCGCTTGCACGATTGGCGGCAATGTGGCCGAAAACTCGGGCGGCGTGCATTGCTTGAAATACGGCTTGACGGTGCACAACGTCCTGCGCGTGCGCGGCTTCACGATGGCGGGCGAGCCCGTCACTTTCGGTAGCGAAGCGCTCGATGTGGCGGGGTTGGACTTGCTGACCATTCTGGTCGGCAGCGAAGGCATGTTGGCCGTCACCCTAGAAGTGACGGTCAAGTTGGTGCCCAAGCCACAACTGGCGCGCTGCATCATGGCCAGCTTTGACGAGTTGCGCAAAGCTGGGGACGCGGTTGCGCAGCTCATCGCCGCTGGCATCATCCCCGCTGGTTTGGAGATGATGGACAAGCGCATGACCGCCGCCGCCGAAGACTATGTGCACGCAGGCTACGACCTAGAGGCCGCCGCGATTTTGCTGTGCGAAAGCGATGGGACGCCCGAAGAGGTGGAAGAAGAAATTGGCCGCATGAGTGCGGTGTTGTCCGAGTGTGGGGCCACGGCCATTGCGGTCAGCCAAAGCGAGGCCGAGCGTCTGCGGTTTTGGAGTGGCCGCAAAAACGCTTTTCCAGCCAGTGGCCGCATCAGCCCGGACTACATGTGCATGGACTCCACCATCCCGCGCAAACGGTTGGCCGACATTTTGGAAGCCATCGCCGAGATGGAGAAAAAATACCAGCTCGGCTGTGTCAACGTCTTCCATGCCGGGGACGGCAACTTGCACCCCCTCATCATGTTTGACGCCAACGACCCCGATCAATTGCATCGCTGCGAATTGTTCGGCGCCGACATTCTGGAAACCAGCGTCGCCATGGGCGGCACGGTGACCGGCGAGCACGGGGTTGGCGTTGAAAAACTCAACAGCATGTGCGTGCAATTCAGCGAAGCCGAGCGCGATCAAATGTTGGGTGTCAAACGCGCCTTTGACCCGCAAATGCTGTTGAATCCCGGCAAGGTCATCCCGAGTAAAACCCGCTGCGCCGAATACGGCAAAGAACTGGTTCGGGGCGGTCTTTTAAAGCACCCCGAGTTGCCCCGCTTTTAAGCCGGAGCGGCCATTCAAGCGTTGGCTTTTTCAGCCGCCTTCGCCAAGGCGGCGCGTTCGGCAAACTCGGCGCGCAAAGCCCGCAGCTTTTCTCGGGGGTCTTCTTTGGCGGTGTGGGCCTCCAAGGCCATTTCTTCAATAAAGCGACTGGCCACACCTGCCACGTAGTCACGGCCCTTTTTGCGGCGTCGCGTCCAACTCACGGCCAGGGTCTTTTGGGCGCGGGTAATGCCCACATACATCAAGCGCCGCTCTTCTTCAATGCGGGTGGCGTTCTTCGTCAAGGCGTCTTCGGTGGAGGCCAACTCGTCGTCTAATTTGAAGGGCAACAGGCCCTCGTTCACGCCAATCAATTGCACATGCGGCCACTCCAAGCCCTTGGCGGCGTGCAGGGTCGACAAGGTCACGACGTTTTGATCTTGTTCACGGTCGCTCAGCGTTGACAGCAGGGAAATGGTTTGCGCCACTTCCAACAAACTTTTGACTTCATTGCCCGTCACGACGCCCGCGGTGTCGTCAATTTGACCGCCGCAGCGAGCCGCCATCCAGTCGCAAAACTCCATCACGTGGGTCCAACGCGTGGCGGCGGCTTTTTCATTGTCTTCGCCATCATAAAGGTGGCGCTCGTAGTCCATCTCTTTCAGCCATTCGGTCAAGAAAGCCCTCGCCTCTTCGGCCCCTTTGGCAGCTTTGGCGCGGTATTCCAAGTCGTTCACATAACGGCCAAACTCTTCCAGGCTGCCCATGGCGCGGGCGCTGAGCATGCTGGGCAATGAGGCGCTGAAAATCGATTCAAACAAGCTCAGCTTGTACAGGCTCGCAAAGTGGCCAAGCTGCGCCAAGGTTTGGTGGCCAATGCCCCGTTTGGGCGTGGTGATGGCGCGCAAAAAGGCCGGGTCGTCGTCGCCGTTGACCCAAAGACGGAACCAGGCGCACAAATCTTTGATTTCTGACCGGTCAAAAAAGCTTTGTCCGCCCGACACCTTGTAGGGAATTTGTGCTTTGCGAAGGGCCTGTTCGAGCTGGCGTGCTTGGTGATTTGCGCGGTACAAAATGGCAAAGTCTCGAAATTCTTTGTGCTGCGATTGGGCCCGCAAACTTTGGATGCGCGCCACCGCCCGCTCCGCCTCGTGCTCTTCGTGATCGGCCAGAACCACCCGCACCGGTTCGCCTTCACCGAGTTCTGAAAAAAGCGTTTTCGGAAACAATTTGGGGTTGCTTTGAATGACCGCATTGGCCGCCCGCAAAATGGCTGAGGTGGAGCGGTAGTTTTGCTCCAGCTTGATGACCTTGAGCTCGGGGAAGTCGAGCGGTAGCTTTTTCAGATTGTCCAAGGTCGCGCCGCGCCATCCGTAAATCGATTGGTCGTCGTCACCCACCGCCGTGAAGCGGGCGCGCTCACCCACCAACAGTTTGAGCACCTCGTATTGGGTGGCGTTGGTGTCTTGGTATTCGTCCACCAAAACATGGCCCATAACGGCTTGCCATTTCGCGCGCACCTCGGGAAAGTCGCGCAAGAGCTTCAGCGGCAAGCCAATCAAATCATCAAAGTCCACGCTTTGGTAGGCACTCAAACGCTCTTCGTACCGCGCCATGATCTCGGCGGTGGACCGTTCGATGTCGTTGCTGGCTTGGGCGGCGGCTTGGGCGGCGTTCAGACCTTGGTTTTTCAAGGCACTGATGGCCCATTGCCATTGCTTGGCCGTGGCGGTATCGACGCTTCCACCGCAGTCTTTCAAGATGCTGGTCACGTCATCGGTGTCCAAAATGCTGAATTGGGGTTTCAAGCCCAGCGCACCGCCGTCTTCGCGCATGAGGCGAACGCCGAGGGCGTGGAAGGTGCAAATCACCAAGTCCTTGGCGGCGCGCCCCATCAACCCTTTGGCCCGTTCGCGCATTTCGGCGGCGGCTTTGTTGGTGAAGGTGATCGCGGCGATGCGTTTGGCGGGCAAGCCGGCTTCCAGCAAGGCCGCCATTTTGTGCGTGATCACACGGGTTTTGCCCGAGCCGGCACCCGCCAAAACCAGGCAAGGTCCTGACCAATGGTTGACCGCTTCAAGTTGTGCCAGGTTCAGGCCAGAGGACATTTAAATACTTTTAAAAAGACAATTTTAGAAGGCGTTTGCCGGGGGCTTGTCGCAAGCCGACCCCTCAAATCGCTTGCGGATCCACATCCACCGCCCAGCGAATCAAACCTTTGTGCTCAGGCAAAGCGCGGGTGCTGTGCAGGGTGGCTTGCCAGGCCGTTAAAAAGGCCTGCAACGCACTGCGCGAGGTGGATTCCAACAGCATTTGTGCCCGTTCCACGTTGGCCACACGTTGCAGGCTCATCGGCACGGCTGAAAACCGAAAAACCTGTTCGGCGCCCGCCAACTCAGCACCCGCGGCACTCGCGGCGTTCAAAAAAGACTGCGCCACAGCCTGGGTTCGGGCCTCGGCGCGCACCAAGGCTTGGAAAGTGAAGGGGGGCATACCGGCCTCTTGCCGTTCCTTCAATTGGGCCTCGGCAAAAGCGGGGTAATCATGGGTTTTTAACGCTTCGAACAAAGGGTGGGTGGGGTGGTCAGTCTGGACCCAGAGTTCGGCCTGACTGCCTTGTTTGGCTAAAAAGGCGGCATCTCGCCCCGCTCGCCCACCGGCTTGCATGAGCAGGGCAAACAAGCGCTCGGGGGCGCGAAAGTCGCTGGAGAACAAGGCGCTGTCGGCGTTGACCACGGCGACCAAGGTGACACGGCGGAAGTCATGGCCTTTGGCAATCATTTGTGTGCCCACCAAAACATCCACTTCGGCGTCGTGCACTTGTGCGAGTTGGGCTTCCAAACTGCCTTTGATCTTGGTGGTGTCCGCGTCGATGCGCACCATTTGAATCGGTTGGCCATTGGGCTTTCTTTGCGTTTGCAATAACGCTTGAAGATGTTCCTCGATTTTTTCGGTGCCCCGTCCGAGACTGGCGATGTCGAGGTTGCCACAGTCGGGACAAGCCTTGGGAACAGGTTGCGAAAAACCGCAGTGGTGGCAACGCAGGCTGCGGTCGATTTTGTGAAAAACCCGAAATGCGCTGCAGTGCGGGCATTCGCTTTTCCAACCGCAATCGGCGCAAAACAAAACGGGCGCATAGCCTCGGCGGTTCAAGAACACCATCACCTGTTCGCCGCGCGCGATGCGTTCCTGAATGGCTTGCAACAAGGGCGGTGAAATCACCGCGCCTTTGGGTTGGCGACCCATGTCAACCCGGCGCACCGTGGGCAACTGGGCCCCTGTGCCCACCCTGGAGGGCATGTGCAATCGCTGGTAGCGACCCCCTTCGTTGGCGGGCCGGCTGTGGTGCCAGCTTTCCAAGGAGGGGGTGGCCGAGCCCAAAATAACCTTGATGCCCTCGTTTTGAGCGCGGTAAACCGCCAAATCACGCGCCGAATAACGGGCGCCTTCTTGTTGTTTGTAACTCGGGTCGTGCTCTTCATCGACCACGATCAACTGGAGGTGCGGCATGGAGGCAAAAATGGCCATCCGCGTGCCGAGCACCATGCGCGCCGCGCCGGTATGGGCCGCGAGCCACGCTTTCAGGCGTTGCGCCGGCGTCATGCCGCTGTGCAAGGAGACGACGGACTGCTCACCCCAAGTCGGCTCGAAGCGTTGCCGAAAGCGCTGCTCCAATTGGGGCGTGAGGTTGATTTCGGGCACCATCACCAAGACTTGGGCCAAGGGGTCCAGCTCGAGTATGCGCTGCACCGCTTGTAAATACACCTCGGTCTTGCCGCTGCCTGTGGCGCCGAACAACAAGAAGGGACCTGGGGACTCTTCAATGGTTTGCAGCACTTGCTGCTGTTCCGCCGACAACAGCAGCGCGCCAGAAGTCGGGGCACTTTCTAAAACGGAAGCGTCCGACGGGGTTTCTGTGGATTTGGAAATGGCAATTGACCGTTTGGCCAGGCGCCGGGCCATTTGCGCGCCATCCAACGCCCGCAACTGCGGCGGCAAGGCGGCCAGGGCCACCTCACCCAGACCGCGCTGGTAATAACGGGCAGCAAAGCCGACCAATTGTCGCCAAGCTGCCGATAAAACAGGCAGCTGTCCGGCCTCGCTGAGTGGTCCTGTGATGTGGCGGGCTGCGTAAAGGGACGCCGTGTCAGACGGGCGCTCCGGCTCGAGGGAGGGGGGGGTATCCCAAACCACGCCCAATGTTTCGCGGGTGCCCAACGGGACGCGAACCAAGGTGCCCGGCGGCAGCGCTTCATCGCTGAGGTAAGTCAGCGGGCCCGACAGTCCGCTGTGCGCGGGGGTTTGGACAAGGACTGACAGGCGACAACTCATGGGCAAATTGTCCCCCATTTCGACCGCTGTCATTTGGCCGATTTCACTCCCAATTTACTGCTATTTTCGAAGCTAAGTGCTTGATTTTAGGGGGTCCTTTGACCCATCCAAAATTTATGTGGATAACTTTGTTGATAACCTCAGATGACCCATCCAAAACGCTGTATTTTCAAGGCTTTCACCAGAGTGCACAGAAAACCAGCATTCCCAATGACCTATATAAATCAACAAGTTAGCGAGGTACAACGCGGTCTAAATGCCGCACCAGAAGAGATCAAAAAGGATCAGGGTTTGCTCTAGAAATGTGCATAAGTAATCATTTTTGGCTTTCATATAACACCTTTTTTAACCTTTTTGAGCCGAATTTTTGGCTTTGGGTCGGGTGATCAATAAAGGCCGCCACCAAACCGTCGAATTGACCTTTGTTTGATGGCCTAAACCCTTGATTGATAGGCGCTTATTTTTTGACCGCCATCGCTGTGGATAACTTTGAGGGTAAGTGACCCCAATCAGCGTGAAAGCCAAGCCCATCAAGGCTTCCATCACGTTGCTGGGAAAATAGGCAAGTTAAAAAACACTGTGTAATCAACAACTTAAGAAAAACCAAAAGCAGCTACAAATTTTTTTAACAAGATCACAAGGCGGCCCTGGTGGGTGGATAAACCGCGTCCACACACACTTTGGGCGGCCAAAACATGGCGCCATGCGGCTTTCGCCGAGGTTGTGGATAACTTTGTTGATATCACGCTTTTGAAAACCGACTTCGCGGCGGTGGCGGCGGCTTGGTTTGGCGATAAAGGATTTTCACCAAATGAAAAACGTTTTAAATCAGTGACTTACAAAAAGCCATGCATTCAAAAAATGCAATCCCTTGGGTGGGCTTCCCTCCAAGCCTCTGTGCACAAGTGTCAATTTGAATTGAAATTCAAGGCCTTTTTAACCTCATCCACCGACAAGAGCTCGGACAGCACCACGGGGGCTCGCCCAGGCACATAGGCCACATAGACCGGAACCCCGCTGCGGCCGAAGCGGTTGAGGGCTTGCGTGATCTCGGGGTCTTGGCGGGTCCAGTCGGCCCGCAGCAGGGCCACCTGGTGTTGGGCAAAATCGCGCAGCAAACCGGCATCGGCCAGCGTGGCGTGTTTGTTGAATTGGCAGGTCACACACCAGGCAGCGGTGAAGTCAACAAAAACGGGGCGCCCTTGGGCGGCTAACGACTCCGCCAAACCGGGGTGCCAGACTTGCCAGCCTCCTGGAGATAAGGGGCTTGCTGCGGAGTTGCCAGGGCCTTGACCTTGATTCTGCTGAACACCGTCAGGCCTTGTCACGGCGCTCTCAGAAGCCAAAGGCAAAGACATAGGTGAGGGGTGAATCACCCAGTCACCCCAAGCCCAAACCAGCCCTCCGCACAAGGCGATGAAAACGGCCATCAGGGTCTGCCGCAAACCCAACGGGCCTGACGTTGTTGAGGTAACGGGCAAGCCCCAAGCCCACAAAGCACCCGCCAAAGTCAACAAAATTCCCAGCATCGCCATGACGCCCTCTAAGCCCACCTGTTGGCCCAGGACCCAAAGAAGCCAGAGGACGGTCGCCAGCAAGGGAAAGGCCATGATTTGTTTGAAGGTCTGCATCCAAACCCCAGGCTTTGGTAAATGGCGAACCCACCAAGGGGCCGCAGCGGGCAGCAACCCCAGCAAAAGATAGGGCAAGGACATGCCCAAACCCAAGGCAGCAAAAACCGCCAAGGCCGAAGCGGCGGGCAGGCTCAAGGTCAAGCCCAAGGAGGCCCCCATGAACGGGGCGGTGCAAGGAGAGGCAATCAAGACCGCCAGCACCCCAGAAAAGACCGCGTTCAATAAAGGGTGGCGCCAAGTGACTTGCGTCAGATTGCCGGCCCATTGGCCCTGCCATTCAAAAAGACCGGCCAAATTCAACGCCATGACGGTGAAGAACACGACCAAGAAGGCCACCACGGCGGGCGATTGCAATTGGAAGCCCCAGCCCAATTGCGCCCCACCGGCGCGCAAGACCAGCATCAAGCCGCCCAAGGCCAAGAAGGACGCGACCACGCCGAGGCTGTAAGCAAGGCATTGAGCACGAAGGCTTTGCCCCCATGTCGAAGGGCTGGACGGGGTTGTTTTGAGCAAGCTGAGCAATTTGATGGCCAGCACGGGGAAAACGCAGGGCATCAAATTCAGCACCAAACCGCCCAAAAAGGCACCCAATAAAGCGCCCAATAATTCCCCCCAAGACAAGCGACTGGCCGTGATCGGTTGGGCGCTGAGGGGGACTGGGTGTTGGTTGCCCACGTCGGCGGCGCGCCATTCACCCTGAATGGGCGCTTCGACCCACAAGGCCCCCAAAGGGCTGCTTTGCAAACGCACCAGCCACCGCAGACGTTTTGGACTTTGCTCACGCAAACCAGACAAAGGCCACAAGACTTGCCAAGTGGGGGTTGGGGTGTCCCCTTGGACCCACTTCGGTGCCGACTCGGGGTCAAGGGGCACGACAGCCGACAAAACGTCTTGCATTTCGGGCATCACCCAAAGCGGCTGACCTTGCCAGGCCTTGGGCAATCCACTGAACTGCAACAACAAGTGGTCGCCTTCTAGCGCCGCATGGGTCTGTACTTGGGGTGCAGAAGCAGGCAGCGCATTTTCTGCCGCTTTGAAAGCGTCGTCGTGCGCCGTGAAGCCGCCGGTGGCCGGCAGCGATAAGCGCAATTGAACCGACTCAGGAATGCACTCTGTTTTACAAACAAGCCAAGAGGCGGTGACTTGAACCTCCGACAAGGGGCTTGGTGGTTTCTTTGAACTTTGGCTGGGTGAGGCGAACTGCAACGGGGCGGTCAACAGCACGGCGTGCCCATAACCATAATTCACGTTGTCGCCGAGTTGAAAAACGTCGGGTGTTGGCCATTGAACAGGCCCCGCTTGCCAACCAGGGGGCAATGTCCATTTCAGCTGTGTGGCGAGGCCTGAGTCGCCAGGGTTTTTCCAGTAAGTGTGCCAACCAACTTGGGGGGTCAATTGAACACCCAGCCAAGCGGATTCAGAAGTGCCTGGGGCCCCGTGGGTCAAGCCTGGCGGCACAGCGGCCATGAGCGCCGCACGAACGTGCGGAGTAGACGCCACTGACGATACCGAGGCCGCCGAAGCCGCCGAGGCCACCGAGCGGTTGGCCGTCGACAAGTCTGCAGCCTGAACCGGCGTGAAGCAGGCACCCGCCAAGGTCAATGTCCAAGTCAACGAACAAAAAGTTGACAAATGGCTGGACAAACGGCTGGTTAACAAGGCCAACCCCCTTTTTAGGCGTGTGTAATTCATGCTGCTTTGTATTTCCGGGATTCTCCCATCATTTGCAAAACAGGGCATCCTTTAAGATGGACCCCATGAGCCAGCATTTGCCCCTCCCCTCGCATCAATGGGCCGACCTGAGCACCTTTGATTTCTCGGCTTTGCAGGCCAGTGGTGAAATTCAGCGGGTGGTGGCGGTGTTGCCGGTGGCGGCCATTGAGCAGCATGGCCCGCATTTACCCCTGAGCGTTGACGCGACTTTGTTGGCTGGCTTGCTCCAGGCCACTGAGCGGCAATTGCCGGACGATTTGCCCGTGCTCTTTTTGCCTGCGCAAAACGTGGGGCTGAGTCCCGAACACCAAGCCTTCGCGGGCACCTTGACCTTGGCGCCCGAAACCCTGATCGCGCTTTGGCGCAACATCGGTGAAAGCGTGGCCCGTGCCGGGGTCAAAAAACTGTTGATTTTTAACACCCACGGGGGGCATGTGGGGGCGATGGACATCGTCGCGCGCGATTTGCGCGCACGTTGTGACTTGCTCGTTTACAGCAGCAGTTGGTTCAACTTGGCTTTGCCGTCTGAACTCCAAGCCCAGTTCAGCGCCGAAGAACAGCGTTTCGGCATCCATGCTGGCGATGTAGAAACGTCGATGATGTTGGCCCTTCAACCCGAACGCGTCGACATGGTGCAGGCGGCGAACTTTCGCAGCAGTTCGCAAGACCGCGCGGAACGCTATGCGGTCTTGGGGGATGGCAGAAGCGCCAAGATGGGCTGGCAAATCCAAGACTACAACCCGAAGGGCGCGGTGGGCAACGCCGGGGCGGCCACGGCGGCCAAAGGCCAAGCCTTGATCGATGCCGCCAGCAAGCAATTGGTGCAGCTCTTAAAAGAGCTCGTGGACTTGCCGTTGAGCACATTAAGTTCACGTTGAGCCCCGCTGGACAGTCTTTGGCTTGACGTGGGTGTTCGGCCGTGGTCACAATGCCCACATGCTTTACCGATTTCAATCCAGGGCCACCAGCGACCTCATCATGCTGGAACCTCAAGGGCGTTTGTTCCTTGAAATTTTGGACAAACCCTTGAAAGGCCCCGGCATCTTGGTGGTGGCCGATTTACCAGCGGCGATTCAAAAAATCGAAGCGGCCATTCAGGCTGAAGACACGCAGAAAACAGAAGCCCAAGGCACCCCCCGCCTAGAAGAAGAGGAAGCAGAAGAGGCAGCGCCAGAAAAGGTTTGGTTGCGCCAACGCGCCAAGCCGCTTTTAGACCTGATGCGCCGCAGCCTGGCCGCTCAGCAAGACGTGGTTTGGGGGCTTTGAGGGCTTTAAAAAAAGGAGGCGCAGCGCCACCGACTCACTGATAAGTGCGCGCGTCCTCAATCACCTTGCCATCGTTGGGCAAGCTGCCCGAAGCCACAACGCTCACTTCGCCGCGCAATTTGGTGACGTCTCGAATGGCGTCCGACACCTGCTTTACCCACTCGTTGGATTCGCTAAAAGACACTTCAGGCGCCTCCACTTGCAAGGTCATGCGGTCGTTGGCCATTTCGCCGCTGACCACCAAGCGTGCCCGCTGCACTTGTGGGAACCGGCGTGCAATTTCGGCCACTTGGCTGGGGTGCACAAACATACCGCGCACCTTGGTGGTTTGGTCGGCCCGACCCAACCAGCCCTTGATGCGTGTTTGGGTGCGGCCGGTTGGACATGGCCCAGGTAAAACCGCCGACAGGTCGCCGGTGCCAAAACGGATCAAAGGGTAGGTGGGGTTCAGCGTCGTCACCACCACTTCGCCGACTTCACCTTCAGGCACGGGGTCACCGGTGCCCGGACGAACAATCTCGACAATCACGCCTTCATCGAGCACCAAGCCTTCTCGAGCGGGTGTTTCGTAGGCAATCAAACCCAAATCGGCCGTGGCATAGCATTGGAAGCCCGCCACACCCTGCGCCAAAAACCAATCGCGCAGGCTCGGTGGAAAGGCCTCGCCGCCGAACATGGCTTTGGTCACCGAGGGCAATTGCACGCCCATTTCTGCGGCTTTTTCAAGAATGATTTTCAAAAAACTCGGGGTCCCGATGTAGCCAGCCGGTCGCAACTCGGCCATGGCCTGAACTTGTTGCTCGGTTTGCCCGGTGCCTCCTGGAAAGACACTGCAACCCAAAGCGTGTGCACCCGTTTCCATCATCGAGCCGGCCGGCACAAAGTGGTAACTGAACGAGTTGTGAATCAACTCGCCTGGTCGAAAGCCAGCCGCATGCATGGCCCTCGCCATGCGCCAGTAATCCTTGGCCGTGCCTTCGGGCTCGTAAATCGTGCCGGGGCTGGCAAAGACGCGCGGCATCGCCGCACCAAAACCAACGGCGCTGAAGCCACCGAATATGCGCGCGGCTTTTTGGCGCTCCAGCAACTCGTGCTTGCGCGTGACCGGCAAAGTCGCCAAGGCCGCGCGCGAGGTGATGCGGCTGGCGTCAATCCCTTTGAGCAGTTCAGCAAATGCCGGCGCCTGGGCTTGGGCGTGGGCGATTTGGACGGGCAAAGCGGCCATCAGGTCGGCTTCACGCTGTGCCGGGTCGCGGGTTTCCAAGCGGTCGTAAGGGGCGTCGTCAGCGCGGATGGGCGCGTTGTTTTGGGCAGTCATCAAATCAATCTTTCATCGGGCCTGGGCCGCTCAGGCCAACCAACGCTTGCGGCGCTTGTAGCTCTTCACGTCTTTGAAACTCTTGCGCTCGTCGCCGCCCACACCCAGGTAAAACTCTTTCACGTCGGCGTTGTTGGCCAGATCGCTCGCAGCCCCATCCATCACCAAGCGGCCGCTTTCCATGATGTAGCCGTAGTCGGCGTATTGAAGGGCCATGTGCGTGTTTTGCTCAGCCAACAAGAAGGTCACTTTTTCTTTTTGGTTCAGGTCTTTGACGATGTTAAAGACCTCTTCCACAATTTGGGGCGCCAAGCCCATCGAGGGTTCGTCCAACAAAACCACGCTTGGATTGGCCATCAGGGCTCGACCAATGGCGCACATTTGTTGCTCGCCGCCCGAGGTGTAAGCCGCTTGCGAAGTGCGGCGGGTTTTGAGTCGGGGAAAGTAGTTGTAGACCTTCTCCAAATTGGCCGCCACCTCGGCTTTATTGTGCCGGGTGTAAGCCCCGGTCATCAGGTTTTCTTCAATGGTCAAGTGGGCAAAGCAATGCCGTCCCTCCATCACCTGTACCACGCCCCGTTGCACCAGCTCAGCGGGGGTGAGGTTCTCGATGCGCTCACCACGCAACTCAATCGAGCCCTTGGTCACTTCGCCGCGCTCGCTTTTTAGCAAGTTGGAAATGGCGCGCAGCGTGGTGGTTTTGCCGGCCCCATTCCCACCCAGCAAGGCCACGATGCGGCCTTCGGGCAGGCTGAGCGACACGCCTTTCAGCACCAAGATCACGTGGTTGTAAATGACCTCGATGCCGTTCACCTGGATGACGGTCGCTGGAGGCGACTTGGCGGGGCTGCTGGTGGGGCTGGTTTGGAGGCTCAAGATTGGCAGTCCTTGATGTCGCGGCGGGTCATCTTTTTGTCGCCCAGGTATTTTTCTGAGCCGGCCTTGACCATGGGTTTCAAGATTTGTTCGTCGGCCTCGTACCACTCTTCAGGAATGTTCCATTTTTTGCCATCCCAGACTTGCACACGGGCCCAGCTGGAGCCCATGTGGTCGACACAGCTGGTTGAGAGGGGGCGCATGATGCCGTTGAAGCCAAGGGCGTCCAAGCGCTTCTGATCCAAAGCCAAGTTTTCCAAACCCCAGCGAACTTGTTCCGAGGTCATGACCTTGCCCTTGCCAAAACGCTCTTGAGCGCGGCGCACCGCTTCAACGGCCAGCATTTGGATGATCGTCCCGCGAACATACAAAACAGAGCCCACTTCGTCTTTTGGTCCGGTGCCTTGGCCTTTGTCGTGTACGTGTTTCAAGATGTCTTGCATGACCTTGAATTGCGTGCCGGAGGCATTCAAGGTCAAAGCGTTGTAGCCCTTGGCGCCTTCGCCCACGTCACGCACATCGGGTTCAGCACCGGCCCACCAAACGCCAAACATCTTGTCGCGGGGGTAGCCGGTGGCTTGGGCTTCTTTCAGAGCCGTTGAATTCATCACGCCCCAGCCCCACAACAAGACATAGTCGGGGTGGCTTTGACGCACTTGTAACCAAGCGGCTTTTTGCTCGACGCCAGGGGCTGTTACTGGGATCAGTTGCAACTCAAAGCCGTGCGTGCGGGCGCGCTCTTGCAGCACGGGAATGGGCTCTTTGCCGAACGGGCTGTCGTGGTAAACCAAGGCAATTTTCTTGCCTTTCAATTTGTCGAGACCGCCGTTCAATTTGCCAATGTGCTGAATCAAGATGTCGGCGCCCGTCCAGTAGCTGCCCATCAGCGGGAAGTTCCACTTAAAGGCCATGCCGTCTTGCGCCACCGACAAGCCGTAGCCCAGCGTCAACAAGGGGATCTTGTCGACCGGCGCTTTTTCAGTCAGCGCAAACGTGATGCCGGTGGCTTGGGGGTCAATCAAGGTCATACCGGGGTGGCTTTTTAAGCGCTCATAGCACTCGACGCCGCGGTCGGTGGCGTAACCGGTTTCGCATTCTTCAAAGGTCAGCTTGACGCCATTGATGCCGCCGTCGCGGGCGTTGATCATCTTCAAATAATCTTGCTTGCCATTCGCCCAAGGCGTGCCATTGGGGGCGTAAGGCCCGGTGCGGTAAGAGAGCAGCGGGAAAAACTGCTCCTTGGTTTCGGCCGCGGCTTGGCTGGAAAAGCTGGTCAAGGCCAAGCCAGTCAAGGTCATGGCGGCCAAGCTCAGGCTGCCCATCCATTGTTTAAATTTCATCATCTGTCTCCTGTCTTTATTTCAATCAACAACACAAAATCACCATCGCCTTGCGCATTTTTAATGCGGGAAAGGCCACAAACGCAACTTTTGTTTGGCGGTGCTCCACAACTTGGCCAAGCCGTGGGGCTCGACAATCAGGAACCAAACAATCAGGCCACCAAACACCATCAGCTCAGCGTGCGACACCGCGGCCGTTGAGGCTTGCATGCCGAACAAATCGCTGAACCAAGGCAAAAACCGATTCAACGCAATGGGCAGCAAGACGATGAAGGCGGCCCCCAAAATGCCGCCCATGATGGAACCCATGCCGCCAATGATCACCATGAACAACAATTTGAACGACAGGTCGACCGAAAACGCGGCCGGCTCCCAAGCACCCAAATAAACAAAGGCCCACAAGCCCCCCGCCACGCCCACGATAAATGAGCTGACCGCAAAGGCGCTCAGCTTGGCGTACATGGGTCGAATGCCAATCACGGCAGCCGCCACGTCCATGTCCCGAATCGCCATCCACTCGCGGCCGATGGCGCCACGCACCAAATTTTTGGCCATCAGGGCAATCGGGATCAGCAGGGCCATGCAAAACCAATATTTGCTCAAAGCGCTTTCAATGGGTTGGCCGAAGGCTTCTAGGTGGTTCACCGAAACCGAGCCTGAGGCGGAGTCCAAGGTGAACCAACTCACGCGCAAAAACAGCCAATCGGCAAAAAACTGCGCGGCCAAGGTGGCCACCGCCAAATAAAGCCCTTTGACACGCAAACTGGGCAGTCCAAACAACAAGCCAAACGCGGTGGCCGAGAAGCCGCCCAAAACCAAGGCCAGCACCAACGGCATGCCAGGAATGCGCTCAAAAAAGTTATAAGCCCCGTAGGCCCCCACCGCCATGAAAGCGCCTGAGCCCAAGGAAATTTGGCCGCAATAGCCCACCAAAATATTCACGCCAATCGCGGCCAGCGCCATGATGGCAAATGGAATCAGAATCGCACGGAAAAAATAATCGCTGGCCAAAGCAGGCACCACGAACAGCGCCAGAACCAACAAAAACGCCATGGCCCAGCGGTCTTGCGCAATTGGAAAGATTTGTTGATCGGCCTGGTAGCTGGTTTTGAATTGACCGTTTTCACGATAAAACATGGGGCACTTTCCTTAAACCTTAAACGCGGTCGATGATTTTTTCGCCAAACAGCCCTTGCGGCCGGAACAGCAAAAACACCAAGGCCAGCACATAGGCAAACCAGATTTCGATGCCACCGCCGACAAACGGGCCGAGGTAGACCTCGGACAGTTTTTCACCCACCCCAATGATCAAGCCGCCAATGATGGCGCCGGGCACCGAAGTCAGGCCGCCCAAAATCACCACCGGCAGGGCGCGCATGGCAATCGTCGCAAGTGAGAATTGCACGCCCAATTTAGAACCCCAAATGACGCCAGCGACCAAGGCCACAAAGCCGGCAATGCACCAGACGATGACCCAAATTCGGTTCAATGGAATGCCAATGGACTGCGCGGCTTGGTGGTCATCGGCCACGGCCCGCAGCGCCCGACCGGTCCCGGTTTTTTGGAAAAAGAGACTCAAGATGACCACCAAGGCCGCCGCAATCAGGGCTGAAATCACGTCTTCTTTGTTGACCAGCAGGCCGCCTGGAAAAACCGAGTCCAGCACAAACACGGGGTCTTTGGGCATGCCCACGTCGATCTTGTAAACGTCATTGCCAAACAGGCTTTGACCCAAGCCTTCTAGAAAGTAGGCAATGCCCAACGTGGCCATCAACAAGGTGGCGCCTTCTTGATTCACCAAGTGGCGCAGGACCCACTGTTCAATGGCCCAGGCGACGACGCACATCAAGGCCGCGGCCAAAGCAAAGGCGATGAAGTTGTTTAACAAAAAGTGGTCCAAGCCCGTCAACTCGGGCACCCATGCTGAAAAACGGGCCATGGCCAAGGCGGCAAAAAGCACCATCGCGCCTTGGGCGAAGTTGAAAACGCCAGAGGCTTTGTAGATCAAGACAAAGCCCAAAGCGACCAACGCGTAAAGCATCCCGGCCATCAAGCCGCCAATCAGGGTTTCAAGAAAAAAAGCCATGTTGTGTTTTTCTTCGGTGAGGCGGCTGGGTTAATGCGAGGCGCCCAAATAGGCGCTGATCACCTCGGGGTTGTTGCGGACTTCATGGGGCGGACCGTCGCCAATTTTTTTACCGTAATCCAACACCACGACCCGGTCTGAAATGTCCATCACCACGCCCATGTCGTGTTCGATCAAGACAATCGTGGTGCCAAATTCGTCGTTCACATCCAAGATGAAACGACACATGTCTTGTTTTTCTTCGACGTTCATGCCTGCCATGGGCTCATCCAGCAGCAGCACTTGCGGCTCCATGGCCAAGGCACGACCCAAGTCCACACGCTTTTGCAAGCCGTAGGGCAGTTGTCCGACTGGGGTTTTACGGTGCGCTTGAATTTCTAAAAAATCGATGATGCGCTCCACAAATTCACGCTGCTGAATTTCTTCCCGTTCAGCGGGCCCCCATCGCAAGGCTTGCAGTAACAAGTTGCTTTTGATCTTCAGGTTGCGCCCCGTCATCAGGTTGTCCAGCACGCTCATGCCTTTGAACAGGGCTAAGTTTTGAAAGGTGCGCGCCACGCCCATCTCAGCCACTTGACGTGAGTTCATGTGGTCAAATTGTTGGCCTCGGAAGGTGATGGAGCCCTCAGAAGGCGTGTAAACCCCGTTGATGCAATTCAACATCGAACTCTTGCCAGCGCCATTGGGGCCGATGATGGCGCGCACTTCATGCTCGCGAACATCGAAGGAAATATCGGTCAGCGCCTTCACGCCGCCAAAACGCAGGCTGATGTTTTGGACATCCAAAATGACGTCGCCGATTTTCTTGCCCGAGGTACCCCTGTCGCTCATGCTGCTTCCCTGTGCGCTTCATGGCGCCCTTTTTTTACGACGGTGGCATTGGCCAGCTGGAGGGTGGCGCTCACGCTGCCGCTGCGACCGTCTTCAAACTTGACTTGGGTTTCAATGTATTGCTCGGCTCGACCTTCGTACAAAGCATCCACCAAGACCCTGTATTTGTCGGCGATGAAGCCCCGTCGAACTTTGTTGGTGCGGGTGAGTTCGCCGTCGTCGGCGTCCAACTCTTTGTGCAAGACCAGGAAGCGGCTGACCTGAGAGCCAGCGAGCAAGTGGTCGGCCGACAGGTCTTGGTTGACTTGGTTCACGCAGTCGCGCATGAGCTCGTAAACCTCGGGTTTTTGCGCCAAGTCGGTGTAGCCGGTGTAAGACAAGTTGCGGCGTTCGGCCCAGTTGCCAACGGCATCAAAGTCGATGTTCAAAAAGCAGCAAACCTGTTCACGCTGGTCGCCGTAGGCCACCACTTCTTTGATGAAGGGGAAGAACTTGAGTTTGTTCTCCACGTATTTGGGGGCAAACATCGCGCCGTCATAAACCCCACCCTTGAGGCGACCCACGTCTTTCACACGGTCGATGATTTTCAGCTGGCCTTGTTGGTCCAAGAAGCCTGCATCGCTGGTGTGGTACCAGCCGTCCGCGTCGAGCACTTCGGCCGTGGCCTCTGGGTTTTTGTAATAGCCTTGCAGCAAGCCGGGTGAGCGGACCAAAATTTCACCGTTGTCGGCAATTTTGATGTCCACACCGCGGCAGGGCACGCCCACGGTGTCCGCGCTGACTTGGTGGTCGGCCTGCAAACAGACAAACACCGCGGTTTCGGTGGAGCCATAGAGTTGCTTCAGGTTCACGCCGATGGCGCGGAAAAAGCGGAATAAATCCGGGCCAATGGCTTCACCGGCGGTGTAGGCCACACGAACCCGGGAGAAGCCCAAGTTGTTGCGCAGGGGCCCATAAACAAAGAGGTCGCCCAAGGCGTACAGAAGTCGATCGCTCAAAGACACGGTGCTGCCCTGCATGCGGGCTGGGCCGACCCGCTGGGCGACCGCCATGAAGCGCTTGAACAGGGTGCGCTTGAGCCAGCCGGCGTCCTCCATGCGGATCATCACGCTTGTCAGCAGGGCCTCAAAAATTCGGGGCGGTGCAAAGTAATAGGTGGGCCCCACTTCACGCAGGTCAATGGCCACGGTGCTGGCAGACTCCGGGCAGTTCACCACGTAGCCACAGACCAACCATTGGGCGTAGCTGAAAATGTTTTGACCGATCCAAGCCAAAGGCATGTAGGCCAAGACCTCTTCTTTTTCGGTCAAACGGTCAAATTCTTGTCCGGCCTGGGCCCGGTCGATCAGGCTGCGGTGGGTGTGCACCACCCCTTTTGGATTGCCAGTCGTGCCGGATGTAAAAAACAGCGCCGCCACGTCTTCACTTTGGGCTTGCTCAATTTGCTGATTGAACCAGACGGAGTAGCCGTTCCGAGCGTCTTTGGCTTGCGTGGCCAAGAAGGTTTGGCCCTCACTCAGCAAGGCGTTCAAGTCGAACAAGCCCGACGCGTTGTAATGACGCAAACCACGCGGATCGTCAAAATAAAGACGCCCCAATTCGGGGTAACTTTCGCGCACCTCGAGCATTTTGTCGACCTGCTCTTGGTCTTCCACCACCGCCAAGCGAACGCCCGCATTTTGAATGGGAAACACCATTTCCGCCGCCACCGCGTCTTGGTACAAAGCAATCGGCACGGCGCCCAAGGATTGACCGGCCAACATGACGGCATAGAGCCGGGGGCGGTTCGCCCCAATCACCACAAAATGGTCGCCCCGCTGCAATCCCGCCAAGTGCAGGCCCGCCGCCAATTGCTCTGTCAAGGCGGTGAGACCGGCCCAAGTGTGGTTTTGCCAAATGCCATATTCTTTTTCGCGCAAGGCATCCGCCAGCGGACGGGTCGCAGCGTGTTGCAATAAGAGACGAGGAAAAGTCAGGTTCATGGGCGGCATTGAAATCAATGAGCCCCATGCTAGAGAGGCATTTGACGTTCAGTTGTCGTTCGGACGACAATTTAAGGGTTCATCCTTTCCGGACTTTCCCTGATGTCCGGCCTTTAAACGCCGACCCAAGGCCGTTCTATGACGCATGGCACATGCCCTTTGCCCGATGACCTATGACCCCCCGCCCAAGCCTAAGACAGTGAGCCCTTCCAGCAGGTTGTCGCCCAAGCCACCGATCTCTCAAGCGGTCGTGGTGGAACCGGTGGTCCCTGCCGCCCTGGCAGCGCCGCTCCACCAGCGGCGCAGGGCCTTGAGGCAGGAGGAGGTGGCCAATATTCCTTGGCTGATTGGGCTGCCTGAGTCGGAACGGCTGTTCATCCTGCCCCAAGTCTTGATTGTTCAGGCCGAGGTCGGCGACACCATTTGCCGTGTCGGCAAACCCGTGACCTATTGGTTTGGGGTGGTGGAAGGCTTGCTCAAGATGAACACCGTCAACGCCCATGGCCAAACCACCACCTATTTAGGCATTCCCCCCGGCGGCTGGTTTGGAGAAGGGACCGCGCTCAAGCGTGAACCTTATCGCTACAACGTTCAAGCCATCCGGACCAGTTGGGTGGCTGGCTTGCCGGTGGACAGTTTCCACTGGTTGCTGGACCATTCGCCGACCTTCAATCGGTTCGTCATGAACCAATTGAACGAGCGGGTGGGGCAATTCATCGCGGCGCTTGAAATGGACCGCATCCAAAACCCAGAGGCCCGAGTGGCGCGCAATTTAGCGGCCTTGTTCAACCCGGTTCTTTACCCCGGCGTGGGCGAGGTGTTGCGAATCACGCAACAAGAATTGGCTTATTTGGTGGGCCTGTCAAGACAGCGCGTGAACGAGGCCTTGCAGGCCTTGGCGCAAGCCGGCCACATTCAGGTTGAATATGGCGGCCTGCGGGTGCTGAACTTGCCCGCTTTAAGGGCGGTTTAGAAGGCCAAAGAGGCCTCTTTAAGGCGCCTTCATTTCACCCTTCAAGGCGCTGTGGTCTCCGCCGAGCCCACTTTCGCGACCTCCGGTGGGGCCTTGTGGTCGCTGGCGATCCACAAGTAAACCGCCGGCACCACGAACAGCGTGAACAAGGTGCCAATCGACAAGCCTGAGAAGATCACAATGCCCATGGCTTGTCGGCCTGCTGCGCCCGCGCCCGAGGCAATCACCAGAGGGACCACCCCAAAGACCATGGCGGCGGTGGTCATCAAAATGGGGCGCAACCGAATGCTGGCGGCTTGTTGAATGGCTTCCCGTTTGGTGCTGCCTTCAGCGCGCAAATGGTTGGCCACTTCGACAATCAAGATGCCGTGTTTGCTGATCAAGCCCATCAAGGTGACCAAGCCCACCTCGGTGTAAATGTTCACCGAGCTGGCGCCCAGGAAAATGAACACCATCGCGCCAAACAAGGCCATGGGCACCGACACCAAGATCACCACCGGGTCGCGGAAGCTTTCAAATTGTGCGGCCAAGGCCAGGAACACAATGATCACCGCAAACATCAGCGTCACCATGAAACCACCCGACTCGCGCATGAACTGACGCGATTGACCCGAGTAATCGACGGAGTAACCCGTGGGGGCCACCTCTTTAAGGGTGTCACGAAGGTATTGCAAAACCTCGCCTTGCGAGGCGCCTGAAACCCCCGAAATGGTGACCGAGTTTTGCTGCTGGAATCGGTTGATGGACTCCGGCACCACCTTGTATTGAATCGACGCCACGGTGCTGGCCAGCACCTGCGAGCCGTTTGGCAAGCGCAGGTAAAAGTCCAACACATTGCTGGGGTTCAAGCGGTCCACTTGCTGCACTTGCGGAATCACTTTGTAGGAGCGACCGGCAATGGAGAAGTAGTTGACATACCCCCCGCCCAAGGCCGCGCCCAAGGCTTGGCCGACGTCTTGTTCGGACAAGCCCAACGCCGCCACTTTGCTGCGGTCAATCACCAAGTTGGCTTCCGGGGCGTCGACCTTCAGGTCCAAGTCGCTGAAGTAGAACTTGCCGGAGGCACGCACCTTGTCCATCATCTGTTGCGCCACCGCATTCAGATTCTCAAAAGGCTCGGTGGTGGTGATCACAAATTGCACCGGCAAACCGGAAGACCCAGGCAAGGCAGGGAACTGGAAGGCGGCGACGCGGACGCCGGCGATCTTGTTCCACATTTTCTGCAGCTCGATTTGAATTTGATGGGCGCTGCGGGTGCGGTCTTCCCAGTTCTTGAAAATCACCCCGCCAATGCCCGCGTTGATGGTGGGCGTACCGGTGATTTGGAACATTTGCTTGTATTCCGGCAGCGATTTGGCGGCTTGGAAAACCTGGTCTGAGTAGGTCAGCATTTGGTCGGCGGTCGCGGTGGGCGAGCCCTGCACAAACGACAACACAATGCCTTGGTCTTCCTCGGGGGCGAGTTCGCTTTGCGACATCTTGAACATCAAGCCCAAGAGCACAAACAAAATCGCACCGAGCACAATCAACACCGGCCACGTGTCCAGCAGGCTGCTCAAGGTGCGCTCGTAGCCGTTGCGGACTTTGTTGAAGACGCGGTCGATGGCCTGAACAAACTTGCCTTCGTCTTGATCGGGTCTGAAAAAGCGCGAGCACATCATCGGCGACAAGGTCAAGGCCACGATGCCCGACACCGTCACGGCGCCGGCCAACGTGAAGGCAAACTCGGTGAACAAGGCGCCCGTCAAACCGCCTTGGAAACCAATCGGCAAATACACCGCCACCAAGACCACGGTCATGGCCAAAATCGGGCTGGCCAATTCGCGCGCCGCCATCAGGGCGGCTTGCATCGGCGAGGCATGGTCTTCGCGCATGTGCCGGTCGACGTTTTCCACCACGATGATGGCGTCGTCCACCACCAAGCCGATCGCCAGCACCAGCGCCAGCAAGGTCAGCAAGTTGATCGAATACCCCAGCACCAACATGATGAAGAAGGTGCCGATCAGCGACAAGGGCATTGCCACCAAGGGCACGATCACGGCGCGGAAACTGCCCAAGAACAAATAAATCACCACCGTCACAATCAGCAAGGCCTCGACCAAGGTCTTGACCACTTCGTAAATGGAGGTGTTGATGAAGTCGGTGGAGTCATAAACCACCTGACCGGTCACGCCGGCGGGCAACTGGCGCTTGATCTCTGGCACGGCTTCTCGGACCAGCTTGGCGACGTCCAGAATATTGGCATCCGGGGCCACCTTGATCCCGATGAAAACCGATCGGGTCCCGCTGAACGCGACGTTGAAATCGTAGTTCTCAGAACCCAAGGTGACATTCGCAACGTCTTTCAAACGAACCGAGGTGTCACCACTTTGTTTGATGATCAGGTTTTTGAAGTCTTCCACGGAGTGGAGATCGGTGCCGCCGGTCAACGGCACCCGCACCATTTGGCCCTTGGTCGAGCCAACCGCTGCCAAGTAGTTGTTGGCGGCCATGGC
Organism: uncultured Curvibacter sp.; assembly: GCA_903834975.1. GTDB lineage: Bacteria > Pseudomonadota > Gammaproteobacteria > Burkholderiales > Burkholderiaceae_C > Curvibacter. Next base: position 21,888 of record CAILKX010000160.1, read on the forward strand.
GGCGCTCACATCGGCGGCGGTGACGTTGTAAGAGGCCATGCGTTGGGTGTCGAGCCAAGCGCGCAACGCAAAGAGGCGGGCACCCAAGAGCTCGGCGGTTTGCACGCCAGGGATCGAGTCCAGTTTGGGTTTGACGGAACGGATCAAGAAATCGGTGACGTCGTTGGTGGGCAACTCGTCGCTGTAAAACCCCAGGTACATGGCGTCGGTGGTCTGACCCATTTGCACCGTCAGCACGGGTTGTTGGGCTTGCGGGGGCAACTGGTTGCGCACCGAAGCCACTTGGGTGTTGATTTCAGTCAGCGCCCGGTTCGCGTCGTAGTTCAAGCGCAGGGTGGCGGTGATGGTCGAGACCCCGGTGATGCTGCTCGACGACAAATAGTCAATGCCCTGCGCTTGGGCAATGGCCGACTCCAAGGGCTGGGTAATGAAGCCGGCCACGGTTTGTGCATCGGCGCCAAAGTAAGCCGTCGAAATGGTCACCACGCCGTTTTGGGTGCGCGGGTATTGGTTGATCGGCAGGCTGAACAACGAACGCAGGCCCAGCACGACGATCAGCAAGCTGACCACCGTCGCCAAGACAGGTCGACGAATAAAAATGTCAGTGAATTTCATGGGCCCGCCTCAATGTTCTTGGGGGGTGGGGTTGGGGCTGTTGGCGGGCAACACGCTGTTGTCGATGACCACGGGCGTGCCGTTCTTCAACTTGATTTGGCCAGTCGAAACCACTTCGTCACCGGCTTTCAGGCCTTTCAAAATCGCCACTTGGTCACCGCGGGTGGCGCCCGTGGTGACGAAAACCTGTTGCGCCACCAAGGGCGTTTTGCCATCGGCGTCGGGCTTTTCGCCGGGCTTCAAAATGAACACCGTGGAGCCATAGGGATTGAAGGTAATGGCGGTTTGCGGCAAGGTCACAAATTGGCCCTTGGTGCCCACTTCCAGGCCCGCCCGCACAAACATGCCAGGCAGCAAGCGCATTTGTGGGTTGTCCACGGTGGCTTGCAGCAAGACGTTGCGGGTGCCGGTGTCAACCACGGGGTTCAGCGCCGTCACGCGGCCGACCAGTTTTTGATCGGGGAATGCATCCAGGCTCAAGTTGACTTTTTGTCCCAAAGCCACTTTGGGCAACTCTTGTTGGGGCAGGTTGAAATTGGCGTAGATGGGTTGCAGCTGTTGCAGCGTGACCACTTTTTCACCGGGGTTCATGTATTGACCGGGTTGCACCGAGGTAATGCCGGCGCGGCCGGAGAAAGGCGCGCGAATGGCCTTTTTGTCGACCAAGGATTGTTGGGCTTCAACTTGCGCGCGCTTGGCCTTCAAGTCGGCGGTATCGGCGTCCACCACGGCCTGGGCAATGGCTTTCACGGCCAATTGAGCGGTGTCACGCTTGAGGACCACTTCGGCCAGTTCTGCAGCGGCTTGCAACACATGCAATTGCGCCACCTCGGTGTCGGCGTTCAGTTGCACCAACAAGTCGCCGGCCTTGACGTTTTGGCCCGACTTGAAATTCACGCTGCGGACCAAACCGGCGATTTCGGTGGTCACGTCGACACCGCGAACGGGCACCAGACTGCCCACCGAGTTCAGCTGGGGTTGCCAGTCTTGTAATTCGGCTTTGATGGTGCTGACGGTTTGTGCCCCGGGTTTGGGGGCACTGGCGATCAGTTTCTGAATGTGCAGATAAAAGCCAAAGGCCAGGCCAGCCACCAACACAATCACAAAGGCCAGCATGATGAGCATGCGTTTGGTCATGAAAATTCTCCGATCCATTCAAAATTAAGGTTGCCACCAGCCGCCACCGAGCGACTGGAACAAGGCGGCCGTGTCGGCCAATCGGGCGGCGCGGGCGCCCACCACGGCGATGCGTGCTTGTTGGTAATTGCGTTGCGCATCCAGCAAATTAAGGTAGCTGACGCCGCCCACTTGGTACTGCGTTTGGCTCAAGTCCAACAGTTGTTTGGCGGCATTTTCGGCCTCCACTTGGGCGTGCAACGCCTGTGCGTCTTGAGACAAAGCGGTCAGGCTGTCGGCCACGTTTTGGAAAGCTTGCAGCACGGTGGCACGGTATTGTTCGCCCGCCGCTTCATAAGCCGCTTGGGCAGCGCGCTCTTTGGCTTTCAAAGCGCCGCCGTTAAAAATCGGTTGGGTCAGGCCGCCGATCAGGTTCCAAAAGCCCCATTTGCCAATCAACAAATCGCCAGCGGTCGGGGCAGTCGCCCCCAGGCTGGCGGTCAAGTTGATTTGGGGATACAAGTTGGCCGTGGCCACCCCTGCCTGTGCGGCGGCTTGGTGCCAGAGCGCTTCGCTGGCGCGGATGTCGGGGCGTTGTCGCACCAAGTCGGCGGCCAAGGACACCGGAATGTCCACGGGCAACTTCAATTGGGCCAAGTCAAGCGGGGGCAAGCCGGCTTCGCTCGGCAGCTTGCCCACATAAACCGCCAGTTGATGACGGGCCTGAGCCAGCGCTTTTTCAAGGGGTGGCAGTTGAACTTGGGTGTTGTTGACCAAGGCGCGTTGAGACAACACCGGGTTCAGGCTCACGCCACCCAATTGGTGTTGTTGCTCTAAAACCTGCAACTGCTCGTTTTGAAGGCGCAACAACGCGCGGGTGGTTTGGAGTTGCTCGCGCAGCGAGGCTTCGCGGATGGCCGTGGTCACCACATTCGCGGTCAAAGCCAGTTTGGCGCCTTCTAATTGGAACCGTTGGAAATCCACCAACGATTGCTGGGCTTCCAATGCCCTTTTGTTGGCGCCAAACAGGTCCAGGTTGTAAGACACATTGACGCTGGCATTGAACAGATTGGTGTCAAAACTGCTGAGTCCGGTCTGCGCCAAGGCGGTTCGCTCGCGCCCCCCTTGCAAGGCCAAGGCGGCGTTGGGCAGCGCCAGTGAGCCGTAGGCGGCGGTGTAGCTTTCTTCGGCTTGCTTGAGGTTGGCTTTGGCCGCCTCTAAAGTCGGGTTGTGGGCCAAGGCCTGCTTCAGTAAATCGTCGAGGGCAGGCGAATTGAAAACCGTCCACCATTGGGCTTGGAGGCCTTTAAAGGCTTTCGCACTTTCAGGGCCGCCCAAACGTTGGGCTTCACCCAGCAAACCGGCGCTGCCAGCGGTGGTTTCCGCCAAGGCTTGTTCGGTATAGCGGGCCCCCGTGATCGGCGCCGCTGGTGTTTGAAAGTCAGGGCCTTGCGCACAGCCAGCCAAAAAGGCCAACGTGGCCGTGGCCAGCAAGGTCGGCAAACAAGGGTTCATCCTTCAGATCCTTTGTGATGGAGTGGGCGCTGCTTGAAAAGAGCAGGAGGGATGATAGCGATATTTATTGAACCTTGACTAAGCAAGGTTTTTAAAGTTTGGGCCCAAGGTCGATAATCGGTGCCAGTGAGGGTGTGCCCGTCGCGCCCTTTTTTTCCCTTTTATTTTCTTTTTCTTTTTCTTTTCGACCGACCGTTTGTGAATCGCCCTCTTTTTCAACGCGCCCCAAAACCCATCGCCCGTCCCGATGCAAAATCGCCCCCCCTTTCGGCGTCCACCCCCGAGGCGGCGGGTGATGGCAGCGTGCGCTTGAACAAACGCATGGCCGACTTGGGCCTTTGCTCGCGGCGCGAGGCCGATGCCTGGATTGAGCAGGGCTGGGTCAAAGTCAACGGGCAGGTCGCGCCGATGGGGTTGCGGGTGGTCCTTCAAGACCGCATCGAGGTCGACCCCCGTGCTCGCGGACACCAAGAGCAACAGGTGACGGTGTTGTTGCACAAGCCCATGGGCTACGTGAGCGGCCAAGCGGAAGACGGCCATGAACCCGCCGTGGTGCTGGTGCAAGCCCGCAATCGCTGGGCGCAAGACACCTCGCCTCACCGTTTTCAGCCCAGCCAATTGCGCGGACTTGCCCCCGCGGGTCGATTGGACATTGACTCGGTCGGCCTCTTGGTGCTGACCCAGGACGGTCGGGTGGCGCGGCAGCTGATTGGCGAAGATTCGGGGACTGAAAAAGAGTACTTGGTGCGCGTGGTTTATCTGCCTTCGGCCACGACGACGAATGTCCAGGCGGTCTTTCCGGCTGACCAATTGGCGCGCTTGCGCCACGGCCTGAGCCTAGATGGGCAAGCTTTGAAGCCGGCGCAAGTGGATTGGCAGAACCCAGAACAGCTGCGTTTTGTCTTAAAAGAAGGCAAAAAGCGCCAAATTCGCCGAATGTGCGAACAAGTGGGCCTCAAAGTGGTGGGTTTGAAGCGCATCCGGATTGGCAAAGTGACGTTGGGCAACTTGCCCGTGGGCCAGTGGCGTTACCTGGGTCCGCACGAAAAATTCTGACCCCCCTTTCTTCCCCTTTTTTTGACCCGGGAATTTGTTGCGCGCGGGGCGCTTGAAATTTTTCAGGCCGCCCTCAAGTCCTTAAGCATCTCTTTTTCTTTCCCTGTTTTTACTTTCTCAGTCCATTTTTCGTCTTTTCCAGTTATTTCTCGTTATTCCTCTCGTGACGCCCTATGACCAAACAAACCCATTCCTTCCAAGCCGAAGTGGCCCAACTCCTGCATTTGGTGACGCATTCGCTGTATTCGAACCCCGAAATTTTTGTCCGCGAGCTGGTTTCCAACGCCTCCGATGCCGCCGACAAGCTTCGTTTTGAAGGCTTGAACAACGCCGCCCTGTATGAAGACAACCCCAATTTGGAAGTGCGCATCGCCTTTGACAAAGACGCCCGCACGCTGAGCATCACCGACACCGGCATCGGCCTGACCGAGCAGGAGGCCATCGACAATTTGGGCACCATCGCCAAGAGCGGCACCAAGGACTTCATGGGCAAGTTGAGTGGAGACCAAAAGGCCGACGCGCAGTTGATCGGCCAGTTTGGTGTGGGCTTTTATTCGGGTTTCATCGTGGCCGACAAAATCACCGTCGAGTCACGCCGAGCTGGCGTTCCGGCAGACCAAGGTGTGCGCTGGGTCAGCGGGGGCACCGGCGACTTTGAGGTCGAAACCATCCACCGGCCCGAGCGCGGCACCACCATCACCCTGCATTTGCGTGACGACGCCGAAGAATATTTGAACGCTTGGAAACTCAAGAGCCTGATTAACAAATACTCCGACCACATCAGCTTGCCCATCTTGATGGAAAAGGAAGCGTGGAAAGAGGGCGAAAACGACCAGCCTGGCAGCATGGTCAAAACCGGCGAGTGGGAAACCGTCAACCAGGCGAATGCGCTCTGGACCCGCCCCAAAAAAGACATCAGCGAAGAACAGTACACCGAGTTCTACAAGGCCATCAGCCACGACCACGAGGCCCCACTCACTTGGGCGCACAACCGCGTTGAGGGCAATACCGAATACACGCAGTTGCTCTATATCCCGAGCAAAGCCCCGTTTGACCTTTGGAACCGCGACAAAAAAGCCGGCATTAAGCTCTACGTGAAGCGCGTTTTCATCATGGACGACGCTGAAGCCCTGATGCCCACCTACTTGCGGTTTGTCAAAGGCGTGATCGACTCGGCCGACTTGCCTTTGAACGTGAGCCGCGAACTCTTGCAAGAAAGCCGTGACGTGCGCGCCATCCGCGACGGCTCCACCAAACGCGTGTTGTCGATGTTGGAAGACTTGGCCAAGCAAGAAGACAAGACCCCATACAACCAGTTTTATGCCGAATTCGGCGCCGTGCTCAAAGAAGGTTTGGGCGAAGACTTTGCCAACAAAGACCGCCTCGCCAAGTTGCTGCGTTACGCCAGCACCCAAAGCGACACGCCCAGCGTCAGCTTGGCCGACTACAAAGCCCGCATGAAAGAGGGCCAAGACGCCATTTACTACATCACCGCCGACACCTTGGCCGCGGCCAAGAACAGCCCTCAACTTGAAGTCTTCAAGAAAAAGGGCATCGAGGTTTTGCTGATGAGCGACCGTGTGGACGAGTGGTCGCTCAATTACTTGCAAGAGTTTGACGGCACGCCGCTGCAAAGCGTCGCCAAGGGTGCCGTGGACTTGGGCAAGCTGCAAGATGAAACTGAAAAGAAAGCCGCCGAAGAGGCCGCAGAAGCCTTCAAGCCTTTACTCGCCAAGCTCAAGGAAGCGTTAAAGGAAAAGGCCGAAGACGTTCGCGTGACCACCCGCTTGGTCGACTCGCCCGCCTGCTTGGTGGTCCAAGACGACGGCATGAGCACCCAACTCGCTCGCCTGCTGAAGCAAGCCGGTCAGCAAGCGCCTGAGAGCAAGCCCGTGTTGGAAATCAATGCCGAACACGCTTTGGTTAAAAAGCTCGACGGCAGCGTGCACTTCCATGATTTGGCGCACATCTTGTTTGACCAAGCGCTGCTTGCCGAAGGCGGATTGCCAGAAGACCCCGCGGCCTATGTGCGCCGTGTGAACGCGTTGCTGGTTTAAAACTTAGAGCGGGCGCCCCAAGCGCTTTTCGACTTCGCGCTTTTCCCATTCCGGTCCCAGAGGGCCTAAATGGGTGAACACCCCGAAGGCTGTGCATCAACAGACCCAAGCCCCAGCCGAGGGCAGGCCAGTAAAACCACAAATGCTGGGGAGAGGTCATCAGGTTGATCAAGGCGAGGAAGGGGATTACCAGCACAAAAGCGCCCAAATGCCCGTAAAAACCGCGCAATCGACGCACTTGCTGGAAGGCCAGCATTTCTTCTAATTCGCGTGCCCGATCGTGAAGGGCTTGGGGAGGGGGCTGAATGGCTGGCGTGGTCGGCACCGTTGGTGACAGGTTGGTGCTGTTTTCGTTCACGCTGTGGGTCAGGCTGTCGGTCATGTCGGGCTCCTTGAGGGCTGAAAAGTCGATTTGAAACACAGACGCCAAAGACTTCAACGACTCCACACTGCCTGGCTGACCTTGCTCCATGCGCTGAATGGTGCGCACACTCAGGCCGCTTAAATCGGCCAGTTGTTGCTGTGACCAGCCCTTTTGCAATCGCAGTTTTTGAATCAGCATGGGTTCTCCTTTGTCTGTGCCGCCATCCTAGGCACCGCGTTGGGTTTTGAACACGTCAGCCACCTGACACAGGCCGGACAAAGCCCCGACAAAGGGGCGACAAAGGGGCGACAGCGGGGCGACAAGACCTTCACCCATCGCGTCCACCGGCTAAAAAAGCGATTAAACCCATAACGGCGGCGCCTGCATGGCCTCGATTTGTTCGATCAGTTGGTGGGTCTGACCGCTCCAGTAATCGCTGCTGCCAAACCAAGGAAAGTGTTGAGGGAAGGTGGGGTCGCTCCACCGGCTGGCGAGCCAAGCGCTGTAATGGACCATGCGCAAGGTGCGCAAGGGTTCGATCAAGGCCAACTCACGGCGGTCGAAGGGGCGCATTTGCTCGTAGCCGTCCAGCAGCGCGCTGAGTTGATGGGTGCGTTGCGCGCGCTCACCCGACAAGAGCATCCAGAGGTCTTGTACAGCGGGGCCGCTGCGGGCATCGTCGAGGTCGACGAAGTGGGGGCCCCCACCGGGCACGTCGGTGGGGGTCCACAAGATGTTGCCGGGGTGGCAGTCACCGTGCAGGCGAAGGCAATTAAAAGGAGATGACTCGCCGGCGCCTGCTTTGAAGTGGCCGTTTTGGCTGAAAAAAGGCTCGATCAAGGCCAGGGCTTCATGACAAGCGGCCCGCCAGGGGCCGAGCACATCGGCTGGCAAGGCGTTGCTTTGCAATAAATAGTCTCGGGCGGCCCAGCCGAAGGTGGCCAGGTTCAGCTCGGGTCGAACCGCAAACGCACGGCGCTCGCCGACTTGGTGGAGACGGCCCAAGAAGCGGCCAATCCATTCCAGCACCTCAAAGTCATCCAACTCAGGCATGCGCCCGCTACGCCGTGGGCTGACTGAAAAAGCAAAGCCAGCAAAGTGGTGCAAGCTGCTGCCGTTCAGTAGCAAGGGACCCACCACCGGCACTTCAGCCGCCATGAGTTCGGCCGCAAAGGCGTGTTCTTCCAGAATTTGCGCTTCGCTCCAGCGCTCGGGTCGGTAAAACTTGACAACGACCTGCGGATGGGCGGCGACCGACCCCTCCGTTTCAACCGGTGTTTCCAACTGAACTTGATAGACCCGGTTTTCGTAAGAGGACAGCGCCATCAGGGTGCCGTCGCCCCACAGGCCGATGCTGCTCAGGGCGTCGAGCACCACCTCGGGTGTGAGGTGGGCAAAACTCAGGCCGGCACCTGGTTGCTCGTCAGCGGAGAGGGTTTGAGTGATTTCGAGGGCCTCGCTGTGACTTCAGCCGTTCAATATTGGTAAACGCCTTGGCCGGTTTTGCGACCCAAACGGCCGGCGGCAACCAATTCTTTGAGCAAGGGCGCAGCACGGTATTTGCTGTCGCCGAACTCTTTCAAATACACCTCCATCACGGCCAGCAAGGTGTCCAGCCCGATCATGTCGGCCAAGGCCAAGGGACCGATCGGTTGGTTGCAACCCAAACGCATGCCGGTGTCGATGTCGTCGGGTGTGGCCAGGCCTTCGCCCAAGACAAAGAAGGCCTCGTTGATCATGGGCACCAAGATGCGGTTGACCACAAAACCTGGCGCGTTTTTGACGGTGATGGGGCTCTTGCCCAGGGCCTTGGACAAGGCCTCCACCGCAGCGTGTGTGTCGTCGCTGGTTTGCAGGCCACGGATGATTTCCACCAGCGCCATCATCGGCACCGGGTTGAAGAAGTGCATGCCAATGAAGCGGTCGGCGCGTGAGGTGGCCGCGGCCAATTGCGTGATCGAAATGGACGAGGTGTTCGACGCCAAAATGACCTCAGGGGCCAACAAGGCATCGACTTGCTGCAATATTTTGAGTTTGAGTGCGTGGTTTTCGGTGGCGGCTTCGATGACGAAGTCGGCCTTGTTCAAATCTTCATAGGCCGTACTGCCATGGATGCGGGCCAGTGCAGCGGCTTTATCGGCTTCGGTGATTTTTTCTTTTTTGATCAAGCGATCCAAGCTGCTGGCGACGGTGGCCAAGCCGCGCTGCACAGCGGCGTCTGAAATGTCGACCATCACCACTGAAAAACCGGCGACAGCGCAGGTTTGTGCAATCCCATTGCCCATGGTGCCCGCACCGATGATGCCCACTGTTTGAATGACCATGATGTACCTCTTGTTAAAAAATCGGGGGCTTTGCAGCCATTCGCCCATTTTAGGGAGTCAAGCGATGGGCTAAAACGAGAGACAAATCGAGAGACAAAAAGAGAGTCAGAGCGTCCGTTGATTCAATGATTCACTTACTGAAGCGCTTGCGGGTGAGCCCCAGTGCGAGCCAAAAAGCCACAACGGTGTAGCCCAACAAAGACAGCCCGTGCCCCCACGGGTCGCTGGGCCATTGGTCCATGAACAAAGGTCGAACCAAGGCCACGGCATGGGCCAAAGGCAAACAGGTGGCTATTTTCTGAACCACGCTGGGCAGTTGTTGCAGCGGGAAGAAAACACCCGACAAGAACATCATGGGCGTGAGGACCAGGGTGAAGTAGTAGGTGAAAAAATCATAGCCTTGCGCCAAAGCGTTGAAGATCAAGGCCAAGCTCGCGAACATGGCCCCGACGCCGAGCAGCACAAACCAAGCGACGATCAACTTGGGCGAGTGGCTGATGCCCAAAGCCAGCATCACGCACAAAATGGCGCTGACCGTGAAAACGGCCTTGAATGCCGCCCAGAGCATTTCAGCCAGAACGATGTCGTCCAAACTCACCGGGGCATTCAAAATGCCGTCCCAAGTCCGCTGCACATGCATGCGGGAAAAAGCCGAATAAAGCGCTTCAAACGAGGCGGCGTTCATGGCGCTCATGCAGATGGACCCGCTCGCCAAAAACAAAATATAAGGCACTTGAAGGGTTTCGCCGCTCGGGCTCAGTACGTTGATGTGCCCGATCAAGGCGCCCATGCCGTAACCAAAGGCCACCAACCACATCAGCGGTTCAGCGATGTTGCCGATCAAACTCGGGATGGCGAGTTTTCGCCAGACCAAGAAGTTGCGCAAGAAAACCGGCCACCAACGGGCCGTGATTTCGGGCGGACGCCACGGGTTCAAGGGGGAATGCGCTGTTCGGTGCAGAGGGGTTGCGGTGGTGGTGGACATGGTGGAACCTCTTAGGCGTCTTCGCGGATTTGGCGTCCGGTGAGTTTTAAAAATAAGTCTTCTAAATTCGCCGGCCGATGCAAGGTGCGAAAGCTCCCCAAATTGGCCAACGCCGCGAGCAGCGGTTGGGCGGCTCGGGTGTAGAAGAAAACCGTTTCGCCGCTCACTTCGATGCGCTTGGCCAAGGCGGCCAAGCCCGATGGCGCCGCGTTTTCGGCCAAGGCCAACGCGCCTTGGCCATAGACCTCAATCACTTCGGGTTCCAAGTGTTCGGCGATCAAATCGCGCGGCGTTCCTTCGGCTATTTTTTGGCCTTGGTCGATTACCAGCAGGCGGTTGCACAGGCGCTCGGCTTCGTCCATGAAATGGGTCGTTAGCAAGATGGATTTGCCTTGTTGCAGCAGGCGTTGCAGCCGCTCCCACATCAAGTGACGGGCTTGGGGGTCAAGACCGGTGGTGGGTTCGTCCAGCATCAGCAGGCGCGGTTGGTTAACGAGTGCGCGCGCCAAGCTGAGGCGTCGTTTCATGCCGCCGGACAATTCGCCGGGTTTGGCGTTGGCCTTCGCGGTGAGGGCGGCAAATTCCAACAGCTCGTCGGCGCGGGCCAGCATCGCGCGGCGGCTCAGTCCAAAGTAGCGGCCATAAACCACGAGGTTTTCCACGCAACTGAAGTCGGGGTCGAGGGTGTCAAATTGGCTCACCACCCCGAGCTGGCTTTTGATGGCCAAAGCCTGTTCGGGCATCTCCAGACCAAAGGCGGTGATGCGGCCAGAGTCGGGCGTGGTCAGGCCCAAGCACATGCGCAAGGTGGTGGTTTTGCCCGCGCCATTGGGCCCAATCACGCCCAAGCATTCACCGGGGGCAATCTGAAAAGACAAGTCTTTCACGGCGTGGTGAGTGCCGAAATGCTTGTTCAAAAGGGAGGCTTCAAACAGAGGCGCCTGGGATAAAGGCGTTGAAGCGGCAAGAGGGGCTTGGGCGGCGGTGTTGGACATGGGGGCGTGCAAAGTGAGGCGCCCATTGTCGCGGAATAAAATGGCTGTTTTGAGGGTGATTGACTTGCTAAATCGACTCGCGGTGCTGCCGCAATACCTGCTGCCCCAATTGGCTTTGACGCGCTTTGCGGGCTGGGTGGCGACGCGCCGCTGGGGCGGGGTGACGCATTGGATCATCCGTGACTTCATCAGCCGCTACGGCGTCAACATGCAAGAAGCGGAGCGCCCCCAGCCCAGCGATTACGCCACCTTCAACGAATTCTTTACCCGTGCTTTGAAGCCCGGTTCGCGGCCGCTGGCTGACAGCGCTTTTGTGTGCCCGGTGGACGGTGCGATCAGCCAGATCGGGCCCATTGAAGGCGATCAAATTTTTCAAGCCAAGGGCCACCGTTACAGCACCCAGGCGTTGTTGGGTGGGGATGCCGATTTGGCGAAAACCTTTGAAAACGGCGAGTTCGCGACAATTTACCTGAGCCCACGTGACTACCACCGCATTCACATGCCCTGCGCCGGCCGTTTGCGGCGCATGGTGCACGTGCCAGGCGATTTGTTTTCCGTCAACCCAACGACCGCACGGGGCGTGCCCGGCCTGTTTGCGCGCAATGAGCGCGTGGTGTGTGCGTTTGAATCGTTGGTGGATCCCCACTTGACGTTTGTGTTGGTGCTGGTGGGCGCGACGATTGTCGGCAGCATGGCGACGGTTTGGCATGGCGTGGTGAACCCGCCGCGCCCCGGACAAATTCGTGTTTGGGATTATTCGGGTCCACAAGCGGGCGCGCCCATCGTCCTCCAAAAAGGCGAGGAAATGGGTCGCTTCTTGTTGGGCTCCACGGTGGTGATGCTGTTCCCCGCCAACACCCTGTTGTTCAACCCCGAGTGGTGCGCCGCGCTGCCCGTCAGAATGGGCGAATCGATGGGACAAAACGGGGCCCATGCCCGCTGATTTTTAATTTATTTTTTTTCAAAGACCACATGACCACGCTTGGAACCCCCCTCTCGTCATCTGCCACCAAAGTCATGTTGCTCGGTTCGGGCGAATTGGGCAAAGAGGTGTTGATCGCTTTGCAACGCCTCGGCGTTGAAACCATCGCGGTAGACCGTTACGACAACGCGCCCGGCCAGCAAGTGGCTCACCATGCCCGCACCATCACCATGAGCGACCCCGCTCAATTGAAGGCCCTGATTGAAGCCGAGCAGCCTGACTGGGTGGTGCCCGAAATCGAGGCCATTGCCACGCCCACGCTGGAGGCTTTGGAGGCCGCTGGCACGGTTCGCGTGGTGCCGACGGCGCGTGCCGCACGCTTGACAATGGACCGGGAAGGCATCCGCCGGCTTGCCGCCGAAACCTTAAAATTGCCCACCAGCCCTTATCGTTTTTGCGACTCTCTGGCCGAGTTGCAAGCAGCCATTGACGGTCACGGCAACGGTGAAGGCCTTGAAGGCGGCGAGGGCGGTGTGGGCGGCGTGGGTTATCCCTGCATCGTCAAACCCGTGATGAGCAGCTCGGGCAAAGGGCAAAGCAAAATTGACGGCCCCGCAGCGGTGGCGAAGGCTTGGGACTACGCCATGGCCGGGGGTCGCGTGCAGGGTGGCCGCGTGATTGTGGAAGGCTTTATTGATTTCGACTATGAAATTACCTTGCTGACCGTGCGTGCCCAAAGCCCAGAAAAGGGCATGGGCATTCAAACTTATTTTTGTGAGCCCATCGGCCACGTGCAAGTCAACGGCGATTACGTCGAAAGTTGGCAGCCCCAGCGCATGACCCCCAAGGCCTTGGCCGCGGCCCAACACGTCGCTAAAACCGTCACCGACAATTTGGGCCAAGGCGTGGATGGGCAACCCGGTGGCATGGGTTTGTATGGGGTTGAGTTGTTCGTCAAGGGCGACAACGTTTGGTTCAGCGAAGTCAGCCCGCGTCCGCACGACACGGGCTTGGTGACTTTGTGCACACAAAACCAAAGCGAGTTTGAACTGCATGCCCGCGCCATTTTGGGCTTGCCGGTCGATACCCGCTTGCGCAACCCCGGCGCCAGCGCGGTCATTTACGGCGGCGTGGACGCCGCAGGCATTTCCTTTGACGGCATCGACGAAGCGCTGGCTCTGCCCGACACCGACATCCGCTTGTTCGGCAAACCCGAAAGCTTTGTCAAACGCCGCATGGGCGTGGCCTTGGCCCGAGGTTCGGCCGGCAGCACCGAGACCGACTCGGCGCGCGCCACCGCCAAATTGGCCGCCTCCAAAGTCAAGCCACGCGCTGCATAAAGCCGCCGCCCTTGTCCGTTCTGGCAGGCAGGGACAGCCCTAATGGGCAACGGGGCCGCCAAACCGTAAAGTGGGGCTGATGAACCGCCCTGTCTCACCCGCCCCCAACCCCTTCTTCTTGCCCGAACATGAAATGCTGCGCAGTACGTTGCGCCGCTTCATCAACGAGCGGGTTTTGCCATTCGCCAACTCCTGGGAAGAATCGGGTTTTGTGCCCCGCGAGGTGCTGCGTGAAATGGGCGACCTCGGCCTGTTTGGATTGCGCTACCCGACTGAATACGGCGGTAGCGAACTCGACACCTTGGCCACGGTGGTCTTGGCCGAAGAACTCGGGCGCTCGACCTTTGGGGGCTTTGCGGTGACGGTCTTGGTGCACACCGACATGGCCAGTCCGCATTTGTTTCATGCGGGAACCCCTGAACAAAAAGCCCGCTATTTGCCCGACCTCATTGCGGGCCGCAAAATCGCCGCCGTTGCGATGACCGAAGCCGATGCGGGCTCTGACTTGGCGGGCATGCGCAGCACGGCACACCGCGACGGCGATGAGTGGGTGCTGAATGGCAGCAAGATGTACATCACCAATGGCGTGCAGGGCGACGTCTTCTTCGTCGCTGCCAAGACGCCCGACCCTTCGAATGGAACGGGCCAAGACGCCAAGCGCAGCCGCAACTTGTCCATGTTCATTGTGGAGAAAGGCACCCCTGGATTTTCCGTGGCGCGGCCTTTGAAAAAACACGGCTGGCTTTGCAGCGACACGGCCGAGTTGCACTTTGACAACTGCCGCCTGCCCGCTGAGAACTTGCTGGGCGAGCGGGGTCAGGGGTTTTATGCCTTGATGAAAAACCTACAAAACGAGCGAATTGTGTTGGGCGCGCAGGCCATGGGTGAAGCCAGCAAGGCCATTGAACTCACGCTCGATTGGGTGACCCAGCGACAGGCTTTTGGCGCCGCCTTGTGGGACAAGCAGGTGATTCGCCAAACCTTGGCCAAACGGTTGGCACAAGTCGAAGCGGCCAAGGCCTTGGTCTATCAAACGGCATGGCGCGATGCGCAAGGACAAAGCGTGGTCCAAGAAGTCTCGATGATCAAGGCGCTGTGTGGCACCTTGGTGAACGAGGTGCTGTACGATTGTTTGCAGTTCCACGGGGGCATGGGCTATTTGCGCGAAACCCCGATCGAGCGCATGGCCCGCGATGCCCGCATCCAAGCCATTGGCGGGGGTGCCACCGAAGTCATGCTGGAAGAAGTGGCCAAACGGATGGTCTAAAAGAACCCATTAGATGAAATGAACACGGCATATGAAATCAATCTCGAAACCCATTTTGAAACCCATTTTCAAATCCACGCTGGCCATGGCGGCTGTCTTGGTCTGGATGCCTTTTTCGGCTTCGGCGCAAACCCCTGCAGGGGCCGCCCAAGCCAAGGCGCCCGTCACCACAGCGTCGGGTTTGGTATTTGAATCGGTCAAAGAAGGCACCGGCGCCTCTCCGCTGGCCACTGACAGCGTGAAGGTGCACTACCGCGGCACTTTTTTGGATGGAAAAGAGTTCGACAGTTCCTACAAACATGGTCAAGCAGCCGAGTTTCCTTTGAACCGTGTCATTCCTTGTTGGACCGAAGGCGTTCAGCTCATGAAGGTGGGCGGCAAAGCGAGACTGACCTGCCCGGCCAACATCGCGTATGGCACGCGCGGCGCGGGGGGGGTCATTCCGCCGAATGCGACTTTGCACTTCGACATTGAATTGCTCGGCATTGCCGGACGCTAAGCTTCTGGCGTTTTGGTCGCATCGGCCGCATTGACCGTTGTACCTGCAGATGCAGCTGTAGCTGTAACTGTAGCGGTTGTTGCAGCCGCAACGGCGTCTGAGACACTCCAGTAGCAAGCGGGGGCGGTGCCCAAATGGGCTGCCTGGGTTTGGTAGAACAAGGCCTCGCGCGGGGCGTCTTTGATGCGTGCCAGCAGCAAGGTGATTTGGTTCTTGTCCAAAAACTGTTTGAACTCGGCCAGTAAGTTGACCGAGGTGACATCCAAATTATTGGATTCTTCCAGGCTCATCACCACCGTGGCCACCTTTAGCCTCAAGGCGCGATCGCCGACCCACTTCAAGACCTGTTCAACGTTGGCAAAAAACAGCGGTTGTTCGGGCCGAACAATGAGCAAATTCTTCGGCACAAGCACTTCGGGGTGGCTGGCGCTGTCGAGGTAGTCGTGCGTGCCGAGCAAGTGACCCAAGACGGCCACATCGGGTTTGGAGAATTGCTTGAGGGCAACCAGCAAGGACATCAGCACCGCGAGCAGCATGCCAAATTGAACCCCAAAAGCCAACACGCCGACGGCCGCCACCACCGCGATCCAGGCGTCACGGCCCCAACGCAGGCTGCGAATCAGCGGCATGGGGTTGAGGTGGTCGGACAAAATGCCCACCACCACCGCCGCCAAGGCGGCCTTGGGCAGCAGGGCCAGAAAATGACTGGCTTCTAAGAGCAAAACGGCCAAAGCCAAGGCCGTTGCCAAGCCCGTCCAGCGGCCGGCGACGCCCGTTGATTGGTTGGCCATGCTGGCCGACATGCTGGCACCCACCGGCAATCCTTGTACAAGCCCCGAGACCAAATTGCCGACACCCAGCGCCAACAATTCCCGGTTGGCGTTCAAGGTGTCGCCTGAACGCGCCGCCAAGGTGCGCACCGCCCCCCAAGATTCGGCGAACACCAGCATCAACAAGGCAGGCGCCAATTCGGCGGCACGCAGCCATTCATTGCGGCTGAGGTCGGGCAGGCTGAAAGACAAACCACTGAGCTCGATGCGACCGACCAAGGCCACGCCCTGCCCGCCCCAATCCCAATGCGAAGAGCCTGCCCAAGCCAAAGCCAGCACGACAAATGAAACCGGGATGACTTTCCAGCGCTTGAGCCCATGGAACAGCAACAGCCACAGCAGCAGCGACACCGCGCTGATGCCCATGCTCAAGTTTTGCCATTCAGGGTGCTGAGCCCACAATTGCGCCAATATCGGCCCGACCGTGGTGCCGCTGACCGGAACGCCCAGCAGGTGGGGCAGTTGTTTGATCACAATGGTGATCGACAGCCCCAAGGTAAAGCCCCGCATGACCGGTTGGGAGACGAACGATCCCAAGAAGCCGGCACGCAGCACCGCCGCCGCTAAAAAAGCCAAACCCGTGAAACCCGCCAAGGCGTAGCCCATGCCCGGACCCCCTTGGGCGGCGATGGACGCAAAAATCGCCGCTGCTGAAGAGGTCGGGGCCATGACCGCAAAACGGCTGCTGCCGACCCAGGGGTAAAGACACAACCCGACCAAGGTGGCGACCAAGGCGTGAATCGGCGGAACACCTGCAATGGCCGAGTAAGCCACACTTTCAGGCAGCAGCAAGCTGGCGACCGACAGCCCCGCCGCCATGTTCATCAGGAGGGTGCGGGGGGATATTTTTTCCATGAAACGAGCGGTCAAACTGTCAGGTGGTCAACTGGTCAATAAGGGTTTTTAAAACCCAGCGCACCCAGCAGAAAAATTTCCAGGGCTTCCATTTCAAAGGCATCCCGCTCGTTGGTTTCGTGGTCGTAGCCGGCGGCGTGCAGGGTGCCATGAACCAACAAATGCGCGTAATGCGCCGCCAGTGTTTTGCCTTGTTCTTTGGCCTCTCTCGCCACCACCGGGGCGCAGAGCACCAAATCGGCCATCAGCAGGGGGGCTGTTGGGGGCCGCGCATAGTCAAAGGTCAAGACATTGGTGGCGTGGTCTTTTTGACGGTAACTGAGGTTCAAGGCGCGCCCTTCTGCTTCATCGACGATGCGAACGGTCATTTCAGCATCGAACGGCAAAGCGTGGCGCAAGTAGCGGATCACACGGCGTCGAGGAAGCGCCAAACGGTGACGCTTGGCATCGCTTAGTTTGGCAAATTGGAGCGACAAGCTCAACTCAGGAAGGCGCTTCATAAAGGGGTAAAGGGGAAGGGGCAAGTCAAAGAGCAAATTAAGCAGGGCTGGCGCCGGCAGCGGAACGCCGCGGTGCACTGCTGGCGGCGTCGTAGGCGTCCACAATGCGCGCCACCAAGGGATGGCGCACCACGTCGGCGCTGGTGAAGCGGGTGACTGCGATGCCTTTCACACGCTTCAAAATGCGCTCGGCTTCGATCAAGCCACTCGGTGCGCCTTTGGGCAGGTCGATCTGACTCACGTCGCCCGTCACCACCGCTTTGGCGCCAAAGCCAATGCGCGTCAAAAACATCTTCATTTGCTCGGGGGTGGTGTTTTGCGCCTCGTCCAAAATCACAAAAGCGTTGTTCAACGTGCGCCCGCGCATGAAGGCCAGCGGGGCAATTTCCAAGGCATTGCGCTCAAAGGCCTTCATCACTTTGTCGTAACCCATGAGCTCATAAAGTGCGTCGTACAAGGGGCGCAAATAAGGGTCGACCTTTTGCGTTAAATCGCCCGGTAAAAAGCCCAAGCGCTCACCGGCTTCAACGGCGGGGCGCGTCAAGACGATGCGCTGCACGGCGCTGCGCTCCAGCGCATCCACCGCGCAGGCGACGGCCAAATAGGTTTTGCCGGTCCCGGCGGGGCCGATGCCAAAGGTGATGTCGTGGGTGGCGATGTTGTCCAGGTAAACGCTTTGGTTGGGCGTTCGGGCGCGCAAATCGGTGCGCCGGGTGCTCAAGGGGGAGGCCGCAGCCGAAGCTTCGTTCAGTGCCTTGTCACCGGCCAGCATGAGCTGCACGGTGTCGGCTTCGATCGGGCGCTCGGCCATTTCGTAAAGGGCTTGCAGCACCTCCATCGCTTGCGTGGCTTTGGCCTTGGGGCCATCGACCTTGAACTGTTCGTGCCGGTGGGCAATGTTGACTTGTAAGCCGACTTCGATGGTGCGCAAATGGGCATCCATGGGGCCGCACAAATGGCCCAAACGAAGGTTGTTGTGCGGAGTGAAGGTGTGTCTAACAATCAAGCTGATAATTCCAGTTGTGCGTATTCATAAACCCCCAATGATAGGCAAACCAAGATCGGCAAAACATGATTGGCAAAATAGTGGGCACTTTGGTGCACAAGCATCCTCCGCAAATTTTGGTGGACTGCCACGGGGTCGGCTACGAGATCGACGTGCCCATGAGCACCTTCTACAACTTGCCTGCTTTGGGCGAGTCGGTCGCCTTGCTGACCCATTTTGTGGTGCGCGAGGACGCTCAGCTTCTGTATGGTTTTGCGACGCCCGCTGAGCGGGAGGCCTTCCGACAATTGATCAAAATTTCAGGCGTAGGACCGCGCATGGCCCTGAGTGTGTTGTCGGGTTTGAGCCTGACGGAACTGGCCCAAGCCGTGAGCAGCCAAGACGCCGCCCGCCTCACCAAGGTGCCCGGCGTCGGTAAAAAAACCGCCGAGCGTTTGTTGTTGGAGCTCAAAGGCAAATTGGGCCCCGACCTGAACCTGCCGAACCAAGCAGGACAAGGCAGCGACAACCAAGGCGACATTCAACAAGCCTTGCTGGCGCTGGGGTACAACGACCGAGAGGCCGCTGCTGCCCTGAAGGCATTGCCGGCGGAGGTGGGGGTGTCTGAGGGCATCAAATTGGCCTTGAGGGCGTTGGCAAAATGAGCATACAAACCGATGATTTTTTGATGCCCGAAAACGGCGGCGGTCTTGGTGCCAGCGCAGCCCGGGTGATTGCCTCGGCCCCGGAATCGGTCCGCGAAGAAGCCATTGAACGCGCGCTGCGACCCAAGTTGCTCGATGACTATGTGGGTCAAACCAAGGTGCGTGAACAGCTCGACATCTTCATTGGCGCGGCGCGCAAGCGCTCCGAGGCGCTGGACCATGTGCTGTTGTTTGGTCCGCCGGGTTTGGGCAAAACCACCCTCAGCCACATCATTGCGGCGGAGTTGGGCGTGAACCTTCGGCAAACCAGCGGCCCGGTGTTGGAGAAGCCCAAAGACCTGGCCGCGTTGTTGACGAATCTCGAAAAGAATGATGTGCTGTTCATCGACGAAATTCACCGCCTCTCCCCCGTGGTTGAAGAAATTTTGTACCCCGCATTGGAGGACTACCAGATCGACATCATGATTGGCGAAGGACCCGCAGCGCGCAGCATCAAGCTCGACCTGCAGCCCTTCACCTTGGTGGGCGCGACCACCCGCGCCGGCATGTTGACCAACCCGCTGCGCGACCGCTTTGGCATCGTCGCGCGGCTGGAGTTTTACACCACAGAAGAATTGCAACGCATCGTGCACCGCAGCGCGGGCTTGCTCAACACCCCGATTGATGAAGAAGGGGCGTTTGAGATGGCGCGTCGTTCTCGGGGCACCCCACGCATTGCCAATCGCTTGTTGCGCCGTGTGCGTGACTATGCGGAGGTCAAGGGCGATGGCCGCATTACCCGCGCCATCGCCGAGGCGGCGTTGACCATGCTCGACGTCGATCCGCAGGGCTTTGACGTGATGGACCGCAAGTTATTGGAAGCCGTGATTCACCGCTTTGACGGCGGCCCGGTGGGGCTCGACAACATCGCGGCCAGCATTGGTGAAGAGCCCGGCACCATCGAAGATGTGATTGAGCCCTACCTGATTCAACAAGGCTATTTGCAGCGCACCCCACGCGGCCGCATGGCCACCTTGGCGGCATTTCGCCATTTGGGGGTCACGCCTTCTAAGCAGGCGACGGATTTATTTGGGGGCTGAGTTCAAGGGACTCAGGCGCCCTGAAACTGAACTTCATTTCAGCCGCGTGGTCGTTCGAAACTTAGCTTGAAATCTCGTCCAGCCCGGCCGTTTGCAAATGCCCGACATCGCCCCAGCCCACCAGGCTCAAGCCTTCGGGATGCCAGAGCAAGCGGTTCAACGCGGCGTTGCCCAAGTGCCAGGTGCGCGGGGCCTGCAGGTCTTGCCCCGTGGCGGCGCGGTACAGCACATCCATCACGCCGCCGTGGGCCACCAGCACCACGTGTTCACCGGCGTGGCGTTCAGCCAAAGCCAAGGTGGTGCTGATGATGCGTTCGCGGAATGTCAGCAAAGACTCGCCACCAGGCGGTGCGAAATGCGGATCACGCTGGCGCCACCGCAAGGCTTGCTCGGGCCGTTGGGTTTCGATTTCATCGAAGGTCAGGCCTTCGAACTCGCCAAAGCCCCGTTCGCGCAGCCCCTTTTCAGCCTGCACCGAGCGCCCTGTTTTTTCCGCAATGGCTTGAGCCGTTTGCCAAGCGCGGGTGAGGTCGCTGGCGTAAAGGTGATCAATGCCTTGATCGGCCAGCGCCAAGGCCGCGCGCTCTGCTTGCCAGCGGCCGACCTTGTTCAAAGGAATGTCCAATTGGCCTTGGATGCGGGTGTCCACATTCCAAGCGGTTTCACCGTGCCGGATGGCAATGATGCGGGTGGATTTCATGGCTTCAAGCCTTGACCTTAAAGCTGCACCACCTGAATGGTGCCCAAGCCCTCGCCTGCACTGGGAAAGGCGGCGGATTCAAAGCTTTCTTCGTCAAAGGCGGTGTCGCCATTGGCGTCGGGAATGCCGGTGGTTTTCAGGTTTTTGAAGTCGTGCCAGCGGTTGTCCATCAGGTGCGACGGGACCACATTGTGCAAGGCGGCAAATAGGTTTTCGATGCGACCGGGGAACTTCTTTTCCCATTCGCGCAGCATATTGCCAATTTGCTTGCGTTGCAGGTTTTCTTGGCTGCCGCACAGGGTGCAAGGAATGATGGGGAACTGGCGGTGTTCGGCCCAACGAATCAGGTCTTTTTCCACCACATTCGCGAGGGGTCGAATCACCATGAACTCGCCGTTGTCGCTGACCAATTTGGGCGGCATGCCCTTGACCTTGCCGCCAAAGAACAGGTTCAAGAAGAAGGTTTGCAACATGTCATCGCGGTGGTGTCCTAAGGCGAGTTTGTTGCACTTCAGCTCGCGTGCCACCTTGTACAAAATGCCGCGTCGCAAGCGGCTGCACAGGCTGCACATGGTTTTGCCTTCGGGCACCTTGTCTTTGACGATGGAGTAGGTGTCTTGTGTCTCGATGTGAAAAGGCACGCCGAGTTGCTCTAAATAACGCGGCAAGACCTCGGCGGGAAAGCCGGGTTGCTTTTGGTCCAGGTTGACGGCGATCAACTCAAAGTCAACCGGGGCGCGGGCCTTGAGCTTGAGCAAAATGTCCAGCATGCCGTAGCTGTCTTTGCCCCCCGACATGCAGACCATGATGCGGTCGCCAGCCTCGATCAGGTTGTAGTCCACGATCGCTTGGCCGACTTGGCGGCACAGGCGTTTTTCGAGCTTGTGCGTTTCGCGCTCGATTTTCAGGGCCTTTTGCACCGGCGTGGCCGAGCCGTTGTCGGGGCTGCCAGCGGCCTGCAGCGCGGCTTGTTCGTCGTCAATCCAAGGGGCATTCATGGGACTCATTGTCGCATTTGTGTGGTTGGGTGCCTTGGCGATCACCTCACCAATCGCCGGTTTCCATGCGAATGGCGACTTCGCAGTCTTCAAAAATTTCCAGCTTGGCAATTTTGACGCGCACGCCCTTGACGCCAGGCAATTGCATCAAGCGGTTGGCGAGTTTGCCAATCAGGGTTTCGAGCAAATTAATGTGCTCGGCCGTGCACTCGGCGATGATGATTTGCCTCACCTTGCGGTAATCCAAAACCCGCAAGATGTCGTCATCCACTGGGAGCAGGGGTTGGGCACCCAAACTCAGTTCGGCGTCCACCTGAATCGGTTGGGGGCTGGTTTTTTCATGGTCCAAGATGCCCAAGTTGGCATCGAAGCGCAGACCGCTCAGTGTTAAGGTTTGCAGGCCTTGGGTGGCGTTCATAGGGGGCTCTTGTTGTTTTAAGGGTGCTTGATTTTGAAGACTTCAACGCCAACCGCCTCGCAGTCGGGGTAGACGTCGGGCTTGGCGGTCGACAGCCGCACCGCGTGCACGCCGGGGTGGGCCAGCAGGCGGGCAGCCAGCTCATCGCAAAGCGTTTCTTGCAAGGTAATGTGCCCCTGCGCCACGCGCTCGCCAATCACTTGACGCACATAGTCGTAATCCACCACCTCGCTCAGCGCGTCTTGGCTGGGCGTTGAAACGGCATAAGGCACCCACAATTCGACATTGAAAAGCAAGCGTTGACTGACTCCTTTTTCAAAGTCGTGCGCGCCAATGTGAACCGGCAATACATGGTTTTTTAAAAAAAGTTTGCGGCATTGCAAGGCCAGGTTGGTGGCCAGAGGTGGGTCTGAGGGGCTGCTGTTTGGGGCGTTCATCTGGGGCCTGATTCGGGGGTGTTTTCTTTATTGGCTGTTGACTTTGTCATGCAGCCAATCGTCCACCACGTGCATGACATCACGTGGCAAAGGCAGTAAGTGCTGCCCGTTGTCCACCGCCAGCGTGATGCCGGTGATGGCGGGGTTTTGTGCCAAAAAAACGCAGGTGGCCGCGACTTGTTGGGGGTCCAGCGCTTGGCGCATCATGTTCATTTGGCTGGCGTGCGCAAAGTTCTCAGGGGTTTGAGGCCCGCTCAAAAACATCAGCCCGGGGGCCACGCCGCAAACGCGAATTTGGGGCGCCAGCGCCTGGGCTTGCAACACCACGGCGCGTTCCAACGCGGCTTTGCTGATGCTGTAAGAAAAATAATCGGGGTTGGGGTTGAACACTTTTTGGTCCAACACATGGATGACGCTGGCGCCCCCGTTTTTGTTCGGGGGGGTGTCGGCCAGGCCAACCGCCATCCAGCGCGCGAGGTCCAGGGGGCCTAAAAGATTGACCTCGAGTTGGCGGCGGGTCGCGTTCAAATCCAAGGTGCTGGCGCTGTCGGGCTCGAAGCTCGAGGCGTTGTTGACCAAGCAGGTCAGGGGCCAATCGCTCGCCGCAATGTGTTGCATCATGCGCTGGCGATCGGTCTCGTTGCCCAAGTCGGCACCGATGGTTTGGGCCTGTGCGCCGCCCTCTTTTAACCGGGCGCACAAGGCGTCGGCCGCTTCGGCCGATCGTTGGTAATGGCACCAAACCCGCCAGCCGGCCTGCGCAAATTGCTCGCACAACAAGGCGCCCAAGCGGTGCGCACCGCCCGTCACCAGCACGCTGGGCACGTTGGCGTTGGGCAAAGGGATTGGGTCGGTCATGCGAGAGGTTCCACCTAAAATCTGAGGGACATGCTGACACAAATTATCGCGGATGCCATTCAAGCCCAAGGCGGGTGGCTGGGTTTTGACGGGTTCATGCGTTTGGCCTTGTATGCGCCAGGCCTGGGATATTACGACCATGGCTCTCCCAAATTTGGGCATCTCCCCGAGTCGGGCAGCGACTTTGTGACCGCCCCCGAACTGACCCCCTTATTTGGCCAATCGCTGGCCGTTGCAGTGAGCGAGGCGATGGGCGCCAGCCAAACCGATGAAGTTTGGGAGTTCGGTGCGGGCAGCGGGGCTTTGGCCGAACAACTGCTGGGTGCTTTGGGCGCGCGTCTGCGCCGATACACCATTGTGGATCTGTCGGGCAGCTTGCGCGAACGCCAACAGGCCCGTTTGGCGCCTTTCGCCGACAAGGTGCGTTGGCTCACTGCGTTGCCCGAACACTTCAACGGCGTGGTGGTCGGCAACGAGGTCTTGGACGCCATGCCGGTGCAATTGCTGGTCCGCCGTCATGGCGAATGGTTTGAGCGCGGCGTGGCGTTGGCTGCGGGTGTGAAGGGTCCGGCTGTTTTTAACGCCCCGCCTGCCCCTTGGGTTTGGGCGGACCGGCCCACCAGGTTGCGCCCGTCTTTCGAAGTCGAGGGTGAGCACGACTACCTCACCGAAACCCATGCACAAGGCGAGGCTTTTGTGCGCACTTTGGCCGACCGTCTTGAGCGCGGCGTGGTTTTTCTGTTGGACTACGGTTTTCCCGAGGCCGAGTACTACCACCCCCAGCGCATCAGCGGCACGGTGATGTGTCACCAAGGCCACCGCGCGGACACCGATCCCTTGGTGGCGGTGGGCGACAAAGACATCACGGCCCATGTCAACTTCACCGGCGTGGCCTTGGCCGCGCAAGAGGCGGGGTTGAATGTCGTTGGGTACACCTCCCAGGCGCATTTTTTGTTCAATTGCGGCCTGATGGACTTACTCCAAACCCAGCATCCTGGCGATGTGGTTCAACACAGCCGCGTTTTAAAGCTCGTCAACGAACACGAGATGGGCGAGATTTTCAAAGTGCTTTGTCTCAGTCGCGGCACCCCAGCGGGGTGGGATTCGGTCGGCTTCAAGCACGGCGATCGCACGCACCGCCTTTGACGCGACACGGTCAAAAGCCAGGGTTTCTAGAATTACACAACCTCATCCCCCTAAAAGAGACCCCCATGATCGATTTGTATTACTGGACGACGCCGAATGGCCACAAAATCACGATGTTTTTGGAGGAGGCGCAATTGCCTTACCGCATCGTCCCCATTCACATTGGCCGAGGCGAGCAATTTGAGCCCGAGTTCTTAAAAATCGCCCCCAACAACCGCATTCCGGCCATCGTGGACAACGCCCCGGCGGAGGGTGGCGCGCCTTTGTCTTTGTTTGAGTCGGGCGCCATTTTGTTGTATCTGGCAGAAAAAACCAAATCGTTCATTCCGTCCGATTTGCGGGGTCGCCAAGAGGTGCTGCAATGGTTGTTTTGGCAGATGGGTGGGTTGGGGCCCATGGCCGGTCAGAACCACCACTTTGTTCAATACGCGCCTGAAAAGTTGCCTTACGCGATGGCGCGTTACATCAAAGAAACCGGTCGACTCTACGGCGTGCTGAACAAGCACCTGAGCGATGGCCGTCCGTTTATTGCAGGTGAGGCTTATTCAATTGCCGACATGGCCAGCTACCCTTGGATCGTGCCGCACGAGCGCCAGCAACAAAATTTGAACGACTTCCCGCATTTGAAATCTTGGTTTGAGCGCATTGCCGAGCGTCCCGCCACGCAAAAGGCTTATGAATTGGCCAAGGGCATCAACACCGTCGCGACGGTGGATGAGGCGGCCAAAAAAGTGTTGTTTGGCCAAGACGCCAAAACCGTGAAGTGAAGCAAACGCCAGAAACCGCCACCCTGCTTCAACGACCTTGCGGTCGTTAAAAGGCGTTTTGGCCGCTTCGTTTCGGCTTATTTGACCCGAGGGGGCGCTTCCAAAAAAGCCGCCCATTGCAACTGCGTCACGTTGGCCATGTAAGCGGCGGCTTGCGCCAACGCCTGAGGCCACTCGGGGTTTTCGGCAAAGGCCATCAAGTCGTCGGCGATGGCCGATCCTTGTCGGCCACTGGCCCTGAGTTGGTCCCAGGCGGAGAGTTGTCCCATCGTCCGAGCGACGCCCAGCAAGTGGTCCAAGTGGCTGCCCCAGCGCGCAATCGCGACCCGATCTTCTGAAGGGTGCAAGCGCCTTAAAACGCATGAATGGCCTTGAAACTCAACGGCTGTGATGAACCGGTTGTCAGAAGCCTGCATGCGGTTTTGCACCGCCACCACCCGACTGGCTTCGTTGGCCCAATGGGGTTGAGAGACGGGCACTTGGGTCAAACGCGCATTCAGCGCCGAGCTTTGCGCGGCCTTTAAATCGAGCAAATAATTGCCATTCGGCGAGCCTTTGCCACGCACCAAAATCACGTAGCGCATCAAGCCCAAGCTGCCCGTGCCCGCGATGCGGCGCGCCACATCGATGACCTCAAAAAAATGCGGGTCTTTTTGAGTCTGGGCAAAGACGGCCATAAAGGCCTCCACCTCAGCACGCTCTTCGGGTGAGACAGGCAATGCCTTCAAGCCGTCCAATTTAATTTGTCGATGGTCTTTGATCAGCTTGGTGCGGCGGTCTAAAAAATCGGCCCGGTTGCGTTCGGCCACTTCTTCCAACAGCGATTTGATCATGCCTTTGGCGTTGCCTTTGTCCACCGCCAAGGGTTTGCCCTTTAGCAGTGCATCGCGGTAGCCAAGCAAGCACTCTTGCACCACTTGGTCGATTTCTTCGGGTTTGGCCTTCAGGGCGTCGGCCCCACAGATCAAGCTGCTGAGCAATCGAATGAGGTCCCAGGTGCAGGGCGCCAGGACGGCTTCGTCAAAGTCGTTCAGGTCAAAGTAGGCTTGACCATCCCAACCTGGGTAGCTGCCTAGGTTTTCAAAATGTAAATCTCCGCAACACCAGGCCAAAGGCGCTTTCGACAAACAGGGGAGGTCGGGCAAGGCGTCGTAATACAGCGAACAAGCGCCGCGCAAAAAAACAAATGGGCTGCTGCGCATCTTGGCGTATTTGATGGCCAGGCGTTCTGGGTCGCGCCCTGCATTGCGATCTTCCAGGTGTTTTTTTTGTGCCTCGGGGTTGAGGGTGGGCAGGTCGATGAAGGGAGAGGTGGACTTTGGATTCATCGCGTCACCTTAGCGTCAATTTGTGGGGTGGCTTTAGGGAATGGCCCGAGTAAACATTGCTAAATGTAATAAATACTCGGGCACCGCAAAATAATTTCCTGCAAAATTGAAATATGCATACCGATTTCAAATCCGCATCGGCCGAATCGCTGGAGAGTGAACCGCCCGTTGCCGCCCGCAGCCGCAATCTGCAGAAGGGTCAGCAAACCAAGGCCGCCATTTTGGAGGCGGCTCTCACGATGGCCAGCCACTTTGGGGTGGAAGGTTTGAGCATTGGGGCTTTGGCCGAGGTCATTCAAATGAGCAAGTCGGGCGTGTTTGCCCATTTTGGCTCTCGCGAGGAACTTCAAATTTCGGTCATCCGTGAATACCACCAACGCTTTGAGCAAGAGGTGTTCTATCCCGCTTTGAACGCCCCCAAAGGCTTGCCCCGTTTGCGCGCCCTGTTTGAAAACTGGACCAAGCGCACCTCGATCGAAATTGACTCGGGCTGCATCTACATCAGCGGCGCCGTGGAGTTCGACGACCGCCCTGGTCCAGTCCGCGATGCCTTGGTCAACATCGTGCAAGTTTGGCATCAAGCTTTGAGAAGGGCCATTCGACTGGCCGTGACCGAAGGCCATTTGAGCTCAGAGGTCGATGAAGCCCAGTTGTTGTTTGAAATCCACGGCCTGATTTTGGCCTTGCACTATGAAGCCCGCTTCATGCAGGCCCCTGACGCGACCCAAAGGGTGCAGCGTGGCTTTGAAAATATTTTGCGACCCTACTTGATTTGATGGATTCAAGATGAAACGATTTTTTGCTGTCTTCACGCTTTGCTCTCTTGGGTTGCTTGTGAACCCCCTGTTGGTTTGGGCAGAGCCCGCCCCGACCACCCCAACCGCCACGGTTGCCTCGCCGGTGGGGCTGTGGCGCAACATCGACGACGAAACAGGACAAGCCAAGGCCGAGGTGCGGATTCAATTGGACGCCGCTGGGCAACTCATTGGGCGCATTGAGAAAATCTTGGTGGCCGAGGACGATGTGACTTGCGAAGCGTGCAAAGACGATCGCCGCGGTCAGCGCATCAGCGGCATGGAAATCATTCGTGGGGTGCGCCGCGCTGAGCACGGTCAATGGTGGGAAGGGGGGCAAATATTGGACCCCAACAATGGCAAAGTTTACAAAGTGCGACTAACCCCTGTGGAGGGCGGGCGTAAGCTGGAAGTTCGAGGCTCTTTAGGGCCATTTTGGCGAACTCAAACCTGGCTTCGAATACCTTGACCCTCATTGACACTGTCACGCAACACCTTCCTGATCGGATCACCCTTCACGCCGCCGTCACGGCCATTTCTCTTCTGATTTACGTGGCGACGGCCCACGTTCAAAAGCGCAAGCGCCCGCCAGGCATCGCCATCGCCTGGATTTTGTTCATGTTGTTGGCGCCTTATGTCGCCTTGCCGGCTTTTCTGATCTTTGGCGCTCGCAAACGACGGCGTCCTGAAAACAACCAAACCACGGTCGCCTCTGGGCTGCTAACCCCTTTGTCGGAGATTGATCAGCAACTTGAAGCGCCCTTTTGGTTGCTGCAAACGACCGACGCTTTGGGTCAAGTCAGGCCCCAAGCCTATGCAGACTTCCATTTGCAACCCGATGGCCGCACGGCTTGGCAGGCCCTCAAAGCCATTTTGGAAGGCGCTCAGCACCGCATCGACCTGTGCACGTTCATTCTTAAAAACGACGAGGTGGGTCTGGCGGCCTTGCGCATCTTGAGTCAGAAGGCCCGGGCAGGGGTTCAAGTTCGGCTGATGGTGGACGGCATGGGCTGCGTGATGGGGCAACCACCCGATTTAAAGCCCTTACAAGCCGCCGGCGGAAAAACCTTGATTTTTGCGCCGCCCTTGGGCTCCCTGAAAAGTTGGGCGTTACGCGGGCGCATTAATTTGCGCGATCACCGAAAGATGTTGATTGTGGACAGCGGCACGCTGCAAGCCCGGGTTTGGTGTGGCGGCCGAAATTTGGCGGTCGAGTATTTTGAGGGAGATGCCAGCACACCCGCTTGGCACGATTTGAGTTTTGATTTCTCGGGTGCCGCGGTGGCGCAGGCGCAAAGTCAATTCGACCGTGATTGGGCCTTCGCCGAGTCCAGGGGACGCACCGACCCGGTGTTGTCGCCACTGGCCGACCAGGTCTCGAAAAAATCGGTTCAGCCCAGTGGGGCGGTGGCGGTGGCTGTAGAGGTAGAGGGAGAGGGAGAGGGGAATTCCTTGCCTTTGCCCATGCCATTGACTGGGCCCACTCAACAAGCCCAGCTGATTGTGTCGGGCCCCGACCAAACGGACGACACGATCCACACCTTGCTCACGATGGCGATTTATCAGGCCCGCGACCACATTTCGATTTTGACGCCCTATTTCGTGCCCAGCGTCCCGCTGAGTGATGCCTTGTGTTTGGCCGCCAGACGGGGGGTGCGGGTGTCGTTGTTGGTGCCCGCCAAGTCAAACCATGCACTCTCGGATGTCGCCCGGGCCCGCCCTCTGCGCGCGTTGGCAGCCGCTGGCGGGCAAATTTTCTTGGCGCCCACCATGCACCATGCCAAATTGGTGATCGTCGATGGTCAATTGGCCTTGGCGGGGTCGGCCAACTTTGACAGCCGCAGCCTGTTCTTGAACTACGAATTGATGTTTGCCTTTCACCACCCCTCCGAGGTTCAACAGTTCACCGCTTGGTTTGAATCGGAGCGTGCAAGCGCCACCCCTTTTGTACCAGTCGCCCCTGGCTTTGCACAAGATTTGGTCGAAGGGCTGCTCTTGAGTGTGGGTTTCCAAGTTTGAGAGTTGAATGCCGGTGAAAACGCTTTGGCTAAGAACTTACTTTTTTGCGGTCTTCAGGTCTTGTAAGCGGACATCCAAACCCAATATCATGGCGGCAGGCCTCAAAAATGGGCCAAAGGAGTGTTTTATGCTGATCTTCAAAACCCGTTTATCGGTGTCGTCTTGGCTGGCGAGTGCCGTGCTGTGCCTGGCCAGCGCGGTCGCTTGGGCCTCGCCGACGCCCAAAGACATCGCCGCAGCGGTCAATGCGGGTAATTTGCCCCAAGCCGAGATGATGCTGCGCGAGGTGCTCAAAGAGCACCCCAACAGTGCCAAGGCTTTTTATGAATTGGGCGAGGTGCTGGCGCGTGAGGGCCACAACGCCGAAGCCCGTCAAGCGTTGCTGCGCGCCGAGCAAATTGACCCCTCTTTGGGTTTTGCCAGCAGCCCGGCTAAATTCCGTGAGCAAATGGACAAGTTGCCTGCGCAAGAAACCCGGCCTGCTCGCCCTGCATCGGGGGCAGTCGTGGCACCCGCGGCCAGCCCCGCGGCGGTCTATGAAGCAGCCCCTGCTCACCGCAGCGGCATGCCCACTTGGGTCTATATTTTGTTGGCCTTTGGCGGCGTTTGGCTGGTTTGGCGAATCGCCCAGCGCTTGTTGTCTCCCCCGGTGATGGTGTTGCCGGCGGCTGGCGGCGCCGGTGTGATGGGCGGCGGCATGGGTCCTGGTGGCCCTGGCGGTCCTGGGGGCTCTGGTTTTGGCCCTGGCCCCGGTTATGGTCCTGGTTATGGCCCCGGCGGTATGGGCGGCGGCATGGGCTTGGGCGGCGCGGCGCTGACGGGCGTGGTGGGCGCGGTGGCGGGCTATGAACTCGCCAAGGCCATGGAACACGGGGACCGTTCGGGCGGCAATTACATCGACAACGGCGGTTACACCGGTGCAGCCGGCGGCGCTATTCCGAACAACGCCACCCCCGATTACGGCAGCTTCGACGCTGGCAGTGGCAGCAACGACTCATGGGACTCGGGCGGCGGCAGCGATTTCGGCGGCGGTGGTGGTGGCGACGACAGCTGGTAAGGTGTAGGGCCCAGCAGGCCCTTTCTCCTTACGATGCGTCACCGTTCTTCGATTTCTTCTCCCTCTTCTCAAGCTTCGCCCCCTCCCTCCTCTTCGCCCGCCAACGGGGGCGACTGGGCTACTTTGCGCCGACTGCTGCCCTACCTTTGGCAATACAAGGTCAGGGTCGTGGCGGCGTTGCTTTTTGTGCTGTGCGCCAAAGCGGCCAACGTGGCCGTCCCCGTCCTCCTCAAAAATTTAATTGACGCGCTGAACATCCAACCCGGCCAGCCAGAAGCGCTGTTGGTCGTTCCCGTGGGTTTGCTGCTGGCTTACGGTGGCTTGCGCCTCAGCGTTTCGTTGTTCACCGAGTTGCGCGAATTGGTCTTCGCCAAAGCCACCCAAGGGGCTTCTCGCAGCATTGCTTTGCAGGCGTTCGAGCATTTGCATGCCTTGAGTTTGCGCTTCCATTTGGAACGACAAACCGGCGGCATGACCCGCGACATTGAACGCGGCGTTCGGGGCATCGAGTCCTTGATCTCTTATTCGCTTTACAGCATTTTGCCGACGCTGGTCGAAGTGGTGCTGGTGTTGTCGATCTTGGGCGTCAAGTTTGATGCTTGGTTCGCCATCATCACCGGTGTTGCTTTGGTGCTCTACATGGTGTTCACCATTCAAGTGACCCGTTGGCGCACCCAATACCGGGTGCAGGCGAATGAATTTGATTCGGCGGCCCACAACCGCGCCATTGATTCTTTGCTCAATTACGAGACCGTCAAGTACTTCAACAACGAGGCGTTTGAGGCCAGTCGTTACGACCAAAGTTTGGAACGCCTGCGCGGCGCCCGTTTGAAGTCTCAAACCACCTTGTCGATGCTGAACACGGGGCAACAGCTGATCATCGCCACGGCCTTGATCATCATGTTGTGGCGTGCCACGCAGGGCGTGGTGGCGGGGCGGATGAGCCTGGGTGACTTGGTGATGGTCAACGCCTTCATGATTCAGCTCTACGTGCCTTTGAATTTTTTGGGGGCCATTTACCGAGAAATCAAACAAAGTCTGACCGACCTCGACAAGCTGTTTGGCCTGATGCAACGCGAGCGTGAGATTGCCGACGCGCCTGACGCAAAGCCCTTGCTGTGGAGCCAACCCCCTGAGGTGCGTTTTGAGGGGGTTCACTTTGCCTACGACCCCGCGCGTCCGATTCTTCAAGGACTTTCTTTTGTGGTGCCCGCCGGAAAAACCGTTGCCGTGGTCGGCCCCTCTGGTGCCGGCAAATCGACCTTGGCGAGGTTGCTTTATCGTTTTTACGACATTCAGCAAGGCGCTATTCGGGTCGACGGGACGGACCTGCGTCAGCTGACCCAGTCGTCTTTGCGCCAGGCCATTGGCATCGTTCCGCAAGACACCGTGTTGTTCAACGACACCATCGCTTACAACATTGGCTATGGCCGTCCTGGCAGCAGCCAAGCGGAGATTGAGGAGGCGGCGAAGGCGGCCAATATCCATGGCTTCATCGCGGCTTCGCCGAAGGGCTACGACACCTTGGTGGGCGAGCGGGGTTTGAAGTTGTCAGGCGGTGAAAAGCAACGTGTGGCGATTGCCCGCACGCTCTTGAAAAATCCCCCGATTTTGATTTTTGATGAAGCCACCTCAGCGCTCGATTCGACCAATGAACGCGCCATCCAAGCGGAGTTGCAAAGCGTGGCTCAGAACAAAACCACTTTGGTCATCGCACACCGCCTGTCGACCGTGGTCAATGCCCACGAGATTTTGGTGATGGAAAGCGGTCGCATCGTTGAGCGCGGACGACACGCCGACTTATTGGCCATGAACGGCGGCCGCGGTGTCTATGCTCGGATGTGGTCGTTGCAGCAGAGCGCTCATACGGCGTCGCCGCCGGCCCTGGTTTGAACGCTGGCCGCGATGACCTGGGCCACCGCAGCGGTGAGTTTCTTGGCGTAATCAAGGTGCAAAAACTCATTGGGGCCGTGGGCATTGCTCTTCGGGCCCAAGACCCCGCAGACCATCATTTGCGCGGTGGGGAAACCCTTGGACAACAGGTTCATCAAGGGGATGGTGCCCCCTTGCCCGATGTGGCCGCAAGGCGCGCCAAAGTGCGCGTGCGAGGCGGCATTCAAGACCTGCTCGAACCAAGGTTGCGTGGGAGGCGCATTCCAACCCGTGGCACCTCCAGCGCCTTCAAAGGTGACCTTGGCTTGGTAAGGGGCATTGTCTTCCAGCAAGCGTTTCAACTCCGCCACCGCTTGGTCGGCGGGAACCAAAGGCGGTAACCTCAGGCTGAGTTTAAAAGCCGTGTAAGGGCGCAGTACATTGCCTGCGTCTTTCAAGGCGGGCAGTCCTTCTGCGCCCGTCACGCTCAGTGTGGGCGCCCAGGTGCGGTTCAACAGGCCTTGCAGAGGATCGGTCGTGGTGGGCAAGGTCATCAGCGTGGAACCACCGCAGTCGTGGTGGGCCCAGGGAAAGCGCCGGTGAATCTCATCGCCCAAAATGGCCGCTGTGGCCTTGGCTTGCGCCAAGCGTTCAGGCGGCACTTCGCAATGAAAAGAGGCGGGCAGCAAGCGGCCGGTGGCGCTGTCTTCCAAACGGTCAAGGACCTGTCGCATGATGCGAAAGCTGGAAGGGACCAAGCCCGACGCATCGCCAGAGTGGACCCCTTCGCTCAAGACCTCGACCTTGAGCGTGCCGCTGGCCATGCCCCGCAAACTGGTGGTCAGCCACAGCTGGTCGTAATTGCCCGCCCCCGAGTCGAGGCAGATGACCAAGGCCACCTCCCCGAGCCGTTGGCGCAAGGCTTCCACATAGGGCAATAAATCGTAGGAACCGCTTTCTTCGCAGGTTTCAATCAAGCCAACAACCCGGGGGTGGGGCGTGCCTTGGGCCTTCAGCGCTTGCAAGGCCGCCACACTGGCATAGACCGCATAGCCGTCATCGGCGCCGCCTCGGCCATACAACTTGCCGCCTTCCAGTTTGGGTGTCCACGGACCCAAGTCACTGCGCCAGCCAGAGAACTCGGGCTGTTTGTCCAAATGGCCATACATCAGCACCGTGTGGGGGGTGGTCGTGGTGTCGGCGGTGGCCTCGACCTCAAAGAACAACACAGGCGTGCGGCCGGGCAAGCGGATGATTTCTAAACGAAGCCCCGCCACTTTTTGCGCTTCAATCCAGGCGGCCGCGTTGCGCACCACCGTTTCCAGCAGGCCTTGCTCAGCCCAGTCGCTGGCGAAGGCGGGCGATTTGGCTGGGATGGCAATGTAGTCTTTGATTTGACCCACCAAGTCGCGGTCCCACTGTGCGCTGGCGTGCGTCAAAGCCGCCTGGGCGTCAAAAGGGCTGAATGCGGGGTCGGGTAATCGTGCGTTCATGGGGCCACCAATTTAAAAACAGCGGTGCTGGCGCGCCAGTTGGTCCCCCAGCGAATCAAGGCGTCGCCTTCTAGGCCAAAGGCATCTTCGATTTGCAGTTGGTTTTTTTGCGCCAAGGTCACGAAATCTGCGAAGGTGCCGACCCG
Source organism: uncultured Curvibacter sp. (assembly GCA_903834975.1). Classification (GTDB taxonomy): domain Bacteria; phylum Pseudomonadota; class Gammaproteobacteria; order Burkholderiales; family Burkholderiaceae_C; genus Curvibacter. The sequence continues at coordinate 55,890 of CAILKX010000160.1, forward strand.
AATATTCGGGGTGTTGTACCACTCGTAGGGCAAGCGCTTGGTCACCGGCATGCGGCCCAGTAAGACGCTCAATCGATTGGGCCAATGGGCAAAATTCGGAAAGGCCACGATGCCGGTTTTGCCGACGCGAACGGTTTCGCGCAACATGGTCTCGGCGTTGCGTAAATGCTGCAAGGTGTCGATTTGCAAGACCACGTCAAACGATTGGTCTTCAAAGATCGACAGGCCTTCATCCAAGTTCAGCTGCAGCACTTGCACGCCCCTTGCCACACAAGCCAGCACATTGGCGTCTGACAACTCCACGCCGTAGCCGGTGCAGCCGCGCTCTTTTTGTAAGAAGGCCAGCAAGGCGCCGTCGCCACAACCCAGATCGAGCACGCGCGCACCTTGCGGCACGAGCCGCGCAATTTGGCGAAAGCGGGTCCACTCTTGGCTCATGCCGTCACCTGCTTTTCAAAATAGCTGCGCATCACGTCGAGGTAACGCGGATCGTCAAGCAAAAAGGCGTCGTGGCCATGAGGCGCGTCAATTTCGGCGTAACTCACGGTGCGGCGGTTGCTGAGCAGGGCTTGCACAATTTCGCGGCTGCGCTTGGGTGAAAAACGCCAGTCGGTGCTGAAACTCACCAGCATGAATTGGCATTGGGCCCGGGCAAAGGCCGTGCTCAAGTGACCGCCATAGCTGCGCGCAGGGTCAAAATAATCCAGCGCACGGGTGATCAGCAGGTAAGTGTTGGCGTCAAAGTAGTCGCTGAATTTGTCGCCCTGGTAGCGCAGGTAACTCTCGATTTCAAACTCAATGTCTTGGGTGGTGTATTGATAGCCCGTGGCATTGCCTTCGGCCGCTTGGCGCAGATGACGGCCAAATTTGGTGTTCATTACATCGTCGCTGAGGTAGGTGATGTGACCAATCATGCGGGCGATCCGCAGGCCGCGTTTGGGCACCACGTTGTGCTCATAAAAATGCCCGCCGTGGAAGTCAGGGTCGGTGACGATGGCGCGGCGTGCGACCTCATTGAAGGCAATGTTTTCAGCGTTCAGGTTTGGCGCGCTGGCCACCACCACGGCGTGGCGCACACGGTCGGGGTATTGCAAGGTCCAGCTCAAGGCCTGCATGCCGCCCAGCGAGCCGCCCAAGACGGCGGCCAATTGCTGAATGCCCAAGGCATCGAGCAAACGCGCTTGGGCGTTCACCCAGTCTTCCACTGTCAAGACGGGGAAATCGGCGCCGTAAATGCGGCCGGTTTCAGGATGCGCGTGCATGGGGCCGGTGCTGCCAAAGCAGGAGCCGAGGTTGTTCACGCCGATGACAAAGAAGCGGTTGGTGTCGACCGACTTGCCGGGGCCAATCATGTTGTCCCACCAACCCGCCGAGTTGGGCTGGCCTTCGTAGCAGCCTGCCACGTGGTGGGAGGCGTTCAAAGCATGGCAAACCAGCACGGCGTTGGAGCGCTCTGCGTTCAGCGTGCCGTAGGTTTCATAGGTCAAAGAATACGGGGGCATGACCGCGCCGCTTTGGAGCACCAAAGGGCTGTCAAAGGACAGGGTTTGCGGTTTGACAAAGAAAGTCATAAAAAAGTATAGCAAGCGCCCGTGTTGGGTTTGAAAAGACAGAAATGGGGTTGAAAAACCACTTTTATGACCTTGCGACCCGATTTTTTTAATTTATTTTCAAATAGTTCTAAAAAAAGCTTGCGTTTTTTGGTATTTCATAGTTCTAATGAGCGAGTATGCGTTTAAGCATGCGTGTTTGCGGTGATCGGTGGTCAGGTTTGCGTCTGAAAGTGTGCGTTTTCGGGACTCCATCGCTTTTTATTTGTGTTTTTGAGGAGTCCCTTAATGGGCAATAAGTTGTATGTCGGCAATCTGCCGTACTCAGTGCGCGACAGTGATCTGGAACAAGCCTTTGGTGAATTTGGTGCTGTGACCAGCGCCAAGGTCATGATGGAGCGCGATACCGGTCGCTCCAAAGGTTTCGGCTTTGTCGAAATGGCCAGCGATGCCGAAGCGCAATCTGCCATCAATGGCATGAACGGTCAATCGTTGGGTGGCCGCAGCGTCGTCGTGAACGAAGCCCGTCCCATGGAAGCCCGTCCTCCCCGCAGCGGCGGCTTCGGTGGCGGTGGTGGTTTTGGTGGTGGTGGTGGCGGCGGTTACGGCGGTGGCCGTAGCGGTGGCGGCGGCTTCGGCGGTGGCCGCAGCGGTGGTGGCGGTGGTGGCGAAGGCGGTTTCCGCAGCCCCTACGGCGCTGGCCCACGCGGTGGTAACGGCGGTGGCGGTGGTCGCGGCGGTTACGGCGGCGGCGATAACGGCGGTTATTGATCTAAAAGGCCCTAAGGGGCCTTTTTTGTTGCCCCCGGCTGCAAGACACCTCGCACCCGGCCATGCATCTCAACCACGCTGTTCAGGTGGTCGTAATCGAGGCGGTCTCCTGTGAATTGGTTTTTCCCTTGTTGCAAAACAACAGGTGACTCACTTAGCAAACGCTGAGGGCGACTCAACATTTCCAACTGCTCCCCTCGCAGCCTCAAGGGGGGGATGGGCTTTGACAAGTCTTCATTTTCGATGAGCGCGTTGCCCATCAGCCGCACATCAGTGCCGTCCCCGTTGGCCAAGGCTTTTTGAGCGGAGGCTCGGGTTTCGCGGCTGGCCGCTGGATAGGATTTGATCTTGACGACTTCAATTTCGAGCGTGTTGCTGTCCGGAAAGTGTCGCGCGCTTTCGCCTGAGAGCTGGTTGAGCAAGCGCCCTTCTGGCGCGAAGGTGGCGATGGTGAAATCACGCAAACTGTAGTCGGCAATGTGGCGCACCGGCCGCGTCGATGAACTGGGCGTGAGGGTTGGGGTGCTGTGTACAAGCCAATAAGTCAGCAAGGCCAACAGCGCCATCAAGGCCACTGGCAAATAAACCGTGGCGCGTCCCCAGGCATGGCTGGCAGCCTGTTGCCACAGCGCTTTGAATGGCATCAGCCGACCTCTTGTGCCAGCAAACGACCGTAATCGCCACGGGCCATCAAGACGCCATCGCACAATTCACGCACCGCCCCATGGCCACCGGCTTGTGTCGTGATGGCGTGCACCCGGCTCAAAACTTCAGGATGGGCGTTGGGGGGGGCCACGGCCAGGGCCGCACGCTGCAACATGGGCAAGTCCGGCCAGTCATCGCCCATGGCGGCAGCTTGAGACCAGTCAAGTTGTAGTTCTTTCAAAATGGACTCAGCAGCGGGCACTTTTTGGGTCGTGCCGTAACGCGCATGGACAATGCCCAAAGCGATCAGGCGGTGACGCAAAGCGGGTGAATCGCGGCCCGTGATGACGGCGGGCACCACGCCCGCTTCTTGCAGCAATTTGAGGCCATGGCCGTCCAAGGTGTTGAAGCGTTTGAGGGTTTCTCCGGCTTCAGAAATATAGAGGCCGCCGTCGGTCAGCACGCCGTCGACATCCAGAAAAACCACTTTAACGGGGCGTGCGAGGGCCAACACTTCGGCGCGCCATGGACTGGCCATGGCGGGCGCTCGGGTTGCAGGGAGGGTTTGATTCACAGGGCTCATTTAAATGACCTTCGCGCGCATCAGGTCGCCGATGTGCAGCGTGCCGACCAATTTCAAAACGGGACCTTGCTCTGCACTTTCCCCTGCGCCTTCGCTTTGGCTAACTTCGGATTCGCAAACCAACAAACTGGTAATGCGGTGCTGTTCCATTTTGTCGGCGGCATCGGCGGCCAAGGCTTGAGGCGCAATGAAACGGGGTTGCGTGCGCATGACTTGGGCGGCTGTGGCGCTGCGCAGCTCGACGCCTTGTTCCAGCAATCGACGCAAATCGCCATCGGTAAACACACCTTGCACTTGGTCTTGGTCGTTGACCACGACGGCCATGCCCAACCCTTTTTTACTCATCTCGCGCATGAGTTCAAAAAAAGGGGTCTCGGGCGACACTTTGGGCACCGCATCGCCTTGTCGCATCACGTCACTCACCAAGGTCAAGAGTTTGCGCCCCAGAGAACCGCCAGGATGCGAGCGGGCAAAGTCATCGGCGCCAAAACCCCGTGCCTCCAGAAGCGCCACGGCGAGGGCATCGCCCATGGCCATTTGCACGGTGGTGCTGGAGGTTGGCGCCAGGTTCAAGGGGCAGGCTTCTTTGTCCACACGGGTGTCCAACACCCAATCAGAA
>CAILKX010000161.1 GCA_903834975.1 uncultured Curvibacter sp.
CCTCAAGGCGGGCGAACAAAAGAATTTTTGCATTGTCGACGCGGCCATGAACGACTTGCCACGGCCCGCCATGTACCAGGCTTTTCACCACATCGTGCCGGTTCTGGAACACGCCGCCGAAGCCAAGCTCTACGACGTGGTCGGACCGGTTTGCGAGAGCGGTGATTGGTTGGGGCGCGACCGCCTTTTGAACGCCTCGCCAGGCGATCTGCTGGCAGTGCTGTCTGCCGGGGCTTACTGTGTGAGCATGGCCAGCAACTACAACACGCGCGGGCGTGCCGCAGAAATCTTGGTTGAAGGCAATCAAGCCCAATTGATTCGACGCCGAGAAAGCATTGAAGACCAACTGGCTTTAGAACAACTGCTGTGATGTCAGCGGTGGCGTACGCGCCAACCAAACAACAGCAATAAGATCAGGCCATAAACGGCCACTTCATTGAAGTTGTGTTTCGCCGCTCGCATCCAAAAAAAATGCAGCAAAGCCATCAAGGCAATGGCGTAAACCAAGCGGTGCAAACGCTGCCAATTCTGCGAACCCAAACGCCGGATCGCCGCGTTGAAAGAGGTCAGCGCCAGCGGCACCATCAAGAGCCATGCGCTGAAACCCACCCAAATAAACGGCCGCTTGACAAGGTCGTGCGCCATCTCAGCCACGTCCAGGTCCATGTCAAAGACGGCGTAGCTCAGCAAATGACAGCTGGCATAAAAAAAAGCAAACAAGCCCAACTGGCGCCGATAACGCACCAGCCAGGGCCACCCCAAGAGGTGTCGCAAGGGGGTAATGGCCAAGGTCAGCCACAAGGCCCGCATCGTCCAATCCCCGAGAGATCGAATTAAATACTCAGCGGGATTGGCGCCCAGACGCTCATTGAGAACGCCGAAGATCAAACCAAGCAAAGGACCCAGGCCAAGTAAAAACAGGCCCGCTTTTCCCAGCTGAATGTAACGCTCCCGGCGTTGTCGAGTTGCCACCGCAAAGGCCACCCTGTCTTAGAAATTTCGCCGCAAATCCATGCCCAAGTAAAGCGAGGCCACTTGGTCTGCATAGCCATTGAACATCAGCGTTTTGCGTTTCTTGGCGAACAAGGTGTCCTCGCCCAAACGGCGCTCAGTCGCCTGGCTCCAACGGGGGTGGTCGACCTCCGGGTTGACGTTGGAATAGAAGCCATATTCCTCAGGCGCGGCCTTGTTCCACGCTGTCGCGGGTTGCTTTTCAGTGAAGCGAATCCTCACCAAGCTTTTGGCACTTTTGAAACCATATTTCCAAGGGACCACCAAGCGCACCGGGGCGCCATTTTGGTTGGTCAAAGGTTGGCCGTACATGCCAAAAGCCAAGAGCGTCAGGGGGTTCAAGGCTTCGTCCAGGCGCAGGCCCTCTACATAGGGCCAGTCGAGCAAGCGTGAGCCCACAAAGGGCATGGTTTTGGGGTCGGCCAGTGATTGAAATTCGACGTATTTAGCGCTGCCCAAAGGCTCGACGCGGCGAATCAACTCGGCCAATGAAAAGCCGCGCCAAGGCAGCACCATGGACCAGCCTTCGACGCAGCGAAGCCGGTAAACACGTTCTTCTTGGGGGGCTATTTTTTGCAGCTCATCCAAAGAAAATTGGAGGGGCTTTTTCACCAAACCATCGACCATGACGCTCCAAGGCCGCGTCACCAAGGTGTGGGCGTTGCGGGCCGGGTCGGCCTTGTCGGTTCCGAATTCATAAAAATTGTTGTAGCCCGTCGCGTCTTTGAAGGGCGTGAGTTTGTCAGCGGGCGCTTCAGCGGCCCAGGCTGGGCCGCCCAATCCGGCCATGACACCGGTGACCCCGATCGCGCCGCTCGCGGCTTGACTCATCCAGTGACGGCGCTCCTGCCAGACCTTCTCTGGTGTGATTTCACTGGCAAGCGGGTGAACAAAACCGGAACCTAACGACCGTATCAGCATGGGGTTTCTCCATTAAGGCCACTCAATTTAACATTGTCGAGGCCAAAATGAAGAAACCCCAAAGGTCCAAGGCCAAACCGTTTATTGTTTGGCAATGAACAAAGTACGGGCCGCTGCGAGACAGAAAGGCGGCTCGTAGGTGCCATGGTAGCTGCCGTAGTAAGTGGCGAACTTGGGATCTGTTGGGCCGGGAGCAGCGCCGTTGACGCCAAAGGTGGCCTGAATCAAGGGGTCCACATCCACTTTGGAAACGTTCTTTAAGCCCGCTGCGGTCCAAGCCGCATACAACACGTCGCGGTGAATGGCGGGGGGAACGGTGGGGTCACCCGCGCCGCCGCACAACAGGGTTTGGGCCTTGGGGGTCCATGCCAGCAAGTCGTTCTTTTTGGCGTCCAAATAAAGGGGGTTGCTGTTGTTGGTGCGCACATCGGTGATGTAAGCCGCTTGGAACAATGCATCACGGGCTTGGTTGGGCGTTTCGCCGTTGATGCCAGGCAACTTGCCGCTGGTGACCAAGGTGGTGTAGTTGAGGGTCGCGCTTGGCAACAGGTTTTCAATCCAACCCGAATAAGGGGCTTGGAAGGCCTGGCCCACACTGGTGTATGCGTCGCCATAAACCTTTTGGTAGGCCGTCACCAAATAAGGCACAAAGAATTGATAACCTGCTATGGCGTCGGTCAACTTGAATGAGCCCGAGAGGTTGTAAGGGCCGGCCAAGTGCGCACCGGCCACCACATTGATTTCAGACGCGTAGTTGGCTTCAATGGCCGCTTGCGTGGCCGCCGAAGAGTGGCCCCCTTGTGAGTAACCCGTCAACATGACCTTGCCGCTGAGATTGGCCAAATTGCTGTTTCGCGCTGCGCGAATGGAGTCGATCACCGACGTGGCCTCAGAGTTCGCGTGCAGGTAGGGGTGATAAGGGTAATTGGACTTGGCGAAACCCAAGTAGTCGGTCGCCACCACCGTAAAGCCTTGAGCGGCAAACATGGCGATCAAAGAGAAGGTTTCTGGGTCTTGTGGATTGGCCAATGTGCGGGGCTTTTGAACGTCGGTCCCTTTGGCATAGGCCACCAAAGCCGAAGGGGTTGTGGCGCAGGTGCCTGCGGGTACCAACATGACACCAGAGGCATCTGTCTTTTCACCCAAAGCGCCCTTCGTTTGGTAGTAAAGAGAGACCACTTGCACGTCGCATTTGGCGGCGCCGCTGATGCCGATCAGGCCACTCGCGGTGGTGGTGGCGTCAATTTGAGCCTTCGTCAAGGTCGTCAGGGTGGCAGGGGTCGCCAGCAAATTGTTGCTGTCAGAAGAGCCGCAGGCGGCGAGGAAAGCACTGGCGCTAAGGGCCAACAAGCTCAAGCCGATGGATTTGAAGGACTTCATGATTGATTTGTCTCCTAATAAAAATTAGAAAAAAATGATCGCTCAAATCAACGTCAAGCTTGAGGGGGTTTACCACTAAGCCCAAGACCTTTTGATCCGCTGTTTTCAAGCCCGTGATGACTAACTGCCTGGATGACTGCCCCCTTAAAGGGGCGCTCGCCGCACAATAGCGGGATGAACTCAAGCCGGATGAACTTCTTTTGTTGGATTGCGACGTTGTCTGTGGGCATGGGGCTTTGCTTGGCGGGTTGTCAACCGTCGATCACGCACGAAAACACCGAAGCTGTGGCGAAGGTGGACTTGAATTTGGGTGGAAGTTCTTGGACTTCGCCCGGCACGCCTCCCGCTCAGCTGAATTTTGACGCCGATGGTCAGGTGCATGGCTTTGGGGGATGCAACCACTTCAATGGCCGTTGGCAGGTCGCAGGGGCTCAATTGCAGCTTGTCGGCTTGGCGGCCACACAAATGATGTGTTTGGGTCCCGCGTCAGATCAGGAGGCCTCGTTTTTAAAGGCCCTAAGCGCCACTCAAAGTGCACGCCGCGATGGATCTGAACTCATCTTGCAAGACGGAAAAGGCCGAGCGTTGGTTCGGCTTCAAGCGGCGCCCCAAAGCAAAAAGGCCTAGAACCGAGGTTCTAAGCCTTGAGACCTTTACGCCTTTGGAAGTCGGAAATGACCGCTTCTTTGAATGAGCCGGCTGGAATAACAAACCAGCCCCTGATTTGAAGCTCAAATCAAGCGGGATTCCACTCAGTGCAAGCCCGCAATGTAATCGGCCAGGGCCTTGATTTCTTTGTCGCTCAACTTGGCCGCCACACCCGCCATTTGTTGGCTGTTCAGGCGAATGCCATCGCGGAAAGCCGTCAGTTGGGCTGCGGTGTAATCGCCATGCTGACCCGCCAAACGGGGGTATTGGGCAGGAATACCCGCGCCGTTGGGGCTGTGGCAACCGGCGCATGCGGCCATTTTCTTGTCGGCACTGCCGCCGCGGTACAGGGCTTCGCCCAGTGCCAAGGTGTCTTTGTTCTTGGCAAAGCCCGGTTTTTGGGCCTTGCTGGCCAACCAGTAAGCGATGTTCTTCATGTCGGCGTCGCTCAAGCCAGCCGCCATGCCGGACATGACGGCGTTGGCGCGAGCGCCCGACTTAAATTCTGTCAATTGTTTGACCAAATATTCGGGGTGTTGGTGGGCCAATTTGGGGTAAGCGGGAGAGCCTGAGTTGCCATCCGCGCCGTGGCAAGCCGCGCAAACGGCGGTGTAACGGGCTTCACCGGCAGCCAAGTCGGGCTTGGTCGATTTAGGGGCCTCGGCTTTTTCCTCAGCGTGGGCAGCAGAAATGGGCAGAAACAAGGCCAGGCTGGTCAGCAAAGTGGCAAAAGTAGCAAGCAGCTTCATAGGTCAACTCGAAGGGTTAAATGGGTCGCTAATCGGCCGGATTCTACAATGAGGCAAAGCCCACTTTGGCGCTTTGCACTGGATCCTCATGATAAATATACCCGCCACGCCCTCAGACATCACTGGCAAAGAGGCCATGGGCTGGCTGCACACCACCCGTTTTTTGACCACCGCCGCCCAACTTCACCACTTGCCCCCGCTCGGCGTGCCTGAAATTGCCTTTGTGGGCCGTTCCAATGCGGGCAAGTCCACCTGCATCAACACCCTGACCCAGCACAAACAGCTGGCTTTTGCCTCCAAAAAGCCCGGCCGCACCCAGCACATCAATTTGTTTGCGGTGGGTCGTCACAATGAAACCGACGCCGTGTTGGCTGATTTGCCGGGCTACGGCTACGCGGCCGTGCCCAAGGACGACAAAATTCGCTGGCAACGGGTGATGGCCAATTATTTGGTCAGTCGCCCCAATTTGGTGGGTTTGGTCCTGCTTTGCGACCCCCGTTTGGGACTCACTGAATTGGATGAAAGCCTGCTGGAAATCGTCCGTCCTCGGGTCGAGCAAGGTCTTAAATTTTTGGTCCTGCTGACCAAGGCCGACAAGCTGACCCGATCCGAGGGGGCCAAGGCCCTGTCGATTGCGCGACTGCAAGCCGGCGGCGGAGACGTCAAACTCTTCTCGGCCTTGAAAAAAATCGGCGTCGAAGAAACGGCCCAATTGCTGTGGCAATGGGCCCACGGACCTGAGGCCGAAAAACTGGCCCTTGAACATTCGGCCTTAGAAACCAAGGCCTTAGAAACCCACACAGGAATTTCCGATGCAGCCCTCACCCACCCCGTCTCTGAAAGCGAACCCCGGGATTGAAACTTTTCGTGCCGTGCTGCCGCATGGCATCGAATTGAGCTGCCGCGCCTCGGGGCCCAAAGAGGGCCCGGTGTTGTTGTTTTTGCACGGCTTTCCCGAGGCGGCTTTTGTTTGGGACGAATTGCTGTTGCACTTCGCCAAAGCCGAAAACGGTGGCTACCGCTGCGTCGCGCCGAATCTGCGCGGCTACGAGCACTCCAGCCGGCCAGCCGAGGTCGGCGCTTATCGGGCCAAATTTTTGTGTCAAGACATCTACGCCTTGATGGAGCAGATCAGCCCGAAAAGGCCCTTGGCCGCCTTGGTCGCGCACGATTGGGGCGGCGCGGTCGCTTGGAGTGTGGCCAACCAACGCCCAGAATTGATGCAGCGCTTGGTCATCGTGAACTCGCCGCACCCCGGCACTTTTTGGCGCGAGTTAAAAAACAGCCCCGAGCAACAAGCCGCCAGCGCCTACATGAACTTTTTGGTGCGCCCCGATTCCGCCCAGCTGTTGGCGGAGGACCATTTCAAGCGCTTGTGGCCTTTCTTGATGAACCCGGAGCGCCCCACTTGGCTCACCGATGAGGTCATGGCCCAATACGAGCATGTGTGGTCACTGGGCCTAGAGGCAGGGTGCCATTACTACCGCGCTTCTCCCCTGCGGCCTGAAACCGCAGACGACAAAACCATTGTCACCTTGGAACTGCCCCGAAGCATGTTGACCATTTCAGTGCCCACCCTGGTGCTGTGGGGCTTGAAGGACATCGCCCTGCGGCCTGGCTTGTTAGACGGCCTGGAGGACTATGTGCCTCAGCTGACTTTGCGCACGAATGCCAACGCCAGCCACTGGATGGTGCATGAAGAGCCTGCGTGGGTAGCGCAGCAAATGGGCGCGTTTTTGAATCAATAAACCGACGCCACACCGGGAGGGCGGGTTTTGAAGCGCTTGTGCACCCAGTAGTACTGCGCGGGGTCTTGATTGATCCAGCCCTCTAATCGCTGGTTCATCAAGGCCGTATCGGCTTGCACATCGTCGCTGGGAAAATGCGCCCAAGGCGGCATGACTTCAATTTCATAGCCGGTTCGGGTGACCCGCGACACCACCGGCACGACCCGCGCTCGGCCCAATTTGGCAAAGCGAGACAGCGAAGGCACGGTCGCGGCCTGCTGACCGAAGAAGGGGACAAAAATCGATTCCTCGGGGCCAAAATTCATGTCAGGCAGCAAATACAAAGCTCCGCCTTTGCGCAGGCTCTGGACAATCGATTTCACCCCTTGGTCACGGCGCAACATTTGCACTTTGCCAAAGCGCTGACGGCCCTGGGTCATCCAGTCATTGATGGCCGGATTCGATTGGGTGGTGAAGATGCTGGTGTAGTCCCGGTCAATTGCCAAAGACATGGCCATCGCACCGGCCTCCAAGCCATAAAAATGGGGTGAAAACAACACCGTCGGGGTCGGAAGGGGCGCCGCCGTTGAGGTCGATGTCGAAGAAGTCAGTTCTGTTCTTTCTGCCAACGCCGCCAACTCAGACCAAGCCCCGACCCGCTTCAAGCGGCTCTCAATCACATCGGCCGAGGCGCTCCACAACCAACCTCGGTCCAACAGCGTTTGGGCAAAGTAAATGAAATTTTGCACGGCCCAACGACGCCGTTGGGCGTCGGAGACCGCTGGAAAACAAAGCTTCAAATTGGTCAGCACCACATGGCGACGCCCTGGTGCCGCCGCGTACAAAACCCAGCCCAAGCCCCAGCCCAAAGCGCGCAACGAGGGCAAAGGCAAGCGCCCCAGCAGGGTCAAAAGGGCAATGCCCCATTTAGCAGCCATGGTTCATGCCCCCGATCGAGGCGCTTTGTAGCGGTTGTAAGCCCACAGGTATTGTTCGGGGAAGCGGGCAATCAAACGCTCCATCTCCCCATTGATTTGTTGAACCGCGGAGTCTAAATCAGCCGCCAAGGGGTGTGCCAATTCAGCCAAATGAACTCGGTAACCACGGCCCCAAGACAACCTTTCGACAATCACCAACACCACGACCGCGTTGGTCTGCTGAACCAAGCGAGCCGCCAAGGTCATCGAGTAAGCGGGTTGGCCAAAAAACGAGGCCCAAACGCCCTGACCTTCGGGCGGTACTTGGTCGGGTAACAAACCCACGGTTTCGCCAGCCCGCAGGGCTTTCAACATTTGGCGCACCCCCCCCATCGTGGTGGTGGCTGTTTTTAGTGCGGGGCGTTCGCGTGCGGTGGCTTGGACCTCCGCCAAGCTGGCATTGCGAGAAGGTCGGTACAACACCGTGATGGGGCCGAGTGGGTCCGCAAACTGTTTGGCAAAGGACTGCGGCGCCATCTCAAAACAACCCAAATGAGGCGTCAGCAGCAAGATGCCTTTGCCTTTTGCATGGGCCCGGGTTAACAAATCGGCATCGATCCATTCGCATGGCGGCTGTTCACCCAACCACAGCCTGGGGGTCTCCCCGACCAAACAACCGGCCTGCCCCACGCTGGCCCAAACCGCATGAGACTGTCCCGCCAATTTGGCGTTGGCCATGAGCCGCTGCCGGTAACTCGGAGAGACCAAAAAAGTGGTCCAACCCAAGACCCAGCCCAAGGCGTGCAATGCCCACAATGGCCAACGGGAGAAGAATTTGAACAACCAAATCATTTTGAATAGAATACACACGTCGCCGAGTTACTGAACAACTTGCAGGGCGACGTTAAAAACAACTGCTAAAGCGTTCGCCACAGTCACCAAGCTGAGGGCAACGCCCCTTAACTGAACTTGGAGTTTTTTGACATGGCGAACGATTATCTCTTTACCTCTGAATCCGTCTCTGAAGGCCACCCCGACAAGGTGGCCGACCAGATTTCTGACGCGATTTTGGATGCAATTTTCAAACAAGACCCGCGCAGCCGCGTGGCTGCTGAAACCCTGACCAACACCGGCTTGGTCGTGCTGGCCGGTGAAATCACCACCAACGCCCATGTGGACTACATCCAAGTGGCGCGCGACACCATCAAACGCATTGGCTACGACAACACCGAGTACGGCATCGACTACAAAGGCTGCGCGGTGATGGTTTGCTACGACAAACAATCGAATGACATCGCCCAAGGCGTGGACCATGCCTCGGACGACCATTTGAACACCGGTGCGGGCGACCAAGGCCTGATGTTTGGTTATGCCTGCGACGAAACGCCTGAGCTGATGCCCGCTGCCATCCACTACGCCCACCGCTTGGTGGAGCGCCAAGCCCAGTTGCGCAAAGACGGCCGCCTGCCCTTTTTGCGCCCCGACGCCAAGAGCCAAGTCACGCTGCGCTATGTGAACGGTGTGCCGCAAAGCATTGACACCGTGGTGCTGTCGACCCAACACAGCCCCGATCAGAGCGAAACCCCGCACAAAATGAAGGCCAGCTTCACCGAGGCCATCATCGAAGAAATCATCAAGCCCGTGCTGCCCAAAGAGTGGTTGGTCGACACCAAGTACCTGATCAACCCCACGGGTCGTTTTGTGATCGGTGGCCCCCAAGGCGACTGCGGATTGACCGGTCGCAAAATCATTGTGGACACCTACGGCGGCGCTTGCCCCCACGGCGGTGGTGCGTTCTCTGGCAAAGACCCCACCAAGGTGGACCGCTCGGCCGCCTACGCCGCGCGTTATGTCGCCAAGAACATCGTGGCCGCTGGCTTGGCAAAAAAATGCCAAGTGCAGGTGGCTTACGCGATTGGCGTGGCCAAGCCGATGAACATCACGGTGAACACCTTGGGCACGGGCGTGGTCTCCGACGAAAAGCTCTCCGCCTTGGTGGCTGAGCACTTTGACCTGCGGCCCAAGGGCATCATCCAGATGCTCGATTTATTGCGCCCCATCTACGAAAAAACCGCGGCCTATGGGCACTTTGGCCGTGAAGAACCTGAGTTCTCTTGGGAGCGCACCGACAAGGCAGCGGCATTGAAGGCAGCGGTTTAAAAATCCATTCATGGATTTTTTAGGGCTGACATTTCCCTTCTTTGCGCTGGTCTTGCTGGGCTGGCTGGCCGCCCGGTTGGGGTGGCTGCCCCACAACGCGGTGCCCGGGCTGAACGGGTTTGTGCTGTTTTTTGCCCTGCCTTGCATGTTGTTCCGCTGGGCAGCACAGACCCCTGTGGATCAAATCTTGAATCCCCAAATTTTGGGTGTCTGGCTGACGAGTGCCGTGTTGATGGTGGGCCTGGCCTTGGCTTCTGGTTTTGCAATCGCCTTCTCATTGGCAAAACGAGCCCGCCGCAGCGGCGGGTCAGGATGGGATTGGAACAACGCGTCTTTTGGCGCTTTGGTGGCGGCGTTTCCCAATTCCGGTTTCATTGGCATGCCTTTGTTGGTGAGTTTGCTGGGCCCCCGCGCTGCTGGCCCCACCTTGGTGGCCCTCTGTGTGGACATGGTCGTGACTTCGTCCTTGTGCATCGCGTTGTCCAGACTCGGAGGCGCCCAACCGACGGTTTCTCAGGCCCAAGAAGCCGTCGGCGTATCGACCCTGGGATCCATTACCAGCCCCCAGCAAGCAGCCACCAAAGCCTTGCGGGGCGTTTTGAGCAACCCCTTGCCCTGGGCGATTGCAGCGGGCTGCGCTTTGGCCACCGAGGGGCTGGCCCTGCCTCGAACCCTGATGCAACCAATGGCCATGCTGGCCGACGCCGCCTCACCAACGGCCTTATTCACCGTGGGCGCTCTGCTGGCACAGAAAAAGACTTCGTCTGATGGGCCTCATGGGGGTCATTGGGGCCATTGGGACATCCCCGCGGTGGTGGGCCTTAAATTGGTCGTTCATCCGGGGCTGGTATTTGTCTTGTGCGCAGCGGCTGGCCTCTCTGCGTTCACGCAAATCTCCTTGACCCTCTTGGCCGCGCTGCCCAGCGCCAGCAACGTCACGCTCTTGGCAGAGCGTTATGGCGCCAATGCCGAACGCATCGCCCGAATTGTTTTGTGGTCAACCGCCTTTGGATTTTTGAGCTTCACGGCGCTGTCCAACGGGCTGATTCCAACCCCCTGAAACGTCCAAGTCAAGCCAGCGAGGGTTTAGGCAGCCTCGGTTTAAAGGTTTGGCGTTGCGTCTCGTTGTGCTTGGCCAGTGCCCAACCCTTTTCAAGCGCCGCTTGCAGCACGGGCACCCCTTGGGCGGGTTCGTGCTGCACAGCCCGCACCACCGCCACGCCGTCGACACCGCACGCAGCGGCTTGTTCGACTTGCTCGGCCGACAATATGCCCCCAATCGCCACGACAGGACAACCGGCCATTTGCTGCCACCAAGCCAAGTTGTGCAGACCCTGGGGCAACCAGGGCATGGCCTTGGTCAAGGTGGGCCAGACGGGGCCACAGGCGATGTAACGAGGCGACAAGGCGCGCGCACGGCACAACTCCCACAGGCTGTGGGTGCTGATTCCCAAAGCGAGTCCACTGGCGCTTAAATCCTGGCGTTCTTCGGGCGTCATCGCTGCCAAATCTTCTTGGCCCAAATGAACAGCGGTCGCCCCTTGGGCCAAGGCCTGACGCCAATGGTCGTTGATGAACAACGACGCGCCGTAGTCTTTGGCAAGCGCCACCGCCTGTTCGATGTTTTGGTTCAGTTCGTGCCACCAATCGGCCCCTGGCTCCAGCGGCGCTTTGATGCGCAGCTGTACCGTGCTTATGCCCGCGTCCAACACCTGTTTTAACCACGCCAAATGGTCCACCACGGCATACAAGCCCAAGGCCTTTTGGTTCTGGTTCTGTTTCAGCTTTTGCGCCCCATCGGGTGCCTGCAAGGTGACCTCAGCAGCCTCCCAAGACAAGGTCGGGAGCAAGCTGGGGTCGTTGCCAAAGCCACTTTGCGCCTGTACGGGGCCCGCCCCTGCGCCCGCCGGGTAAGCGTGGCGCAACGCGTGGGTGGTGGCCATCTTGGCCAAGACCACCGCGTCGGCGCAAACAAAACCCAAGGCCAAAGCACTGGCCGCACTGGTCGCAAAAGTGCAACCGGTGCCGTGGTGGTGCACCGTGGCGACTCGGGGCAAACTCAACCAACCCGAGGCTTCCGGGGTGCTCAGCCAATCCAAGGACTGGCCAGGGGCCAAGTCGGTGTCGCCGCCGGTGATGCAAACCGCCTGCACACCCTGGGCCATCAAACGCCTGGCCCATTCCGGCCCATCCAGCGGTTGCGGTTCATTCAAAGGTTTCGGGTTTTGATCTTCGCCCAACAAGCGCAATGCCTCACGCTGGTTCGGCGTGATGAGGGTCGCTCGGGGCAAGAGCCATTCACGGTAGGCTTGCACCACGGCTTGATTGGCAAATGAGGTTCCGGTGGTCGAGCCCAAAACGGGGTCAACCACCAAAGCGAGTGGGCCTTTTTCACGCAGACGGTCGACCCAACGCGCCACCACTTCAATTTGCGCCACGCCCCCCAGCAAGCCTGTTTTGATGGCGCGCGGCGGCAAATCTTGCGCCAACGCCTGCAACTGGGCGTCTAGCCATTCAGGGTCCATCGGCACCACCGACTGCACCGCCACGGAGTTCTGTGCCGTGATCGCGGAGACCACCGGGCAGAGGTGCACGCCAAAGGCCTGCGCTGCACGCAGGTCGGCGGCCAAACCCGCTCCGCCGCCGCTGTCGTTGCCCGAAATGCTCCACACCACCACCGGCGCTTGTTCAGGACCTTGAACCGGATTCTGGGTCAATGCGGTTAGCGAGGTTAGCGAAGTTAGCGAATTCAGTGAGGTCGGTGAAGTCAGGTTTGTCGGCGAGGTTGTCATGTGTGTCTGAACGCAAAGGAGTTTCAGCAGCCCTGTCAAAGCAACAGGGGGGCGCCGCCCACGGGCGTGCTGGCGACGGCAAAGTCTTGTGCCGGCATCACACCGGCCAAGTAAGCCATGCGTCCCGCCGCAATGGCGGCACCAAAGGCGTGGGCCATCGCCACCGGTGTTTTGGCTTGTGAAACAGCCGAGTTCAACAACACCGCGTCAAAACCCATCTCCATGGCCTGCGCCGCGTGTGAAGGGGCGCCAATGCCCGCGTCGATGATCAAGGTGGTGTCGGGCAAACGCTCGCGCAAGGTGCGCAAGGCGAACGGATTTAACAAGCCCTGACCAGAGCCAATCGGGGCCCCCCAAGGCATCAGCAAAGGACAACCCACGTCGAGCAAACGGCGGCAAGTGACGAGGTCGTCGGTGCAATAGGGAAACACCGTGAAGCCATCGCGCACCAATTGCTCAGCGGCGTTGACCAACTCGAACGGATCAGGCTGCAGGGTGTGCTCGTCGCCCACCACCTCGAGTTTGAGCCAGGGGGTGTCGTACAACTCCCGCGCCATGTGGGCCAATTGAATCGCCTCACGTGCGCTTCGGCATCCCGCGGTATTGGGCAGCAAGCGAGCCTGGCCCTGCTTCAAGGCATTTTGAATGATGGCGATGAAACCGTTGTCACCTTGCGCGGCCAAAGTGCGCTTGAGGCCAACGGTCACGATTTGGGTTTGCGACACCGCAATCGATTCGGCCAGCACTTGGGGCGATGGATAACCCGCCGTACCGAGCAAAAATCGGCTTTTAAGTACCACGTCGCCGACCTGCCACAGGTCCGTTGCGTCTGGATTTTTCACATCACTTGGCGTTGCATTCATTTCATTGCTTCTCATTAGCCGCCCACAATCGGCTGGAACAACAGCACCGCATCGCCCATTTGCAAAACAAAAGAGCCGCGCTGCGTGCGGGGAACAAAAACCCCATTGACGGAGGTGGCCACGGCTTGGGGCAACTTGTCCAAAGAAGCCAGGAGCGCGGACAGCGTGGTCCCCATGGCCACGGCGTGGGGCTGGCCATCCAGAGAAATAGGGATTTCAACGGTAGTTTGATTTTCCAAGGCAGGCTCAGACATGTTCAGTGTCCCCAATCATTTCGGTTAATTGGGTCAGGGCGTCTTCCACGATGGCCGGGGCCAACAACCAACCATGACGGAACAGGCCGTTGATGCGCAACAAGCCTGGCGCCATTTCTGTCAAAGGTTCGTTGTCGGGCAAAGCCGGACGTAAATTGGTGTCCAGCCTCAAAACCCTTGATTCAGCCAAGCCAGGCATCACGCTGTGCGCAGCGGACAAGAGTTCCACCACGCTGCGCAATGAGACGGGCGAGCGGTCTTCGCTTTCAATTTCACTGGCGCCCACCAAGACGATGTCGGCGGTTCTGGGCACCACATAAACACGGTGGCGGGGGTGCAACAAACGCAGCGGTCGGATGAGTCCATGATTCGGGGCCTGCAACCAAGCCACCTCGCCCCGCACACCTCGCACCGGCCACTCGGGTTTGGCCCCCACCCCGCGCACGTCAATCGCCCAATCAAAACGGGCGTTTTCACCAGACGCCAATTGCAGTTCATTGGGGCGCACAGCCGTCACACGTTGGCCCCAGTGCCATTGAACCTGTTGGGCCTTGGCATGCAGCGCCAACAAGGTCGCCACGGGATTGATTTGCCCCTCTCCCGGCAGCATCCACGCATGGGCCACCCCGTGAACCGCGGGCTCTAACTCAGCCAAGTCGGCCATCGTCAGCGCTTGTGCTTGGGGCAGGTCGAGCCCTCCATTCGAGAGGCGAGCCAAGACCCGTTGGGCCGCCCCCAAATCCGAGCGGTGCGCGACCAAACAACTGCCCCGCACTTGCACCAAATCCGGTTGTTCCAAAGCCACGGCATGGGCTTGCCACAAAGGAATCGAACGCCAGCCCAAACGCGCCACCCCGATGGAGCTGTTGTCCAACTCGGCCAAGGGGCTGAGCATGCCCGCGGCGGTGAAGCCGGCGGCCTGCTGACCCTGAACCTGCTGACCCTGGACCTGCTGGCCATTAAATTGGGGCTGCTCGTCCGCCGCCGGGTCGAACACGCTGACGCGGTGCCCGGCCCGAGACAGTTGCCAAGCCAGCAAACGGCCCAGCAGGCCCGCGCCGGCGATGCCGATGGACAGACTCGGGCCCGTTGGCATTTCCATGCTCATCAAGATTCAAGCTGGATGGGGATGTAAACCTCATGGCCCACGGCCTTGAACTCGGCCGACTTTTCCTTCATGCCTTGTGCCAAGGCGTCGTTTTCGTCCAAGCCTTGTTTGGCGGCGTAGTCACGCACATCTTGGGTGATCTTCATGGAGCAGAAATGCGGGCCGCACATGGAGCAAAAGTGGGCCACTTTGGCCGATTCTTTGGGCAAGGTTTCGTCGTGGAACTCTTTGGCTTTGTCGGGGTCCAAGCCCAAATTGAACTGGTCTTCCCAGCGGAATTCAAAACGGGCTTTGGACAGCGCGTTGTCGCGAATTTGCGAACCGGGATGGCCCTTGGCCAAGTCGGCCGCGTGCGCCGCCAACTTGTAGGTGATGATCCCTTCTTTCACGTCTTGCTTGTTGGGCAAACCCAAATGCTCTTTGGGCGTGACGTAGCACAGCATGGCCGTGCCGTACCAACCGATGGTGGCTGCACCGATGCCGCTGGTGATGTGGTCATAGCCAGGGGCAATGTCGGTGGTCAATGGGCCCAAGGTGTAAAAAGGCGCTTCGTGGCACTGCTCGAGTTGCAGGTCCATGTTTTCTTTGATCATGTGCAGGGGCACATGGCCAGGGCCTTCAATCATCACCTGCACATCGTGCTTCCAGGCAATTTGCGTCAGCTCGCCCAGGGTCTTGAGTTCGCCCAATTGGGCTTCGTCGTTGGCGTCGTAAATCGAGCCGGGACGCAGGCCATCGCCCAAACTGAAGGCCACGTCATAGGCCTTCATGATTTCACAAATTTCTTCAAAGTGCGTGTACAAGAAACTTTCTTGGTGGTGTGCCAAACACCATTTCGCCATGATCGAGCCGCCCCGGCTGACGATGCCCGTCATGCGGTTGGCCGTCAAAGGCACGTAGCGCAACAACACGCCCGCGTGGATAGTGAAATAGTCCACGCCCTGCTCGGCTTGTTCGATCAAGGTGTCTCGGAACAATTCCCAGGTGAGGTTCTCGGCTTTGCCATCGACCTTTTCAAGGGCCTGATAAATCGGCACGGTGCCAATCGGCACGGGTGAATTGCGCACAATCCATTCGCGGGTTTCGTGGATGTTCTTGCCGGTCGACAAATCCATCACCGTGTCGCCACCCCAACGGATGGACCAAGTCATTTTGTCGACTTCTTCGTTGATCGATGAACCCAAGGCCGAGTTGCCAATGTTGGCGTTGATCTTGACCAAGAAGTTGCGGCCAATGACCATGGGCTCGGACTCGGGGTGGTTGATGTTGTTGGGAATGATGGCGCGGCCACGGGCAATTTCATCGCGCACAAATTCGGGCGTGATTTGCTCCGGAATGCTGGCCCCAAAATTTTGTCCGGGGTGCTGGCGGTTCAGCAGCTTGGCCATCCGCTCGCCCATGGGTCCTGTGGCCTTGAGCGACTCGACATATTCAGCGCGGCGCAGGTTTTCGCGAATCGCGACAAACTCCATTTCAGGCGTGATGATCCCACGGCGGGCATAGTGCATTTGCGTCACATTGGCACCGGCTTTGGCGCGACGCGGTTGGCGATGCAAACCCGGAAAACGCAGCTCATCCAGCTTGGGGTCCGCGGCGCGCTCACGGCCGAATTGGCTGCTCAAGCCAGGTAAAACTTCGGTGTCGCCGCGCTCTTCAATCCAAGCCTGACGCAAGGGCAACAAGCCGTTGCGAACATCGATGTTGGCTTGAGGATCGGTGTAGGGGCCTGAGCAGTCGTACACAAAAATCGGCGGGTTCTTCTCGCCGCCAAAGCCCGTGGGCGTGTCGCTTTGGCTGATTTCGCGCATCGGCACCTGTATGTCGGGGCGTGAACCAGGCACATAGATTTTGCGGGAATTGGGTAAGGGCTTGACCGCGGCTTCGTCCACCTTGGCGGTGGTGGCGATGAATTTGTCTTTGGCGTTCATGGGCGTTCTCCTGCAGTGCTGTGCTCCGAAGATCGCCCTTTTTTCCAGCGGCCAAGTTTAAGTTTTTAGCCAGAGGAAGCGGGGGAGAGGCTCTTCTTTCGCCGGTGTGAACCGTATCAAGTTCTCGGGTTTGGTCCAACCATCTCAGCCCACAACATGTGGACACCCCGGAGCGCATTTTTTAAGTATAGCTCTTGAATTGTCAAAAACATCCCTTATCATTAGCACTCGAACGGGTTGAGTGCTAACAATTTCTACCTCAGCAATTTGGCACCCACCCCGTCGCTGGTTTAACCCTTATTTGTTAACTTGGAGATGCAATGAACCTTCGTCCTCTGCACGATCGCGTGATCGTCAAACGCCTCGAACTCGAAACCAAAACCGCCTCCGGCATCGTCATCCCTGACAACGCCGCCGAGAAACCCGACCAAGGTGAAGTCTTGGCCGTCGGTCCTGGCAAAAAGAACGACAAGGGCGACGTCAGCCCCATGGCCGTCAAAGTCGGCGACCGTGTGTTGTTCGGCAAGTACAGCGGCCAAACCGTCAAGATCAACGGCGATGAGCTGCTGGTCATGAAGGAAGACGACCTGTTCGCAGTCGTCGAAAAATAATTTTTCTTTTCATCAAATCACCTAATTCGGAGTATTCAAAATGGCAGCAAAAGACGTCGTTTTCGGCGGTGAAGCCCGCGCGCGCATGGTCGAGGGTGTGAACATCCTGGCCAACGCAGTTAAAGTCACCTTGGGCCCCAAGGGCCGCAACGTGGTGTTGGAGCGCTCTTTCGGCGCCCCCACCGTGACCAAGGACGGTGTGTCGGTCGCTAAAGAGATCGAACTCAAAGACAAGTTGCAAAACATGGGCGCCCAGCTCGTGAAGGAAGTGGCTTCTAAAACCAGCGACAACGCTGGCGACGGCACCACCACCGCCACCGTGTTGGCCCAAGCCATCGTGCGCGAAGGCTCCAAGTACGTGGCCGCTGGCCTGAACCCCATGGACCTGAAGCGTGGCATCGACAAGGCCGTGACGGCTTTGGTGGCTGAACTGAAGAAGGCCACCAAGGCCACCACCACCTCCAAAGAAATCGCCCAAGTGGGCTCCATTTCTGCCAACAGCGACACCTCGATCGGACAAATCATTGCCGACGCGATGGACAAAGTGGGCAAAGAAGGCGTGATCACCGTTGAAGACGGCAAGTCCTTGCAAAACGAACTCGACGTCGTTGAAGGCATGCAGTTCGACCGCGGCTACCTGTCGCCCTACTTCATCAACAACCCCGAAAAGCAAGCCGCTTTGTTGGACAACCCCTTCGTGCTGTTGTACGACAAGAAGGTTTCCAACATCCGTGACCTGTTGCCCACTTTGGAACAAGTGGCCAAATCGGGCCGTCCTTTGTTGATCATTGCTGAAGACGTCGAAGGCGAAGCCTTGGCTACTTTGGTGGTGAACACCATCCGCGGCATCTTGAAGGTCGTGGCTGTGAAGGCCCCTGGCTTTGGCGATCGTCGCAAGGCCATGTTGGAAGACATCGCCATCTTGACCGGCGGTAAAGTGATCGCTGAAGAAGTCGGCTTGTCGCTGGAAAAAGTGACCCTGGCTGACCTCGGCTCGGCTGCCCGCATCGAAGTGGGCAAAGAAAACACCACCATCATCGACGGTGCTGGTGTGGCCGCTGACATCGAAGCCCGCGTGAAGCAAATCCGCGTGCAAATCGAAGAAGCCACTTCCGACTACGACCGCGAAAAGCTGCAAGAACGCGTGGCCAAGTTGGCGGGCGGTGTGGCCGTGATCAAGGTGGGCGCTGCCACCGAAGTCGAAATGAAAGAAAAGAAAGCCCGCGTCGAAGACGCCCTGCACGCGACCCGCGCTGCAGTGGAAGAAGGCATTGTGGCCGGTGGTGGCGTGGCGCTGTTGCGTGCCAAGCAAGCCGTGGGCGACATCAAGGGCGACAACGCTGACCAAGACGCCGGCATCAAGCTGGTGATGAAGGCCATCGAATCGCCCCTGCGCGAAATCGTATTCAACGCCGGTGGCGAACCTTCAGTGGTCGTCAACGCTGTGTTGAACGGCAAGGGCAACTACGGCTTCAACGCCGCCAACGACACCTATGGCGACATGATCGAAATGGGTATTTTGGACCCCACCAAGGTCACCCGCACTGCGTTGCAAAACGCCGCTTCTGTGGCCTCCTTGTTGCTGACGACCGAAGCCATGGTCGCTGAAGCACCCAAGGAAGAATCTGCCGGCGGCGGCATGCCTGGTGGCATGGGCGGCATGGGTGGTATGGGCGACATGGGCATGTAATTCAGCCCGGCGGGTTCAACCACCCGCCAGTCCCCAAAACAAAAAGCCACCTTCGGGTGGCTTTTTTTATGGCTTGAAAAAGAAAAGGCTAAATCACGCCCAAGCCTTTGAGCCGAGCCAACTCATCGGCGGGCAATGCCAACAACTCAGCCAGCACCGCTTCGGTGTGTTCGCCCAACATCGGCGGGGCATAACGGATGGGCAAGCGCTCGCCGTCGATGCGGTAGGGCGGCGCCATCACGTGGGTTTTGCCACCGCTGGCAAACGGGTGGGCTTGCTCGGTGACCAAACCGCCTTGTTGGGCCCGCTCAGATTGCAAGGCTTCGAGGACCCCGAGCACCTCGCCACAAGGAATTTGAGCGGCCTTCATGCGCGCCAACATCAAGCTGCGCGGACGCGCTTTGATTTCCTTGAGCAACTCGGGCACCAAGGTGTCGCGCACCTGGAGGCGACTCAAATTCGTTTTTAGATCGGGGTTATCGGCCAAGTCGGGGCGCTCAATCACCTCGCGGCAAAACCGCTCGAACTGGCTGTTGTTGCCCACCGCAATCACCATCGGCCCATCGGCCGCTTGGAACACGCCGTAAGGCACGATGGTCGGGTGCTCATTGCCATAGCGCAGCGGTTCTTGCTGGTGCAACAAGGCTTCCAAGCCCACATACGTCGTCATCAGCAAACCCGTGTCAAACAACGCCATTTCGATGTGGCGGCCTTTGAATGCAGGCGGTTCTTGGCTGGCCTCCCCTGCTTTGGTCTCCCCTGCTTTGGCCTCCGCCATTTTTTTTGCGGCTTGACGCGCCTGCTCGCGCTCAAACAGGGCCGCCAAAATGGCTTGGGTGGCGTACATGCCGGTGAACATGTCGACCGCGGCGACACCAAATTTGAGGGGGGGTTGGCTCACTTCGCCGTTCAAAGCCATCAGGCCGGCTTCGCCTTGCACCACGATGTCGTAACCAGGCCGGGCGGCTTCGGGGCCACTGCGGTTGTACCCTGAGATCGAGCAATAAATCAGCTCGGGCTGAAGGGCCTGCAAATCGGCAAAGCCGAGGCCCATTTTGTCAACGCCGCCAAACTTAAAATTTTGCAAGACCACGTCGGATTGCTTGGCCAATTCGCGCACGATTTGCTGGCCTTCAGGCGTTTGTAAATCCACCGTCACCGAGCGCTTGTTGCGGTTCGCGCTGGCGTAATAAGCGGTTTCGGTTTTGCCAATTTTGACGCCCCAATCGCGCGTGTCGTCACCGCGTTTGGGGTGTTCAATTTTGATGACATCGGCGCCAAAATCGCCCAGTGCTTGGGCGCACATGGGGCCGGCCAAAACGCGTGACAGGTCCAAGACCCGCACGCCCTTCAAGGGTAAATGAACGCTCAAACCGAAGGCTCTTAATCGGTTTTTTGTTCTTCGGGCCAATCGCGGATGTAGGCCTTGAGCATTTTGTTCTCAAAGTTTTGTGCATCCACCACGGCCTTGGCCACGTCGTAAAAGCTGATCACGCCCATCAGCATGCCGTCGTGCATCACGGGCACATAACGGGCGTGGCGCTCCAGCATCAGGCGGCGAACTTCGTCGAGTTCTGTGGTGGGCTCGCAAGTTTGAGGTTGGTCGTCCATGGCGCTGCCGATGGTGGCTTCCCCCACCGAACCGCCGTTTTTCACCACAGCCCGAATCACCTCGCGAAAAGTCAGCATGCCCGCCAACTGGCCGCGCGACATGATGACCAAAGAACCGATGTCTTTTTCCGCCATGAATTCTGCCGCTTTGGACAGCAGGTCTTCCGGGGACATGGTGAAAAGTGTGCCCCCTTTGACTCGAAGAATGTCACTGACTTGCATGGTCGTCTCCTGTGCGCCAGACAGCGCCTGTTAGGAATCGAAATATAGCCCACAATGAAGCCGTTTTGAGGTCCAAATTGAGAGGAAAACACCATGCCCGGTTACGCTGATCCCGGTTTTGACACCTTGGCGCTGCACGCAGGCGCCAGCCCCGACCCCACCACCGGCGCGCGCGTCACGCCCATCCACCTGAGCACCTCTTTTGTTTTTGAATCCAGCGACCACGCGGCGTCGCTGTTCAATTTAGAGCGCTCGGGCCACGTTTATTCGCGCATTTCGAACCCCACCAACGCGGTGTTGGAGCAACGGGTCGCGGCTTTGGAAGGCGGCATTGGCGCAATTGCCACCGCCAGCGGCCAAGCCGCTTTGCACCTCAGCATCGCGACGCTCATGGGGGCGGGCGCCCACATCGTGGCCTCCACCGCGCTCTATGGGGGTTCGCAAAATTTGTTGCATTACACACTGCGGCGTTTTGGCATCGAGACCACCTTCGTGAAACCCGGCGACATCGAAGGCTGGCGCGCCGCCGTGCGGCCCAACACCAAGTTGTTTTTTGGCGAGACGGTCGGCAACCCCGGCTTGGATGTGTTGGACATCCCCACGGTGGCGGCCATCGCCCATGAAAACGGCGTCCCTCTTTTGGTGGACTCCACGCTGACATCGCCCTACCTGATTCAACCGCTGGCCTTGGGGGCCGACTTGGTTTACCACTCGGCCACCAAATTTTTGTCGGGCCATGGCACCGTCATTGGCGGCGTGGTCGTGGACGGCGGCAGTTTCGATTGGGATGGCCCCGCCACCAAAGGCCGCTTTGCCGAGTTGACCGAGTCTTATGCCGGCTTTCACAACATGGTGTTCAATGAAGAATCCAGCGTGGGGGCCTTCTTGCTGCGGGCCCGGCGTGAAGGCTTGCGCGATTTCGGGGCGTGCATGAGTCCCCACACGGCGTGGCTGATTTTGCAGGGCATTGAAACCCTGCCCCTGCGCATGGATCGCCACATGAGCAACACCGAAAAAGTGGTGAACTTTTTGGCCGAGCACCCGTTTGTGGAGCGCGTTGGCCATCCGCTTTTGAGCAGCCACCCCAGCCATGAACTGGCCAAAAAATTGCTGCGTTTTGGCCCGCGCGGCGCCGGTGCCGTCTTCAGTTTTGACTTGAAAGGCAGCCGTGAACAGGGCAAAAAATTCATTGAAACGTTGAAGCTGTTCAGCCACTTGGCGAACGTGGGCGATTGCCGCTCTTTGGTGATTCACCCCGCCAGCACCACCCACTTCCGCATGGACGATGCGGCACTGCGCAGCGCGGGCATTGGGGCTGGCACCATCCGCTTGTCGATCGGTCTGGAAGACCCTGCCGACCTGATTGACGATTTGAAGCGCGCTTTAAAAGCCGCTGAAAAATCCAACCACTGAACTCAGACAGAACCAAGTTATCGGGGGTCTCCATGTTTTTACAAGTCAACGGCGCCACCACCTACGCCTACACGGGCGGCAAAGCCTTCAACCCAGCGCAGCCCACGGTGCTTTTTTTGCACGGGGTTTTGAACGACCACAGCGTTTGGATCTTGCAAAGCCGCTACCTCGCCCACCACGGCTGGAACGTCTTCGCGCTCGACCTGCCGGGCCATTGCCGCAGCCAGGGCGAAGCCCCGTCCACCGTCGAGGCGGCGGCCGATTTTGTGGTCGGCGTGATGGACGCTTTAAAGCCTTTGGGTGTTGAGAAAGTGGCCCTCGTCGGCCACAGCTGGGGCTCTTTGTATGGGCTTGAAACCGCCAGCCGCGTGCCGAATCGGGTCAGCCACTTGGCGCTGATCGGCACTGCTTATCCGATGAAAGTGTCGCACGCCTTGTTGGAAGCGTCATTGAACCAGCCCGAGCAAGCCATTCAAATGATCAATGTGTTCTCTCGCAGCACCTTGTGCTCACCCAATTCGTCGTTGGGGCCGGGCACTTGGGTGTTTGGCAGCAGCGTGGCCTTGGGCCGCAAAGTGCTGCGCAGCAACCCCAACGCCAATGTGTTCCACCGAGGCTTCAGTGCCTGCAACGACTACAGCCACGGCTTGGAAGCGATGGCGCAGGTGACGGCCCCGGTGTTGTTCATCTTGGGCGAAAACGACCAAATGACGCTGCCCAAAGCGGCGGGCAGCCTGGTCTCAGCCGCACAGAATCGACCGCACCTGGGGGCGAAAACCCAACTCGTTTCACTGCCGGTGGGCCACCATCAAATGACCGAAGACCCCGAGGGCACCTTGAACGCTTTGAAGGCTTTTTTAAGTTTTTGACGAGGGCAACAGCGCCTGGGCCAAGGTGGTTTTGTCTTCGTCCCAACCGGCCAAGTGCCAAACCGGCGCCAAAGCACCTTCTGGCTTGAAGAGCAGGGCTTCTAACAAAGGACCCAAGGGCACTTGGGAGGGGTCTACCAAAATCACCCAGCGGGGCTCTTGGTGGCGTTGCGCGCCCACCACATCATCGGTTTCGTTCAGGGTGGCCACCCAATCGAGTTCGCGCAGGCGTTCTGTCACCAACTCCAATTGGCCTAAATCCAAATCAAATCGGGTGGTCAATTCGGTGCTGGTGAGGCCCTTTTGGGGTGTTTGGCGCACGGCTTGCAAGGCTTGTAAGAGTGTCAAGGCCAACTCCAATGGCCAAGCCTGGGATTTCAAACGGGGTTTTTCAGGCTGCAACAAGAAGGGCAGGTAGGCGGCGAACTCCGCCCCCAGCAAGACGACCATCCAAGCCACATAGATCCACACCAACAAAATGGGCACGGCGGCAAAAGCCCCATAAATCAGCGAATAAGTGGGGACTTTGAGCAGGTAGTAGCCCAAAATATTCTTTGCCAATTCCAGGCCCAAGCCAACAAAAAAGCCGCCCGCCCAAGCATCGCGCCAGCGCACATAGGTGTTGGGCACATACTTGAACAGGCAGGCCATGCCGCCAGACAACAACAAAATGCTCAAGGGGTCGAGCCACCACTGAGACGAAGCGTTTGCAGTACCGGCACTGGCACTCACACTCGCGCCCCCATGCAAGCCACTCAAACCACCAAGTCCTTGGAGACGGCTCGGCAGACTCAGGCCCAATTCCGCCCCCCAGTCCTGGGTCCAACCCAAAACCGAGGTGGTGGCAAACAACGTGAAGGCCAAGAGCAAAGGCCCCAAGGTCAAAACGGCCCAATAAACAAGCACCCTTTTGCCCCAGCTGCGTGCATGTTGCACGCGCCAAATGGCGTTCAGCGTCCCATCAATGGTCATGACCAGGCTCAGCACCGTGACCGTGAAGGCCGCAAAACCGGCCAATCCCAAGCCGCTGGCTTTGGCGGAAAACTGCGTGATGGCCCCCATGACCGGCTTGACAATCGAGTCGGGCACCAAACTGGTCAGCAGCCAATGCTGCAAAGTGGCCTCCACTTGCGAAAACACCGGGAAGGCCGTGAACAGGGCCAAGACCACGGTCACCAAGGGCACCAGCGCCAGCACGGTGGTGAAGGTCAAGCTGCTGGCGGTTAAACCCAAGCGGTCTTCTTGGAAGCGGTCAGCCAAACTTCGCAGGGCTTTGAAGAATGGATTTTTTTTGAATGAAAAAGCAGGCATGGCCGGTATGATGCCACCGCTATGAACGTTCATCTCAACCCACAACAAACCGTTATTTGGAGCCGGCGCTTGGCTGTCGCCAGCCTGATCGGTTTGATTGCACTCAGCTTGGCCTGGGAATTGGTGCTGGCCCCGTTGCGGCCCGGCGGCTCTTGGCTGGTGCTCAAAGCCCTTCCCCTGTGCTTGCCTTTGGCTGGCCTGCTGAAAAACCGCATGTATACCTACCGCTGGGTCAGCTTGGTGGTTTGGCTTTATTTCATCGAAGGCGTGGTGCGCGCTTACGGCGACGCATGGCCCAGCAATGCCTTGGCGGGGCTTGAAATTGCCCTTTGCCTCAGCCTCTTCACCGCTGCCGCCCTGCATGTGCGGTTGCGGCTTTATCACGCCGACCAAGTCGGTTTGGACCATACAACCCGCCCTTCAAATTCCAGCCCCGTTTCTGGAACTGGCACCGAGGCATCCCCCCACCCTTGAACGGGGGGACTTTTAGCGGAGGGCTTTGAATCACCATGCCGGCATTCACCCCGCTGCTCAACACCCTGCGGGCTTTGGTGGGCCCTGGCCATGTGTTGACCTCGGCGAATGGCGATGACCTGTTGGCCTATGAGCAGGATTGGCGAAAACGGGCCCAAGGCCGTGCCCTGGCCGTCGTTCGTCCTGGCAGCACTTTGGAAGTGGCGGCCGTTGTCAAAGCCTGCGCAGCAGAAGGCGTTTCGATCGTGCCGCAAGGGGGCAACACCGGGCTGGCTGTTGGCAGCGTGCCCGATGGCAGCGGCGAGCAAATTGTCATGAGTTTGCGCCGGCTAAACGCCATTCGGCAATTGGACGCGGCCAATTTGACGCTCACCGTCGAAGCGGGTTGTGTCTTACAAACCGTACAAGCGGCGGCGGCACAAGCCGGTTTTTTGTTTCCCTTGTCACTCGCGTCCGAAGGCAGTTGCACCGTGGGCGGCAACCTCGCCACCAATGCGGGGGGAACCCAAGTGCTGCGCTATGGCAATGCGCGTGAACTTTGCCTGGGTTTGGAAGTCGTGACCGCCACTGGTGAAATCTGGAACGGCCTTTCGGGCCTGCGCAAAGACAACACGGGTTACGACCTGCGCGATTTGTTCATCGGCAGCGAGGGCACGCTGGGCATCATGACGGCGGCGACGCTCAAGCTCTTTCCCCAACCCGCCACGACCTTGACGGCTTGGGCAGCGGTGGCCTCAGTGGACGCTGCCGTGGTCTTGCTGGGTTTGGCCCAACGCCGATTGGGATCCGCTCTCACGGGCTTTGAAGTCATGAATGCGTTGTCCCTGCGTTTGGTCGCCAAGCACTTGCCCCAACTGCAGGTGCCGTTTTTGGGTTCGCCTTACGCCGTGCTGCTGGAGGCCTCGGACGCTGAATCCATGGCCCATGCGCAAGCCCTATTTGAGTCCCTCATGACCGAGGCCCTCGAGCAAGGCGTGGTGCAAGACGCCGTGGTGGCGCAGTCTTTGGCGCAAGCGCAAAACCTGTGGCAGGTGCGGGAAAATATTTCGCTGGCACAGTCGCAAGAAGGACTGAACATCAAGCACGACATCAGTGTGCCGGTGTCGCAAATCCCGGCATTCGTGGCCAAGACCCATGCGCGGTTGGCCAGTGAAGTCCCGGGCGTCCGGCTCGTCACCTTTGGGCATTTGGGCGACGGTAATTTGCACTACAACGTGCAAGCCCCAGAAGGCGTCGATGCGGCGGTTTTTTTACACGAGCAAGAGGCCTCGATCAATGCGCTGGTCTACGAGCAGGTGAGTCAATTGGGCGGTTCCATTTCTGCGGAACACGGCATCGGTTCGCTCAAGGTGGCGGCTCTGGCGCAGCACAAATCACCGGTGGCCCTGGACCTGATGCGCAGCATCAAAGCCGCGTTGGACCCCGACAACCGACTGAATCCAGGCCGCGTTTTGAGCCTTTAACGCGGCAAGCGGTCGGCACCGCCAAGCGCCGATGCATTTTCAATGTTCTGGATGACGTCCAAGGTCGTGATCGCCGGGGCTTGATGGCCCCAAGACTGGCGTGTATAGGTCAAGACATCGGCCACGTCTTTATCGCTCAACAGGGTTCTGAACGGGGGCATGCCGGGCGGCAAAGGATTCGCAGCCGTGGTCGGCGGAATGCCCCCCCACAAAACCGTTTTGATCAAGTTCCCCACGTGCGGTGTCGTCACATGCCGGTTGCCCGCCAACGCTGGAAACCCGGCTGACGAACCTTGGCCCTCTTTGCCGTGACAGCCCTCACAGTGCTCTTTGTACAGGGCTGCGCCGTGGGAATGGCCTTTGACTTCCCCCTTTGAGTCCCCATTCACCCCTTGGGGAACGGGCGCAGCGGTCGCTGCAGCCGAGCTCCCCAACGACTTGAGGTAGACGCCGATGGATTTCGCGTCTTCATCGCTCAAGTACTGCGTCCCTTTGTAAACGACCTCGGCCATGGGGCCACGCACAGTGCCCTTTTGAGTCATGCCGTTTTGCAACAGATTGGAAATGCTTTTAATCGATTCATTTTGAACCCCGCCCTCTTGTGGCGATAAGAGGCCTGGCGCCACCCATTGCCCTTGCGAAGCCAACACCGCGCCTTTAAAAGCGTGGTCACCGAGGCTCGCACCCAAGGCATTGCGGGGTGTGTGGCAAGCGCCGCAATGCGAGAGTCCGTTCACCAAATAAGCGCCCCGATTCCAATCGGCGGTTTGCTTGGGGTCGGGCTTGAAGGCCGTTGGTTTGAAGTACAGCGCCCGCCACACCTGCAGCGCCCACTGGGTATTGAAAGGCCATGACAAGGTATTGGGCTTCACCACATTCTTCTGAGGCGCCAGAGTCTGCAGGTAAGCAAACAAGGCGTCAGCATCTTGGCGTGAGACTTGGGTGAGATCGGTGAAAGGGAATGCAGGCGTCAGCAGGTGCCCGTCTTTGGAGCGTCCTTCATGCAAGGCTTGCCAAAAATCGGCCGCGGACCAGCGGCCGATGCCGGTCTGCGCATCGGGCGTTAAGTTGCTCGAATAAACCACCCCGAAAGGCGTTTCAATGGCCTTGCCGCCCGCCAGGGGGACGCCCCCTTGGGCCGTGTGGCAAGCCTGGCAGTTGCCAATGCGGGACAAATAAAGCCCCTGACTTTGCTGGGGCGAGAGGGGCGCGTCATGCCGTGCCTGAACGCTGCCACACTTCAAAGCGGGTGAATCGGGCTGTGGGGCGGATGGCGACCCTGGTTTTGGCCCCTGCTTTAAGGGCGCTTGTGTTGCCAGCCAACGGGTCACGGCGTTGATGTCTTGCTCGGTCAGGCTTTTGGCAATCTGTGCCATGCAGTCGGGCTCGCGGGCGTGGCGTTGGTCGGTGCGCCAATTGCCCATTTGTCCCAACAAATAATCACGCGGCAACCCCAGCAAGCCGGGAATCGCCGGTGAAACGCCGCCGCTGAGTTGCTGACCATGACACGCCGCACAGGCGGGAATCTTTCGGTCAGGGTCCCCGTGCATTGCCAATTCTTGACCCCACTTCAACTGAGGCGGCGGGGTCGAAAAAACCGCAGGCGCCGGATAAGGAATGTCTTGCTTGGCAAAAAATTGGGCCAGCTGTTGCAGGTAAGCGGCATCGACGTTTTCAAGCAGGTAACCCATCTGAGCGTAATGGCGTCGACCCGCCTGGAAATTCTGCAGCTGGTTCAACAAATACGTCTCGGGCTTGCCCGCCAGCCTGGGGAAATAACCATAAGGGGTCGAACGTCCCTCGGGCCCGTGGCACAGCGTGCAAGCCTTCACCAGCGCGTCGTCGCCCCCCTTTTGAGTGGTCTGCTCGGTGGCCCCCAAGCCAAGCGAAGTCAGGAGCAGCAGAGAAACAAATAGGGCGCGGAAATTCAACATCCAGAAATTATGAACTGGGCACCCGATCCACCTTTCTTCAAACCCCTTTGAAGGGGTTTTCAATGGGAATGGGCATCGGCCGAGTCACCCGACAACAGCTCGAGTACGGCGGCGGGGTACTTGAGGTCCGACAACTTTTGACCGGCCTTGGGCACCTCCACCCAATCCATGCGGCCCTGTTCACAAATCTGCTGAACCGGCCAATACACCAGGCCGGCTTGCTCGGGCAAGGTGCCGACCAAAACGAATTCATCGTAAAAGCCATTGGGCAAGACATCTTCAGGGGTTTTGGCCGTCCAGGTGATGCGGCTGACGTCCTCGGTGATGGTTCGGCCGTGGCTGGTGTAGGGTTGCGCCAGTTTTTCTTGCGTGACGTCGATCTTCCAACCCGGCTTGGGCATGGGCTTGGCGCCCTGCACCCCCGCGGGTAGGTCGACCACAATTTGCCGCGTGGGTGAGGCACCGCAGCCATGGCCCACCTTGAAAGTGGCTTTGTAGCTTTTCCCGGCGGTGGCGACTTGGTATTCCAGCACGGTGTGGGCCGAGGCCGAGGCCGAGACCGGGGCCAGGCTGGCTGCGACCAGGCCGAGCGCCAGGGTCTGCACGAATGAGCGTGCACCCATCAATTTTGTATTGAATTTCATAGACGTTATTGGGATCAAAATTAAATTTAAAAGTCGTAATGCACGTTGGCCACGACCGTGCGTTGGGCAAAGGGGGTGGTACAAAAAGTACTTGCGGTCGAACAAGTTGTCGATGCCCGCCGAGGCCGACAACTTGTCGTCAAAGCGGTAACGCGCCTTGAGGTCAAACAAGCTGTAGCCGGAGAAACCTTGGTAGGTGTTGGCGTTCACATCGTTGTTGTCGATCGACGAGTAAAACTGCTTTTGGTAGCTGCCGGCCAAAGCGAGTGTCAGTTTGTCATTGGGGCGGTAAGTGGCGACGAACTTCAGGCGCAGCGGCGACACCCCGGGGGTCTTGTTGCCCGCCACCGACTTGCCCAAGCTGGTGACGCCGTCGTTGGCCGCCATGACCGAGTCAACGACGGTGAGCGAGGACACCAAGGCCAATTCGTCGACCCAGAACTTTTGCACCTCACTGCTCAATTCCAGGCCACGTGAGCGCACCTTTTTGACATTCATCCAATAGCTGTAAAGCCCATTGGGTTGAGTGGGGTTCAAATAGCCATACTGGGCAATCAAGGCGTCCTTCACGTCTTCCGCAAAGAAAGAGACCCGGACGTTGGCGTGGTCAAGTGGCTTGGCATAGGTCAGCTCAAAGGCGTTGACGTTCTCCGGCTTGATGATGGCGGGATTGGGCGAATAAGGAAAAGCCTGGTTGCCCGTGCAACCCGTTGTGCAGGTGGCCACGTTGTACAACTCGCCCACTGTTGGAAAACGTTCCGCATTCGCCAAAGACGCCTTGAGCGAGGCGCCGTCCTCCAAAGACCACAAGGCCGACAATTTGGGCGAGAAGTGATCCACAGAAACCGCCGGCTGAGTCAGTGCGCCGGTGCCGCTGGCAAAGACGCCGCCGTGGTTGGAGCGCCAATTTTCAAAACGCCCCCCGACCGTCGTGAGCAAACGCTCGGACGCTTGGTACGCGTCTTGAAGCCAAGCCGCCTGGGTTTGATTGGTGCCTTGCGCCAAGCCCGTCATCGTGCCTGCATAGGTGTTTTGCCAATCCAACACGTTGTTGGTCTGGCTCTTCAATTGGGTGTTGTCGAGGTGGTAGCCCAAGCTGATTTGGTGGGCTGGCGCGTCGGTGGGCCGGTAGATGCCCTTGGCGTCGAATTGGCTCCACTGGGTGCCTGACAGGTCACGAACGCTGCCTGGTTTACCGGCCACGTTGTTCACCGCCGAGCCATCGTTGTTCAAATAGCCTGCGGTTCTTTGGACATCATGCAGATAGCGGAAATTGGACCATTGGAGGTCGTAATCCCAAACGCCTTGGGTGTTCGTTTTCAGCGAGACCCCATTGACCCCTTGTTCTTGCTTGTAACCATAAACGCCGCTGGCCAAGGGGGTGCACGAACCGTTGCCCGTGGCACAAAATCCATTGCCCATATACGACTGCGCGCTTGAATCGGTGTCACCCAAGAAGACGCCGGAACTGAGCGTCAATTGGGTGTCGCGGTTCAAATCCAAGGTGACTTTGGCGTTCACGTTGTCACTCACGCCGTGCAGAAATGAGGTGGCCCCCAAGTAGTAGCCGCCGTTGCTGCCGTCTTTTTTGACATAAGGAAACGCCTGGTCGCTCGCAATAGAAGAGGCCCCTGTCGCAAAAGTTCTTGGTTGTGTGTGGGCGTCTTCGTGGTTGAGGTTCAAGCGCCAAGTCAACGCCTCGCTGCGCCCGCCCAGCAGGGCCGCGGCTTCCTCTGTGTGGTAATTGCCTCGGGTATTGAAGAGGCTGAACGACTGGGTCGCCGAGGTCACGCTGAGGGCGCCCTCGAACGCTTTGGTGGGCCGCTGGGTCGTGATGTCCACCAACGCCCCCATGGTATTGCCCGAGTAAGCCGCCGAAAAAGGGCCATACATCACATCGATGTGGTCAATTTCTTCTGGCGACACCACGAACCATTTGGGTGGCCCATAGTTGTTGTCATTGAAGAGTTGGTTCGAAATGGGCATGCCATCGACAGTGACCATGCTTTTGGCGCTGTAAGAAACGCCCCAAATTCGAGTGGCCAAGGTCGCGCCGCCAAAGTCGGCCGAGTCGCGTTTGCGGACCATCAAGCTGGGCAGGTATTTCAAGGCATCCGGCGTGTCCAAGATATTCACGGTTTCGCCTATTTTTTGGGCGGTGATGCCCTCCACGGTGTTGGGGCCAGCAAAGGGGGACGAGGTGCTTCGTTCTGACGTCACGTTGACAGAAGGCACCTCGGTTTGCGCGATGGCGTTGCGGCCCTGGGCGATCGCCAGCAAGGCCAACAAAGCAGGCAAAGACGCCAAAGACGCCATTTGGGATTTTTTAAACCAACTCAA
>CAILKX010000162.1 GCA_903834975.1 uncultured Curvibacter sp.
GCTTTGTGGGGCGCTGTCTTGGGCTTCGGTATTTTGTGGGGTGTTGCCTCGGCCTTCAAGGGCCTGACCGGCAAGGATGGCATGGGGGCGGGGGACTTCAAGTTGCTCGCGGCTCTGGGGGCTTGGTTAGGGCCTTTGAATTTATTGCCGTTGCTTTTATTCGCCTCGATGGTGGGGGCCGCCGTGGGGCTGGTGTTGCGGGCCCGCTCTCAATTGCGTGAGGGCGGTTACGTGCCATTTGGCCCCTTTCTGGCAGCCGCGGGTTGGTTGATTTATGCCTTGGGACCGGTTGGGATGCAGCGTTTTTTCTGGAGGTTTTTAGGTGTCTGAAGCCGAAACAAAGCGGGTTTTACGCTTGGGGTTGACGGGCGGCATTGGCTCGGGCAAAAGCACAGTTGCAAAGCTTTGGTTGGCGCAAGACCCCGGCATCGCCCTGATTGATGCAGACCACATTTCGCGGGGTTTAACCGCCCCCGGCGGCGCGGCCATGCCCGAAGTCGCGCGTCTGTTTGGGGTCGACATGGTGGCCGCTGACGGGGGGCTTGACCGCGAAGCCATGCGGCGGGCTGTTTTTGCTGAGCCTGCGGTGCGCGGACAACTCGAGACCTTGTTGCACCCCTTAATTGGCCAGGCCATAAAGGCCGAGGTCGAGGAGAAAATTCGCCAAGGGGCGCAGCGCCTGTTGTTCGACATTCCCTTGTTGGTCGAGGGCAAAGCCCGCTGGTTGACCCAGCTGGACGCGGTGGTGGTGGTCGACTGCCAGCCTGAAACCCAAATTCAGCGGGTCATGCAGCGCAGCGGTTTGGACCGCCAGGCGGTCGAAAACATCTTGGCGGCCCAAGCCAGCCGATCACAAAGACGGGCTTGCGCGGATGTGGTCATTTACAACGACCCACTCAGCTGGGCTGAATTGACCCAACAAATCTCCGATTTGGCCGCTCACTTCCGGCTATGATCTTGGCCATCCATGGTGCAAGACGGAAGCGGCGGAGTGATCCTTTACGAATACCCCTTCAACGAGCGCGTTCGAACCTATTTGCGTTTGGAGCAGCTCTTTAGGCGATTGGGCGACTTGATTTCCCGCGATTCGGCGGTCGATCACCACTTTGCCTTGGTCACGATTTTTGAAATCATGGAAGTCGCCTCTCGTTCAGACCTCAAAGGCGAGGTCATGAAGGACTTGGACAAACAAAAGCAACTGCTCAACAGCTACCGGGGCAACCCCAACATCTCGGAAGGCGTGCTGGACGACATCGTCGCGCAGTTGGACGCGTGCTTTGAAGCCGTTAACACCCAGTCGGGTCGCACCGCCCAAGCGTTGACTGAAAACGAGTGGCTGATGGCCATTCGCAGCCGCATCAGCATTCCTGGGGGGACCTGCAACTTTGATTTGCCCGCCTACCATGCTTGGCAGCAAACCAGCGGCCCGGTTCGCCAATCGGATTTGCAAAAATGGGCGTCCACCTTGGGGCCATTGGCCGACTCGGTGTTCATCTTGCTGAAAATGTTGCGCGACAACGGGACGCCTAAAAAGATGATGGCCGAGCAGGGCCAGTTGCAACAAAACTTGCCACAAGGCCGTGCCTTCCAATTGCTGCGCTTGCGCATCGATTCGCAGTTGGGTTTGATTCCTGAAATCAGCGCCAACCGGCTTTTGGTTTCGCTGCGTTTCTTGCAGCAAGCAGAAGATCTAACCAGCCCCGCCACCCAAGTCACACCGGACGATGTGGCCTTTGAAATGGCTTTGTGCGCTTGAGGCTCAACCGTGCCAGAGCCCCAAAACGTGACATCCAAAAATTTACCTGAGGGCGCACGCTTGGTAACGTGCCCAGCTTGTCAGGGCGAGAGCGTTTACCACGCCAGCAACCCGTTTCGCCCCTTTTGCAGCGAGCGTTGCAAGAACAACGACTTCGGCGCTTGGGCCAGCGAAGCCTTCCGCATGCCCACCGAAGCGCCGCCGGATGAAGCGCCTTTTGGCGACCCCCGCTTGCAATAAGCCAGGGACTGGGTGGCCCCTTGAACCGCGGGGCAAAATCGTGCCTTAAAAGGGCTTCTTAAAAAAGCTTTTTAAGCGCCGTTCTGTTTGGCTTCCGCTTCCAACCAGTCCAACACCGGATAAGCGCCTGCCAGCACCGGGCTGACGGTCAGTGGGAACGTTTGCCAAGCCATCGCTTGGCCTTCGCGCATTTCGAATTCACCCTGCCAAGCATGCACTTTGCACCAGTGCAAGCGCACATGGGCGTGCTCGTATTGGTGTTCGGTGACTCGCCAAACCTCGGTGTCTGCGATGGTGATGCCCAACTCTTCGATCAGTTCGCGGCGCAACGCTTGCTCGACGGTTTCGCCGGCTTCGAGTTTGCCGCCAGGGAATTCCCAAAAGCCCGGGTAAGGCTTGCCTTCGGGGCGGGTGCTGAGGAGCAAGGCGCCGTCTTGGCGGATCAAAATGCCCACGGCGACTTCAATGATTTTCGGGTTCACTTTGGGTTCAGGTTCAAAGGTTTGGCTTTAGGCCGCTTGGCGTCCGACAAAGTCGCGGGAAAATTGGTAGGCCACTCGGCCACTCCGCGAGCCGCGTTCCAAAGCCCAAACCAAGGCCTCGGGGTGCGACGCTTCAATGGCCGATTCAGACAACCCTTGTGAGCGCAGCCATTGGCCCACAATCGCCAAGTATTCGGCTTGGCTGAACGGGTAAAAACTGACCCACAAACCGAAGCGCTCGGAGAGCGACACTTTTTCTTCGATGGCTTCCCCCGGGTGGACTTCACCGTCGGCCGTGTGGGTATAGCTCTCGTTTTCCTTCATGAACTCGGGCAGCAAGTGGCGGCGGTTGCTGGTGGCGTAAATCAGGACATTGGCGGTGGACGCGGCGACGCTGCCGTCCAAAATCGATTTGAGTGCTTTGTAACTGGACTCGCCGTCTTCAAAGCTCAGGTCGTCGCAAAAAATGATGAATTTTTCGGGTCGAGCCGACACCACTTCGACAATGTCGGGCAGGTCAACCAGGTCGGATTTATCGACTTCAATCAAGCGCAAACCACGCGGCGCATAGGCGTTCAGGCAGGCCTTGATGAGGGACGATTTGCCAGTCCCGCGCGCGCCGGTGAGCAAGACGTTGTTGGCGGGTTTGCCATTTACAAATTGCTCGGTGTTGCGCTGGATTTTTTCTTTTTGCGGTTCAATCTCAACCAACTCGTTCAGACCCAGAGGGGCCACATGGCGCACCGGCTCGAGCAGGGCTTGTCCGGTGCTGCGACGGCGGTAGCGCCATGCAATGGACTCGTTCCAGTTCTTGGGTTCTTGCAAAGGCAGCGGCAGCACCTGTTCGATGCGGCTGATGAGGGCCTCGGCGCGCTCAATCAGGCGCTCTAATGCGGGGTTGGTGAAAACGCTCATGCTCAAACGCGGCAGGTGCTCAGGACCGGTAATCGGCGTTGATGCTCACGTACTCGTGGCTAAGGTCGCAAGACCAGACCGTGGCCTTGGCCTCACCGCGGCCCAAACGCACCCGAACCGTAATTTCGCTTTGCTTCATGACCCGTTGGCCGTCCTCTTCGCGGTAGGCTGGGTTGCGCCCGCCTTGCACCGCCACCAGCACGTCGTCCAAATACAAGTCAATCGCGGTTTGGTCCAAGTCGGCAATACCGGCATAGCCAACCGCTGCCAAGATGCGGCCCAAATTGGGGTCACTGGCGAAGAAGGCCGTTTTGACCAAAGGCGAGTGGGCAATCGCATAGGCCACTTGGCGGCATTCGTCGACGGTTTTTCCGCCTTCAATTTGCAAAGTGATGAACTTGGTCGCCCCTTCGCCGTCGCGCACAATGGCTTGGGCCAACAGGCGCGCCACTTCGGCCATGGCGGCTTTGAGGACAGCGCCGTCACCGCTCTCGAATTGGCTGATCGACGGGTTGCCCGCTTGGTTCGTCGCCATGACGATAAAGGAGTCGTTGGTCGAGGTGTCGCCATCGATGCTGATGCAATTGAATGAGGCGTCGGCCAAGTCGGTGCTCAAACCCGCCATCAAAGCCGGCTCAATGGCCGCGTCGGTGGCCAAGAAGCCCAGCATGGTGGCCATGTTGGGGCGAATCATGCCGGCGCCCTTGCTGATGCCCGTGATGGTGACGGGGTGACCCGATAACACCACGGTTTTGCTGAACGCTTTGGGCAAGGTGTCGGTGGTCATGATGCCTTCCGAGGCGCGACCCCAATTGGAGCGACCCGCTTCTGAATGGGCATCGGCCAAGGCAGCGGGCAAGGCCGCCACGATGCGGTCCACCGGCAACGGCTCCATGATCACCCCCGTCGAGAAGGGCAAGACTTGCTGGTGCGCCACACCCAATAATTCGGCCATGGCTTGGCAGGTGGTGTTGGCATTGGCCAAGCCAGCTTCACCGGTACCGGCATTGGCGTTGCCCGTGTTGATGACCAAGGCGCGAATTTCTGCCCCTGAATCCAAGTGCGAGCGGCACACCTGAACCGGCGCGGCGCAAAAACGGTTGGTGGTGAAGACGCCGCCGACTGAGGTGCCTTCATCCAAAAGGAAAACAGTCAGGTCTTTGCGGTTGGCTTTGCGCACGCCCGCTTCAACCACCCCGATTCGAACCCCTTTGACGGGCGACAGCTTGGTGGGGTCAGGGGCAATCAGGTTGACGGGCATTCAAGGCTCCAACGAATTGGGATGGGGAACGATGGAAAAGTAGCGGGCTTTTAAGCCAGCTTTCCATGACATTGTTTGAATTTTTTGCCGCTGCCGCAGGGGCAGGGGTCGTTGCGACCCACGGGCATGGCAGCCACCAAGGTGGCGGGGTCGACCACGGTTTCCACCTCGCCATTTTCGTTGGGGGCGGAATAACTGACGTTGTGCAGCGTGTCTTGGCTCATTTCTTCAGCGGCGCCTTCGACTTGGGCGGTCGATTGCAAACGCACCGTCATCAACAAGCGGGTCACTTCATTTTTGATGGAGTCGAGCATCTGACCAAACAACTCAAAAGCCTCGCGCTTGTATTCTTGTTTGGGTTGTTTCTGCGCATAGCCGCGCAAGTGAATGCCTTGGCGCAAGTGGTCTAGCGAGCTCAGGTGTTCACGCCAATGGCTGTCGATGGTTTGCAGCAAGACGGCGCGCTCGAATCCGGTGAAGGCCTCGCCGCCAATGATGGCCACCTTGGCCTCATAGGTGCTGTTGGCGGCCTGCAAAACCGCCTGAAGAATGTCTTCGTCAGTGAGGCTGTCATTGGCATCCAGCAGCGCTTGGAAATTCACTTCCAATTGCCACTCAGAGGCCAGCGCCTGTTGAAGGGCTGGCAAATTCCATTGCTCTTCGACCGATTCTGGGGGCACAAAGGCGTGCACCAAATCTTCAAAGCAGCCTTCGCGCAAGGCGCTGATTTGGGCGCTCAAATCGGCGGCGTCCAAAATGTCGTTGCGCTGTTGGTAAATCACCTTGCGCTGGTCGTTGGACACATCGTCGTATTCGAGCAGTTGCTTGCGCATGTCGAAGTTGCGGGCCTCGACTTTGCGTTGCGCGGACTCAATGCTGCGGGTCACCATGCCGGCTTCGATGGCTTCGCCTTCCGGCATCTTCAGCCGGTCCATGATGGCTTTGACGCGCTCGCCGGCAAAGATGCGCATGAGGGCATCGTCCAAACTCAAATAAAAACGCGAGGAACCGGGGTCGCCTTGACGGCCTGAGCGGCCGCGCAGTTGGTTGTCGATGCGCCGGGATTCGTGGCGCTCGGTGGCGATGATGCGCAAGCCCCCCAGCGATTTGACCAACTCGTGGTCTGCACGCCAAGCTTGGCGCAGGGCCTCGATTTGTTGTTGGCGTTCGGTTTCGGACAGTTCGGTCTGGGCTTCCAGTTCAGACAAAGCCCGCTCGATGTTGCCGCCCAACACAATGTCGGTGCCCCGGCCCGCCATGTTGGTGGCGATGGTGATCATTTTTGAATGACCCGCTTGGGCAATGATGTCGGCTTCACGTGCGTGCTGCTTGGCGTTCAAGACTTGGTGAGGCAGTTCTTCTCGGTTCAATAATTCAGAAATAAGCTCTGAATTTTCAATCGACGTCGTGCCGACCAACACCGGTTGGCCGCGCTCAAAACACTCGCGAATGTCTTGTACGGCGGCATGGTATTTTTCTGGTGTGGTTTTGTAAACCCGGTCGAGTTGGTCTTGACGGCTGCTGGGCTTGTTGGGTGGAATGACCACGGTTTCCAAGCCATAAATTTCTTGGAATTCGTAGGCTTCGGTGTCGGCCGTGCCGGTCATGCCGCCCAACTTGTTGTAGAGGCGGAAATAATTCTGGAACGTGATCGAAGCCAGGGTTTGGTTTTCGGCCTGAATTTGGACGCCTTCTTTGGCCTCCACCGCTTGGTGCAAGCCTTCGCTCCAGCGACGGCCCGTCATCAATCGACCGGTGAATTCATCAACGATGACGATTTCACCCTCTTGCACCACGTAATGTTGGTCACGTTGGTAGAGGTGATGCGCGCGCAGAGCGGCATTCAAATGGTGCATCAACTGGATGTTGGCGGGGTCGTACAAAGACGCGCCTTCAGGGAACAAGCCGTTGGCGGCCAAAATGCGCTCGGCATTTTCGTGACCGGCTTCGGTGAGGAAGACTTGGTGTGATTTTTCGTCGACCGTGAAGTCGCCAGGGGTGATGACGCCTTCGCCTGTGCGCGGGTCGGCCTCGCCAATTTGCTTTTTCAACAAGGGCACGATTTGGTTGATCGCCAAGTACTGGGCGGTGTGGTCGTCGGCTTGACCGCTGATGATCAAAGGCGTGCGCGCTTCGTCAATCAAGATCGAGTCCACCTCGTCGACGATGGCGAAGTTCAAGCCGCGTTGAACGCGGTCGCTGACTTCATAGACCATGTTGTCGCGCAAATAGTCGAAACCGTATTCGTTGTTGGTGCCGTAGGTGATGTCGGCGGCATAAGCCGCTTGCTTGTCCGCACGGGGCCTATTGGGCAGGTTGACGCCCACCGACAGGCCCAAGAAGTTGTACAAACGGCCCATGTTGGCGGCGTCGCGGCCGGCCAAGTAGTCGTTCACCGTGACCAAATGGACGCCACGTCCCGACAAGGCATTCAAATAAACCGCCAAAGTCGCGGTCAAGGTCTTGCCTTCCCCGGTTCGCATTTCGGCAATCTTGCCGTTGTGCAAAGCGATGCCGCCCACCAGCTGAACATCAAAGTGGCGCATTTTGAGGGCGCGCTTGGCCCCCTCTCGGACCACCGCAAAAGCTTCTGGGAGCAAAGCGTCCAAGGTTTCACCTGCTTGGACGCGGGCCTTGAATTCGGTCGTTTTGGCTTGCAGTTCAGCGTCGGTCAGGCCCTGAAATTGGGCCTCCAAAGCGTTGATGGTTGCCACCGTTTTGCGGTACTGGCGCAGCAAGCGGTCGTTGCGGCTGCCGAAAATTTTGGTGAGAAAGTGGGTGGCCATGGATCAGAGAGCTAAGGAGACGCAAATAGCGAAAGCAAATAGGGATGCGGAATAGGCAAAAAAGGGTGCTCGAAAGCACCAAACAGGGCATTCTACTGGCTCACTTGCCCCTCAACGCCCCAGTCATAATGAGGTCATGGCGCCACAAATCAAGACGAACCAAGTGTTTTCTATTGCCCAGGCAGCACGCGGCTCCGACACCTTGGCTCGCTTGTCCGACTTGGCGGCCGATTCGGCCCGTCGTTTGCAAGCCATTGCCCCTTTGCTGCCGCCCACCCTCCGGGGGGCGTTGAGAGCAGGCCCGATTGAGGACGGCAGCTGGTGCTTGCTGGTCAGCTCGAACGCGGTGGCGGCCAAGTTGCGCCAACAACTGCCCGCTTTACTGGCGCATTTGCGCAGCCAAGGCTGGGAAGTAACGGCTATTCGCCTGAAGGTGTCGGTGCCGACTTGAGACGCAGGGCCAAGGCGCTCATGATTTTGTAA
Source organism: uncultured Curvibacter sp. (assembly GCA_903834975.1). Taxonomy (GTDB): domain Bacteria; phylum Pseudomonadota; class Gammaproteobacteria; order Burkholderiales; family Burkholderiaceae_C; genus Curvibacter. Next base: position 7,924 of record CAILKX010000162.1, read on the forward strand.
GCTTCACCGCTGAGCGCGTCCCAGTTTTGAACCACTTGGCCTTGTTGGGTCAATACCGCTTGGTCTCCCCGTGCGGCGGGCCCGGTTAAAGCCGCCTGCGGCCCCAAGGCCAGCACATTGTTGACCGCACTCTGTAGCAGGGCTTGGGTGAGGGGGTTGACCCACTCAGCAGGCACACCGGCGCTTTGCCAGGCCGCCTGAGCCACGCCCTGTAAAGCCACGGTGAAATTATGAGAGAAGACAGCCGCTGCATGGTAAAGCGCTTTTTGGTCGAGCTGAATCTCAAAACAACGGGCTTCTAAAGCCTCAAACAAGGGCTTCAAAGTGCCCAGAGCCGCGGGCGAACCTTCCAAGGCGCAGGGCGTTCCTGCAAATTGACCGATGGCCAGAGCGGGGCTGGCGAAGCTCAAGACGGGATGCAAGCTCGCCGTCGCCCAACCCAACTCGGCAAGAGGCGACAAAACTGCCGAGCTCAGAAAACCGCTGCAGTGGAAAACGATCGGTGGGGGGGTGAGCGCCTGGCCGCGTTTGGGGTTCCTCAAGAGAACCGCCAATTGTGCGGCCACGGGGCCAATTTGTGTATCGGGCACGGCCAGCAACCAAAGGTCAGCCGATTGCATGTCTGACAAGTTCGCACGCGGGGTGCCGCCGCCCATGAAGTCTTGAGCAGTCTGTCTGCTGTCGGCGCTGAGGGTATAAAAGTCTTGCAGGTCGACACGCTGAGACAGCAAACGTCCCAAGGTTTGACCCACGCGGCCACAGCCGATGAGGTTGAAGGTAGGACGCACCATGGCGGCATTGTGGCAAACTTTTTCGTCATGGGCTTTTTGGCTTGAACTTCATACTATTTCACCCAAACGACACGGGCTTTTAACGGCGCGCCGCCACAATGACTTCACCGTCTTTTCGGAATTAAAGGAGTTTCACATGTTGAACACACGTCATCTGGGGTTTGCTTTGGCCGCTGGGGTTCTGGTTTTTAGCGCTTGGACCGCGCAGGCACAAAGTCAGGAATCTGCGCCTCGTCAACCTGAAAGGGCGCATTCGGGACCAGGAAATGGGGGCCATCAACACGAGGAAGCGCAGCACCTCAAACACATGCTCAAAGTGGTGGGGGCGACGGACGCCCAACGGGATGCCGTCAAAAAGATCGCCATGGCCGCTCATGAAGACATGAAGTCACAACGCCAAGTCGCCCAAGATCTCCACCGCGAAGGCATGGCGCTGTTCACGGCTGCGAAACTGGACCCCGCGGCCATTGAGGCGCATCGTCAAAAAACCATGGCCTTTCACGATGCCATGTCCAAGCGGCGCACCCAAATGCGCATCGATATTGCGAATGTGTTCACCCCTGAGCAAAGGGCGAAATTAGCCTCTTGGATGCAGGCGCACCCGCAACACGATGGCCACGAGCACGGAAAAGGCGAACACGGGCACGATTGACCCGCGGCTGATGCCGTCTTAACGGCGCGGCAAGTTATTGGGCAACCTTGGCAGCAGTTGCCCGCCATTGGGCAACGGGTACTGCGCCAAGTTCAGCTCCATGGCGAGCAGGGTGTAGTAGCCGCAAATGCCGGCGATGTCGACTGTGCCCGCTTTGCCAAAACGTTTCTCAGCCCGTGCAAAAGTGGCCTCTGAGACACTCTTGTTTTGATGCAACTCGGTGGCAAAGTTGTAAACAATCTCTTCGTCTTCGCTCATTTTGGCGGGGCGCTCCCCTTGGGCGATGGCTTGGGTGATTTCAACAGAAATGCCCTGCTTGATGGCCAAAGGCTGGTGCACATACCACTCGTAATCCTGAGTCCAGACGCGGGCGGTGACCAAGATCACCAACTCGCTCAAAGTGGTGCCAATGGCCGAGCCATAACGCAGGTAATCGCCCATCGCACGTGCCTGACTCATCAGCTTGGGGCTGTGCATCAAGGGCTCAAACGGGCCAAAGACGGCTGTTTTACGCGCCGCCTCAAATTCAACAGCGGCTTGTTTTTGGGCTTCGTTGTATTGGGCTGGCGGAATCGTGGGCAAACGCTCTTGGGCCTGCAGGGGCGAGCTCATGAGCAGTCCTGCAGCACAGGCAGCGAGTGATGGGAGGGCGAGGGCATATTGGAGTAAGCGTTGAGGCGTCATGGCCCATTTTTAACCTCATTGTCCCGAGCTGGGTGTCGCAGGCGTGCCAGCAGACCCCGTTGAGGGCGATGGCATGCCATTCGGTGCCGCCACCACGACCGCGGTGTTCGGGGCGCCTGCAGGAGGAGGCACCACGGTGGTCGGGCCAAAGGGACCCTGTGGCCGGCCCTGGGCACTGGTGCCCCCATCTTCACGGGGCGGCGGGGGTGGCGCGGGCTTGTCGCCCACAAAATCAACCGACTTCGCGTCGATCAACTCATCGAAAATGCCATTCACTCGAACGGTGTCCGCGGTTCCTAGCCACTGGGGGCTGTTGCCCGCGATGTATTGAATTTGAGGCAAGGTGCAGGCGCTGCCGTTCGCTTTCAGCCAGGCCAAAACCGCGGTTTCGCGCTCAATGGCGTCGTGGGTGGTCAGCGCCATGGTTCGGAATTGGCGTGTGGCACAACCGCTGGGTTTGGTGGGGGCAGACTTGTCGTTCGCTTTGTCCTTGGCAGTGGCCGCCAGCACGTTCGAGCCCAAACCGCTGGCCATCCACATCACGCAGGCAAGCAACCAAGTCAGGGGTGATGTTCGGTGAAATTTCATGGGGTCGCTTAATTTAACTTAACTGTGTTTGACGTCACTTGACTGTGGGGGGCTCATTAAGGGCGGCAAAAAAGTTGAAAGTGGCAGGATCAAGGGTGGGTATTTCCAAAATGTTGCCCAAATGTCGACGAAATGTCGCCCAAATGTCTCATATAGGCTGGGTTGGTATGAAGTGGACCGTTAAAGTGGTAATCGGCAGCAGCCAGCAAATCTTCAGTCTAAAAGTTAAACGGGTTCCTATTGGGTTTTTTTGAAAGGCTATAGATGCCAATTGACTTTCCTCTTTCTTCCGCCCCCTTGTCGAAAGCGCCGCTCGATTTGGCCGCTTTTGGCCAGCTAGAAGCGTTGATTCAAACCCACCTGGCCGAGGGCCGGTACCCGGGTTGCCAGGTGGCCTTGGCTTACAAGGGGCATCTGCTTCTTGACAAAGGCTATGGCGATGCCAGGCTGGCTGAGCCCATGGGGTCAGAGACTCAAGGCAACACTCAAGGTGTCACTCAAGTCAACACTCAAGGCAATGCAACCGCTCAACTGGCACCTCCTGGGTCGCAGACTGCGGCCGTGCCCGCTCAATCAGACACCTTGTGGGCTCTGTATTCGAACACCAAGATCATGGTGGCCACGACGTTGTGGAAACTCATGGAGCAGGGCCAGTTGCGTTTTTCAGACAAAGTGGCCGACCATTTGCCTGAATTTGCAGCGCATGGAAAAGGCCACATCACCTTATTTCAAGTGATCACGCACCAAGGTGGCTTTCCCAACGCCGATGTGCCGCCTGAGCTTTGGCTGGACCATGCCCAAGTGCGTGCAGCGGTGGCCGATTTCCCGCTTGAATGGCCCGCCGGGAGTCGGGTGCATTACCACTCACTCAGTGCGCATTGGGTGTTGGCCATGGTGATCGAGGCCATCACGGGGCAGGATTTTCGCGAGGCTGTTAACGAGCGGGTGCTGGTGCCTTTGGGGCTGGACCAAGATTTATTTGTGGGCTTGCCCGATCGGTTGTTGCCAGCGCATTCAAACCGCATGGCCTATTTGTACGAACCTTCTCCAAATAAAGCGCACCCCCATCAATTGCGTTCGGAAAGCACCAGCACCTTGTGGCAGCAAGCCGGCGTCCCTGGCGGTGGGGCTTACGGCACGGCACGTGGCATGGTGGCGTTGTATCAAATGATGTTGCAAGGCGGCACGCTGAACGGCGTGAGGTTGTTGTCACCCCGCACCTTGGCTTACGCCCTTCGCAATTACACTGAAGAGCGGGTGGATGAATTCATGGGCCTGCCCATGCACCGGGGTTTGGGACCGCATTTTCGGGGGGAGTCCATCGCCATTCGTGGATTGGGCAGTTTGGCGCCAGCGAACGTATACGGCCATGGCGGGGTTGGGACGTCGTATGTTTGGGCCGATCCGAACACGGGCATTTCATTCGCCTACATCAGCAATTCGCGCGTGCCCGACCCCTGGCATTCGATTCGATTGGATCAAATCAGCAACGCGGTA
>CAILKX010000163.1 GCA_903834975.1 uncultured Curvibacter sp.
AATTGGCTGCAAGGCCTTTGCCAGTGGCCCTGCCGATTTGGGCACAAACCACTTGGATCGCAGACATCAGGGGGTAGCTAAGTGGCATTGTCCAAAGCATTCCCAATCCGAACTGGGCACCGGCTTGGGAGTAAGTGACGATGCCACTTGGGTCATCGTCCGCAACGCCGGTGACGAGGCCTGGGCCGATCCTTGCCAAGGGGTGCTTTTGGAGTTTCTCCCAGATAACTTTAAAAGTCATATCGGCCAGGATTCATGTTTTAGGGAGCCAATGTTTTACTCTGGTCTTGGCCCCGTATTGGCAGGCCTGCCCCATTAAGGGCGAACAGGTCCAGATCGCGCCTCAACCTGCTGTGCTAACTCTGAATAAAAACCGAGCTTAAAAAGCACTTCTGCCAAAACAAACAAAGGGCCAATGGCAAGCCCCATGACATCATCAAAAAAGGCGGGTTTACGACCTTCAAAGTAATGGCCGATGAACTGGATCACCCAACCCAGCATAAAACCACCGACGCCGACAAGAAGCCAAGTTGGGTCATCTAAGCCAGCAACCCACGTACCGAAAAAAAGCCCCGCCCCCAACAAGACAGTCATGATCAACCCCATGCCCCAGTGCAGTCGAAAGTAATAGAAGAGCAACACAACGACAACGCAAAAAGCGGGTGAGCAGGAAACATCATTGACCATCCACATGGGGCGTGAAAGTAGCACCAACAGGGCCATCACGATCAGTGGAATGCCGATCAAATGCGTCGTGATGTTGCGATCACTGCGGTGGTAGTCGGCGTAGTTGGAAAGTTGATCAAGCAGCGTTTTCATGTTGGGGGTCGCTTAAACAGTTTTATCAATTCCCGAAAATAAGTAAGATTTTAAAAACCATCACTTTGAACTTATTTCTCAATCGCTGCGCTGCCCAGGCAGGTGGCTCTTGGCTGGCCCAGACTCCTAGAACAGGATCTCATTAAGTTCGTTGCCTTCTCCGATGGTAACTGGCTTGGTGCTGGGGAGCCACCAACCCTTTGACAATTCATTCAGTTAAAGTAGAAGTGTGATTAAGCGGCTTTCAACTGTTTTACTGCTGACTTTGACTTTGCTTTTTGTACAGCAAGGAATGCTTTTTCACAAGATTCATCTCCACAGCACACAAACACAGCATGCTGCAGACGATTCATCGAGCATCGCCAAGACGGCAGCTTCAGAACCATCTGCAGATGGTTTCTGTGACCTTTGCGTGGCATTCGCAGGACTGGCCTCTGTCCTGCCTAGCCCACCGTTCTTTTCATTTAAGCAAGCCCCTTCTTCCCTGTGGGTCCCCCATTGCGTTTTGCTTTGGGTCAGCCTACTTGCCCACACTCCCCACAACCGAGGTCCACCGAATTTCTGAAACCCCATGAAGACTGTCCCAGCGTTCTAAGTACCGCTTGGTTTCATCTTTTTTCAGGAATCAGTTAATGACCCCGTTTTCACTGCGCGTTTTGTCGTTGTCGTTGCTGGCGGCATGGCCTTACTTTTCCCGAGCACAAACTTCAAACCCGGTCGCTCCGTTGACTGGGGTGGAGTCAATTGCCGTCACCGCCAAAAAATTAGACGCTGCTCGCAACAGCCTGTCACCTTCCACCGGCAGTTCACAATTCACCTTTGATCAGTCCGATCTCGAGGCGCTTCCATTGGGCGCCAGCACACCCCTTAATCAAGTCGTGCTTCAAGCACCCGGGGTCGTTCAAGATGCCTATGGCCAGTTGCACATCAGAGGGGATCATGCCAATGTGCAATACCGAATTGACGGCGTGATGATCCCAGAACCGATCACCGGTTTTGGTCCTGCGATGGATACCCGATTTGCCAGCCAACTTGACTTGTTAACAGGTGCGCTTCCCGCTCAATACGGCTACCGAACGGCAGGGGTCATTAACATCAAGACCCAAGGACTGGAGAGTGAGGGCGGCGGTGAGGTGGGCACGGTGATCGGAACCCAAGGGCACCAAGAGCTGAATGGAAGCGTCAGCGGCGGTCAAGAGGGATGGCATTATTTTGTTTCGGCCTCGGCCCTGCAGAACAACTTAGGCATTGAGAACCCAACAGCCAGTGCGAATGCCTTGCACGATCACACGGCCCAGGGCAAAGGATTCGGCTACCTGTCCTATGTCATCGACCCCATGAGTCGATTCAGCGTAATGGGGGGCTATTCAAAATCCAACTTTCAAATCCCCAACCTGCCCGGTCAAGTACCTGAGTTCAAACTGCTCAACGCCAGCCCCCTGGCTTCTGCTTCTTTGAATGCCAATCAACGCGAGATGAATCAGTTCGAGGTCATGACCTACCAACGAACCCATTGGGGTGACTTGGATGTTCAAGCGTCGCTTTTTCATAGACGCAGTGAAGTGAATTACGCCCCTGATCCAGTGGGCGACCTCACCTACTTTGGCATTGCAAGTCAGATACACCACCAAGACGAGGTCGTGGGCTCACAAATCGACAGCAGTTATGCGTTGAATGAGCGACACACACTCAGAGCAGGGTTGTTCGCTCAGCAAGACAGGATGAACATCGACAACACCTCTGCGGTTTTTCCGGCCGACGTCAACGGCAATCAAACCAGTTGGGTGCCCAAAACCGTGGTGGACAACGCCTCAATCAAAGGCCATCTGGTGGGCGCCTACCTTCAAGATGAGTGGAAATTCAGCCCCGACTTCACTGTGAATTACGGCGTCCGATACGACCACGTCAACACTGTGACCAACGAGCAACAATGGAGTCCGCGCCTCGGGGCGGTCTACGATGTGAATGAATCCACCCGGATCCATGCGGGTTACGCCAGGTACTTCACCCCGCCTCCGACAGAGAAAATCAGCACCACGTCGATTGCCGCCTTTGCCAACACCACCAATGCCCTTCCATCAGATGCCAACACGGCGGTCAAGGCAGAGCGCTCTAATTACTTTGACATCGGCATTTCTTCCGTTCTCCTGCCCCACCTCACAGTTGGATTAGACGCGTATGGACGCGAAGTCAAAAACCTCCAGGATGAAGGGCAATTTGGGAATGCCTTGATTTATTCGGCTTTTAACTATGCTCAAGGCAAAGTGGCTGGAATCGAGTTGACTGCCAATTACCATCAAAAAGATTTTTCTGCCTATGCGAATCTGTCGCGCTCACAGGCCATGGGTAAGAATGTGACGACAGGCCAGTTCAATTTTTCTTCAGAAAAGCTTGCCTACATTTCTCAAAACTGGGTTCACTTGGACCACGACCAAACATGGACCGGCTCGGGCGGCATCAGTTACAAGCAAGGCGGCGTCAGTTACTTTGCAGATGCCATTTTCGGCACGGGTTTGAGAAATGGTTTTGCCAACACGGGGCATCTGCCCGCTTACACCCAAGTGAATTTGGCTGTAGCCAACCTTTGGGACACCCCATTTTTAGGAACGCTCGATGCACGCCTATCGGTCCTCAATGCCTTCGACCGTATTTACCAGCTTCGGGACGGCACCGGCATTGGTCTCGGGGCCCCCCAGTTTGGCCAGAGAAGAACGCTCTATTTCAGTTTGACTCGTCCGTTCAACCTCTGAGAATGGGTTGAGGTGAGTTGTGAAAAAGGTTCAACTGCGTTGCTCAGTCGGCCATTGACAAAATAGGTCATGATTTTTCCTAGCCCTTTGCACTC
>CAILKX010000164.1 GCA_903834975.1 uncultured Curvibacter sp.
ACCAGTGTGTTGCTCAAGGTCTGGCCTTTCTAAAACTGGCGTGTTACTTGCTTTAAACGAAGTAGTAACGAAAGTTTGACATGTCCACACCACCCATTTCCCTGTCCCGTCTGTACCGCTCCTGGCTTTTGAGTTGGGTGGCGGTGTGCGTGGCCTGGGTGGGGGTGGCAACCCCTTGCCGCGCTGACCGCGTCAAGGATTTGGCGGTTCTGGCTGCAGGGCGCAGCAACCAAATCATTGGTTTTGGTTTGGTGGCTGGCTTGCAAGGCACCGGTGATGGCTCCGATGTGTCTTTCACGGCCCAAAGCATGAAGGCCATGCTGAAAAACCTGGGCGTCACCCAAGATGGGCCTCTGTCTGATTTTGACAGCTCCACGCTGACCGGCAAGGTTGACGTTAAAAACGTCGCCGCGGTTTTGGTGACGGCCGAATTGCCTGGCTTTGCCAAGCCGGGGCAAAAATTGGATGTCAACGTGGCCACCATCGGCAAAGCATCCAGCCTTCGCGGCGGCACCTTGTTGCTGACCAGCATGCGTGGCACCGATGGTCAAATTTATGCCTTGGCACAAGGCCCCCTGACCGCCACCAGTGTTTCGGCCAGTGGCGCCGGCTCCAGTGTGTCGACGGGCGTTACGACGGCCGCTCGCGTGCCAGGGGGCGCGACCGTGGAGCGGGTGGTTGAAAACCCCTTTGCCAGTGCAGGTCAATTGATTATTAACGTGCGCGAGGGTGACTTCAGCACCGTCAGCGCCATCATCAATGCCGTCAACGACAAGTTTGGCCCCGATGTGGCCAATGCCATCGACAGCACTTCCTTGACGGTTCGTGCGCCCATGGACCCGAGCCAACGGGTGGCCTTCATGAGCATGGTGGAAAACCTCGACGTCTTGCCTGGTGAGCCGCCCGCCCGTGTGGTGGTCAACTCACGCACGGGAACCGTGGTCATCAGCCGCAATGTGAAGGTCACGGCCGCAGCGGTTTCGCATGGCTCGATCACGGTGTCGATTGCGTCGACCAACGAAGTCTCACAGCCCAACGCCTTGTCCGGCGGGACCACCCAAGCGGTGGCCAATGCGGACGTGAAGGTCAACGAGGCCAACAAGCCCATGTTCTTGTTCCAGCCCGGGGTGGATTTGCGTCAAATTGTGGATGCGGTCAACCAAGTGGGCGCAGCGCCTTCGGCCTTGATTTCGATTTTGGAAGCCCTGAAGAGCTCAGGCAGCTTGCGCGCCGAGTTGGTGGTGATTTAAGCCTCAGGCACTTGACTAAGACCAAGCCATGGACACCCCAAGCACCCCGATCACTGCTTCTGCCAGCCCCAACTCCTATTTGGACTTTGACGGCTTGGCGAACCTGCGGGCGCAAGCCAAGCAAGACCCCAAGGCGGCCTTGCGTCATACCGCGCAACAGTTTGAGGGCTTGTTCCTGCAGAACATGATGAAGACCATGCGCGAAGCGGTGCCCAAGAGCGACTTGATTGACTCGCACACCAGCGACCAGTTTCAAAGCATGTTCGACAAAGAAGTCTCGGTGCAAATGTCCAAGCGCAATTCGGTGGGTTTGGCCGATATGTTGGTTAAAACCCAAAGCCGCCACATGGACGCCGTTAACAACGCCAGCCATACTTTGTCACTGCTTGGAACACCCAGCCCAGCTACCACCGCCATACCTTTAAATTCGGCACCAGTCCCCATTTCTTTAGAGCATTCAGAACATGCGCTGAAAAATTTGGTTCAGCCAGGCACGCCGATGAGCTTGCGCCGCGTCAAAAACAGCTATGGCGCTACCCAGGCCAACGCCGATTCGGTCGACACCAAGCCAGTCACCACACAAGGGAGTGAATCACCATGAGTGACATGGCCCTTGTCGCCTCGAACGCGCTGCAGTCTTATCAAGCGGCGCTCTCGACGGTCAGTAACAACATTGCCAACTCCACCACGGACGGTTATTCAGACCAAAAGGTGGTGATGGTGGAGGGCACTCCAACCCCCTCAGGCAATGTGAACTTGGGCACCGGCGCTGTGGCGGCAACGGTGACTCGTAATTACGATGAATTTGCCAACGCCAATGTGCGCACGAGCACCAGCCAGTTGGGTTCTCAAACCAGTTTATTGAATCTGACCAACAGCGTGGTCAATGCCTTGGGCAATTCGACCTCTGGCCTGACCGCATCGATGGACAGCTTTTTTAACTCCCTCAATCAGCTGTCTACCAACCCCGCATCGTCGGTCTTGCGAACTTCTGTGTTGGGCACAGCCAACGCCTTAACCTCGACTTTTTATGAAATCTCGGGGCAACTGCACACAGTCGATGCCCAGTCACAAAGCCAAGCCCAATCTGATTTGGCTCAGATCAATACCTTGGCCAAACAGATTGCCCAGGTGAATGCCGGCTTGTCGCAAAACGCGACCTTGATCGCCCAACCCCCCGCCATGTTGGACCAACGGGACACCTTGCTTAAACAACTGTCTCAACTGGTGGGCATCAATGTCAGCTATTCTCCTAACGGTTCCGTCAATGTGAATATCGATGGCGCTGGCAATGCAGGCAACTTGGTCAATGCTCAAGAAGCCTATCCCATGAGCATCGCGCTGGATGCTTCAACACCCCCGAACATGACCTTGTCGACAGTTCAGGCGGGTGTTCAGTACAAAATGACAGGGATTGCCAGTGGCGATCTTTCAGGTGTTTTGACTTTCAGAAGCCAAGTCTTAAATCCTGCCATGAAGCAAATGAGCGACTTGGCTCAGACCATTGCGGCTCAAGTCAACCAAACGCAAGCCCAAGGCATTGATTTGAATGGTAATTTAGGTCAACCACTGTTCAAATTTGACGACAGTGCAGCAACACCCGCTGATGGCATTCAAGTTGCGATTACCGATCCTAATTTGATTGCCGCTGCAGGCCCATTCAACGTTCAGGCATCGTCTTCTAACGCCGGGTCGGCTACGCCCAGCGTGAGTTACCAGGCGGCTGCGAGCGTGGTACCCCCCGCACTCAATGAAGTTTTGGGGAATAACAGCAGTGCTGCTGTGGGCAAAGCCATCACCTTGGGTCAAGTGGGTGCGACGGCTGTGACCACCATCCCGGCAGGCACGCAAGACACCACCATTTATATGGATCCCCAACCAGGCCAAACCTTGGACAGTATGCAATTGCAGGTATTGACCCGTAGCGGCCAACAGGTCTTGGGCTCGCCTTTAACTGCAGACCAACAATCCAAGTTGCTGACCACCGCCAACGGTTTTAATCTGGGCAGCACTTACAACGGTCAATATTTAAATCAATCGGGTACCCAATCTGACGGATCCATTCAAGGCTATCGAGGCATGAATGTGTTTTATGGTGCTCAAGCTCAACCCAGTCATCAGTCCCTGCTCACCAGCTCGGGCAGCTTGAGCAGTTCATCGGTGCAGCCCGCGGTATTGAATGGCGGAAATTTGTCTTTGCACGGGACTGGTTTGGCCGCAGGCTCATTCACTTTGAACGGTGTGGCGTGGCCTGCCATTCCGGCAGGCAGTTCTGCGGCCGATATAGCCAACCTTCTCAATGGCGTGACTGCTCAAACGGGTGTTGTCGCCAGTGCACAAACCACCTTGACTATTCCGGCAAACAAATTAACTTCATCGGTTCTTCAATTTGGCTTGAATTTAAATGGTCAAGACATTAATTCCGTACAAAATTATGGTGTAAATGGTTTTGCCTCCATTTCTGATTTGGCCAATTCCATTAATGCTCAAACCAACCTCACTGGCGTGAGTGCTTCGGTCGCTCACGACGGTAGTTTGGTTTTGAATGATCCAAGTGGTCATGACATTGATGTGGAGCCACCTTCAGGAGGCTCTGGCTACACCCCCAACGCGCTGGGACTATCGGCAGGCTTGCAGTCGGGCGAGTTGAGTTTCACGAGTGCCAACACCAGCCAATCTGTACAGCTTGGTTTTGGGGCCACCCAAGTTGCAAATACCACGTTCACAGACCCCAACCAATCGATCAACGGTGGGGGTGGTTTTAGTTTTAATGTCGTCTCTGGTTCGCCACCGGTCACCAACCTTCTGAGTATTCCGCCTGGTCAAGACACCCCGAGTGGCATTGCCAATTTGATTTCCAGTTCGATCCCTGGTTTGAGCGCCAGCGTCCAAAATTTAACCAATACGCCTGCCGGGCCTTATCAGTTGCAGATCGTCAGTAGTGGCAATATTCCTTTTTCGATGTCGGTCAATACCGCTGCGAACAATGGGGTATCGCCCACCAGCTTGAACTTTGCTTCACCCGGTAACCCAGCCACTTTGGCTAATTTGGGCTTTAGAACCGCTGCTTATATTAGCGGTGAAGCGCCTGATGATCTGGTGGTGGCAGTTACTGGCGTTGGGGGTGTCACTTTGGCTGCAACAGAAAGTGGACAAGCGACGGACCCTGTTACAGATTTGAGAAATGTACCCAAGCAAATCAATTTCTTTGACACCGTTGAAAACAGCAATGACCTGGCGTCGAGTAATCTTAATAATGGCGCTCCCTTTAACTTAAATGTTAAAATCGGTTTTCCAGCGGTCACCAAAACACTAACAGTTTCAGATGATTCGCCTAATGGGATTGCGAATGCTTTGAATGCGGCCCACTTAGGCTTTACCGCGAAGGTGACCGGAAGTCCCCATGGCAACGGTAATCAGGTCATTACCTTAACAGGCAACGCACTACCACCCCAAGCCCCTCAGCCGTTCAATGTGAGCTTGGACG
>CAILKX010000165.1 GCA_903834975.1 uncultured Curvibacter sp.
ATCAAGCCGCCGAAATGGAGCAGGGCGGCCAAGGCCGTGCCGGCATAACCCAGGGTCAAAGCCGCAAAGCCCGTCACCACCAACACGCGGGCCCCCAAGCGGTTCAGCAAACGGCCCGAGCCCATCGAGCTGATCATGGAGAACAGCACCAAAGGCAGCAGCACAAAGCCAGCATGTGGGGTGCTGACGCCAAAACCTTGGGTGGCCATGGACGCCAAAAAGGCGATGCCGCCCATGCTCAAGCCGGAGCCCAAGGTCAAGCCGTAAGTCAGCACCAAGCGCGGGCGGGTGAACAAAACCATCGGCACCATGGCGCGCTGGCCACGTTGCGACGCGCGATTTTCTGCCAACACAAACAGCCCCGTCAGCACCAAGGCGCTGGCGAAGGCCCAAGGCCACAGGGGAAATGCGGTCACAGCACCGGCCCCGGCCCCAGCCACGCTGTTGAGGGGCTCAGCGAGTTGGGTCACCCCCAAAAGCAAAGCCATCAGCGCACTGAAAAACAAGCCCAAGCCCAACCAGTCCAAGGGCGGCTTCTGGCTCTGAGGCAGGGGCTTGGGCAATGCTTTGGCACCCGCCAGCAACAAGTAAAAAGCCAAAGGCAAGTTGATCAAAAAAATCCAAGGCCAACTGGCCCACACCGTCAAAGCACCCGCCAGGGGAGGGCCCAGCACAAAGGCCATGCCGTAAACCGCGCCAATCAAGCCCAGGGCTTTGCCTTGTTGCTCAGTGGGCAAGGCGTCACCAATCACGGCGCTGGCGGTCGGCACGATGCCGCCACTGCCCATGCCTTGCAAAATGCGACCCACAATCAACCAAGCGTAGCCGTGCGAGCCGATCAGCCCGGCACCTTGGCTGAAACCCGCACCCGCAATCAGGGCGGAACCCACGGCAAACAGGGCGATGCCACTCAAGAAAACAGGTCGACGCCCAATGCGGTCGCTCAGGTTGGACATCAGCACGGTGCTGGTCAACGAGAAGAGGATGAACGACGACATCACCCACCCGACTTCGCGGTGGTTGATGCCAAACTCGGCACGGATGGCGGGAATGGCCGGCCCGATGACGGCTGAATCCAGCGCCGCCATGAAAACACCCAGCAACAAAACCCTCAACAAAACACGTGGCGAACTCGTCATGGCCTGAATTATCTCACTGCATCTCATTGCACAATGGGCGGTTATGAACCGCTTTTCAGACTTCACTTCAGGCGGGCTCGGCCCTTTTTTAAACGCACTCAAGGCCTGCATGCCCGGGGGCGGCAGCGCCGTTTGGGTGTTGGCGACGGCCCTGCTGTTGCAGGGCTGCGCGAGCCCTTCGGTGTCCCTCAAACCAGAGCACGGCGCCCCCATTTCTGCGGTTGCCACCCCAACCCCACCCCCTACAACAACACCTTCAACAACCCCTACATCAATACCCACGCCCCCTCAGTCCGTGGCGGTGGAGCTGCCCCCGAGCAAACCGCCTTTGAAGCTGGGGTTGGCCCTGGGCGGTGGCGCGGCGCGTGGCTTTGCCCACATTGGCGTGATTCAGGTCTTGGAAGAGGCGGGCATTCGCCCCGATTTGGTCTGCGGCACCTCCGCCGGCAGCTTGGTCGCCGCGCTGTATGCCAGCGGTAAAAACGGCCAAGAGTTACAGCAAATTGCGCTCACCATGGACGAGGCCGTCATCACCGATTGGACCTTGCCCTTTGTCAGCCGGGGCGTCTTGAAGGGCGAGGCGCTGGGGCGCTATGTCGAAGGGCTGGTCAGCCGGCGATCGATTGAAAACTTCAAAATGCCCTTGGGCATCGTCACCACCGACTTGAAGACCGGCGAAGGCGTCTTGTTCCAGCGGGGCAACACGGCCTTGGCGGTGCGGGCCTCCAGCGCCGTGCCAGGGGTGTTTGAGCCGGTGCGCATTGGCGGACGTGATTACGTGGACGGCGGTCTGGTGGCGCCGGTGCCCGTGGCCTATGCCCGACAAATGGGGGCGACCTTCGTCGTGGCGGTCGACATTTCTTCACCGCCTGAAGACGGGGAGAGCGCAGGGACCTTGCAAATCATGCTGCAAACCTTTGCCATCATGTCCAAAAGCCTGAACCGATTTGAGCTCAAGCAAGCCGATGTGGTGGTGAGGCCCCCCCTGATGGGCGTGGCCAGCACCAACTTTGCAGCGCGCCGTCGCGCCATCGAAAGCGGTCGGCAGGCCATGTTGCAAGCCTTGCCAGCCCTCAAGGCCGCATTGGCATCAAACCACGTCGGACCGCAGTGAACCTGAATAGAACCTTAAGTGAGCCTGAACTGAACCGTGGACGGTGACGAAGCTGGCAAAATCAAACCCATGAGCCGTCCCCAACCCGAACCCCGAAGCGCCTACGCGGTTTTTCGCCCCATCACCACGCGCTGGAGCGACAACGATGTGTATGGCCACGTCAACAACGTCATCTATTACCACTGGTTTGACGCCGCCGTGAATGCCCATTTGATCGAGCAAGGGGCCTTGGACATCCACGCAGGCGCCACCATTGGTCTGGTGGTCGAAACCCACTGCAATTATTTCGCGCCCTTGGCTTTTCCCCAGACCGTCGAGTTGGGCATTCGCGTCGCCCACTTGGGTTCGAGCAGCGTTCGTTATGAAATTGGCGTGTTTGCAGAAGGTGAGCCCCTTTCCGCAGCCTGCGGCCATTTCATCCATGTGTATGTGGACCGCACATCGCGCCGACCTGCGCCCTTGCCAGAAACGTTTCAAACGGTGTTAAAAAAGCTCTTTATTCAGAGACCCCTTTCTACATGACTGATTTTGAAAAATTTGACGCGCTGGTGCGTTCGCGCAAGTCGCTGCGGGCCTTTTTGCCCAAACCCGTGCCGCACGAGGTCTTGCGCCGCTTGCTTGAAACGGCATCGCGCTCGCCTTCCGGCACCAACATGCAACCTTGGCAGGTCTATGTGGTGCAAGGCGCGTCGCGCGACAACTTGATCAATGAAACCTGCGCCGCCTACGACACCTTGCGCTTGCACCCCGAACGGGCCGAAGAGTTTGGCCACGCCGGTGATGCCGCTGACCGCAAAGTGGGCTCGCCTTATTTGGACCGTCGCCGCCAAAACGGCTGGGCTTTGTACGGTTTGTTGGGCCTGACGCGTGAAAACAAAGACGGCATGCACCAACAGCAAGAACGCAACTACCGCTTCTTTGACGCACCGGTGGGCCTGTTTTTCACCACGCACGTGAGCATGCAAGGTTCTTCCTTGGTTGACTTTGGCCTGTTCATGCAGACCTTCATGTTGGCCGCCAAAACCCAAGGCTTGGACACCTGCGCTCAAGGCGCGTGGCGGAACTTTTCCAAAATCGTCATGCGGCATTTGAAGGCAGGGCCAGAAGAAGTCATGGTCTGCGGCATGGCGCTGGGTTACGCCGATGCCCATGCCTTGGTGAACACCTTGGAAACGCCGCGCGAAAGCGTCGATAACTTTACGCGCTGGCTCGATTAAAGACCATGATCATCACCAGCCTGCTCGACACCGACCTCTACAAATTCACCATGATGCAAGTGGTGTTGCACCAGTTTCCGGGTGCCCAGGTGGAGTACAAATTCAAGTGCCGCAACCCCGGTGTCAACTTGGCCCAATTTGCGGATGAGATTCGAGACGAAATTCGCTCTTTGTGCCAAATCACGTTCAAAGAAAACGAGCTGGCTTATTTGCGCTCCATGCGCTACATCAAAAGCGATTTCGTCGATTTTTTGGGCTTGTTCCAGCTCAATGAAAAATACATCACCGTCACGCCGCTGCCCAATGAGGAAATTGACATCACCATCCAAGGGCCTTGGCTACACACGATTCTGTTTGAGATTCCGGTGCTGGCGATTGTCAACGAGGTGTATTTCCGCAACACCGTCAAAGTGCCTGATTTCCCCGAAGGCCGACGCCGCTTGGAAGAAAAAATCTCGCTCCTGCGGGGCGACGGTTTGCACAACCTCAAGATCGCCGATTACGGCACCCGCCGACGCTTTTCGAAAGCCTGGCACGAAGAGGTGTTGCGGGTCTTGAGCAACCGCTTGGG
>CAILKX010000166.1 GCA_903834975.1 uncultured Curvibacter sp.
CCCTCGGGCTTCAGCCCAAGGTTTTTTGAATGACGGCCTGCACCAAGCCCATGGCCCGTTGGTGCGTGGGTGTGTGTGGGCGTCGAGTAGACCAAGCCAAACTCAGGTGGCAGACCAACCGGGGGCTGTGAATCGCCCTCGCCGTAAAAGCCTCTGCCCCTTCCAGCGCTTTCAAGGTGTAACCAGGCAAAACGGCATGGCCAACGCCTTCACGGACCAAATTCAAGATGGCATTCAAGCCATCCACCTGCATGGCGATTTTGGGCGCCAGCGATTGCCGCATCATTTCGGCATCGACCAAATTTCTGAATACATTGGGACGGCTGGGTAAAACCAGCGGCAATTCCGCCACGGCTTTGACGCTCAGCGCCCCCAAATCCAGGCGGTCTGGTTTTTTAAGGTCGACAGCGCGGTTCTTTCTGGCAGAAATCAGCACCAAAGACGCTTCGTGCAAAGGGGTTGACTCCAGCTCGGGCGAGTGGGGCGGGTTGTAAAGCAAGGCCATGTCCACATTGCCCACGCGCACGCCTTCAAACATGGCCATTGAAAACCCCTCGGTCAAAGTGACTTGGGCTTGAGGCAAATGCGCTTGAAAAGCTTGACTCAACGGGACCGCAATCAACCTTGACAAACTGGGTGGCAAGGCCACCGACACCTGGCCCGACAAAGCGCCGCGCGAGGCACTCAAGGCCTCACGCGCCACTTCAACTTGGTGCAGGATGCCACGCCCATGCTCCAATAACAGCTGGCCGCTTTCGGTCAGTTTGACACCCCGGCCATTTCGCTCCAAGAGGTTTTGGTGCAGCTCCACTTCCAGCAAGCGCACCTGACGGCTCAAAGCCGGTTGGGCAATCCCCAACGCCACCGAAGCCCGCGTGAAACTGCCGAGCTCTGCCACCCGCACAAAGTAAGCAATTTGTTTGAGGTCCATGCTTTCGCCCTAAATCGGTATTTAATTTTTGAAATATCTTACCCAATTCCATATCAATTTGGCATATCAGATAGTGATTCGGGGCGCTGGCAACGGGGGCGCAAATTCACCACAATCACTTGAGCTACAAAGCTTTCAAATAAGCTTTTTAAACGCTTTCTTCAAGCCCCCTGTCAACCTCTGGAAAACCCATGATCATCGACGTTCACGGTCACTACACCACCGCCCCCGCCGCTTTAGGCGCTTGGCGCGATTTACAAATTGCCGCCTTGAAAGACCCGTCAAAATCGCCCAAAGCCGCTGACCTCAAGATCAGCGATGACGAGTTACGTGAATCGATTGAGACCAACCAACTGCGTCTGATGAAAGAGCGCGGCAGTGACCTGACGATATTCAGCCCCCGAGCCAGTTTCATGGCGCACCACATTGGCGACTTCCAAACCTCATCGACCTGGGCCGCCATTTGCAACGAACTTTGCTATCGCGTCGCACAGCTCTTTCCCGACCACTTTGTACCCGCTGCGATGCTCCCGCAATCGCCCGGCGTCGACCCAGCAACCTCCCTCCCCGAACTGGTGAAGTGCGTGGAGCAATACGGCAATGTGGGCATCAACTTGAACCCCGATCCATCAGGGGGTCACTGGACCAGCCCCCCCTTGAGCGACCGCCATTGGTACCCCCTCTACGAAAAAATGGTGGAGTACGACATCCCCGCCATGATCCACGTCAGCACCAGCTGCAATGCGTGCTTTCACACCACCGGCGCGCATTACTTGAACGCCGACACCACGGCCTTCATGCAGTGTCTGACCAGTGATTTGTTCAAAGACTTCCCCACTTTGAAGTTCTTGATTCCCCATGGCGGCGGCGCAGTGCCCTACCACTGGGGCCGTTTCAGGGGCTTGGCGCAAGAGTTGAAAAAACCCTTGCTGAAAGACCACTTGTTGAACAACATTTTCTTTGACACTTGCGTTTACCACCAGCCGGGCATCGACTTGCTAACCAAGGTCATTCCGGTCGACAACATTTTGTTCGCCAGCGAAATGATTGGCGCCGTGCGGGGCATCGACCCCGAAACAGGCCACTATTACGACGACACCAAACGTTACGTTGCCGCCACCGCCAATTTGTCTGAGTCCGACCGCCAGAAGGTTTATGAAGGCAATGCGCGCCGCGTGTTCCCGCGCTTGGACGCGCAATTGAAGGCCAAGGGTCTGTAAAAGATCAAGGCCAAAAAGTTCAAGACCCAAAGCCACCAAAGGAAAAACAACATGTACGAACTCGGAGTCGTTTACCGCAACATCAACCGCGCCGACCGCGCCGCCGCCGACGGTTTGGCCGCTTTGGGCTCGGCCACCGTGCATGAAGCCATGGGCCGCGTTGGTTTGCTCAAGCCCTACATGCGCCCCATTTACGCCGGTCAGAAAGTATCGGGCACCGCCGTGACCGTGCTGCTGCAACCCGGTGACAACTGGATGATGCATGTGGCCGCCGAACAAATTCAGCCCGGTGACATCGTGGTCGCCGCGGTCACTGCCGAATGCAGCGATGGTTATTTTGGCGACCTGTTGGCCACCAGCTTTCAAGCCCGTGGCGCTCGCGCGCTGATCATTGACGCCGGCGTGCGGGATGTGAGCACACTGCAAGAAATGAACTTCCCGGTTTGGTCCAAAGCCATCAGCAGCAAAGGCACCATCAAGGCCACGCTGGGCTCCGTCAACATTCCCATTGTTTGCGCGGGCATGTGGGTCACGCCAGGGGATGTCATCGTCGCTGACGACGACGGCGTGGTGTGCGTGCCTGCGGCCCGCGCCGTCCAAACCTGGGAGGCCGCCATCAAGCGCGAGTCCTTTGAAGGCGAAAAGCGCGCCAAGCTGGCCTCCGGCGTGTTGGGCCTTGACATGTACAAAATGCGCGAGCCCTTGGCAGCGGCAGGTTTGAAGTACATCGATTAATTCAAAATTAACCCAGAGATTGACGCCCATGAGCAAACCCACAACAGGTGATTTCACCAAAACCAATGGCTGGCTGGATTGGTTTGAAGGCCCGGCCAAACCGCACTTTCAATTACCCGCTGGCGCGGTCGACGCCCACTGCCACGTGTTCGGCCCCGGCGCAGAATTCCCTTATGCGCCCGAGCGCAAGTACACGCCTTGCGACGCCAGCAAACACCAGCTGTATGCCTTGCGCGACCACTTGGGCTTTGCCCGCAATGTGGTGGTGCAAGCCACTTGCCACGGCGCCGACAACCGGGCCATGGTGGATGCCCTGGTGAGCAGCGGCGGCAAAGCGCGTGGCGTCGCCACGGTGCGTCGAAGCGTCAGCGATGCCGAAATTCAAGCCATGCACGACGCCGGGGTGCGCGGCGTTCGATTCAATTTCGTGAAACGCTTGGTGGATTTCACGCCCAAGGACGAGTTGCTGGAAATCGCCAGTCGCATTGCCCAATGGGGCTGGCATGTGGTGATTTACTTTGAAGCCGTGGACCTCCCTGAGTTGTGGGATTTCTTCACCGCGCTGCCAACCACCGTGGTGGTCGATCACATGGGCCGCCCGGATGTGAGCAAACCCATCGATGGCCCCGAGTTCCAATTGTTCTTGAAGTTCATGCGGGAGCACAAAAATGTGTGGAGCAAAGTCAGCTGCCCTGAGCGACTCAGCGTCAGTGGGCCCAAAGCCTTGAACGGCGAACAAAACGCCTACCAAGATGTGATTCCGTTTGCCCGAGCGGTCGTCCAAGAATTCCCAGACCGTGTTTTGTGGGGCACCGACTGGCCGCACCCCAACCTGAAAGACCACATGCCGGATGATGGCCTGCTGGTTGATTTCATCCCCCACATCGCCCCGACGCCAGCGTTGCAACAAAAATTGTTAGTGGACAACCCAATGCGCCTTTATTGGCCCGAGGAGCAATGAACATGGCTTTAGAAAAACCTTATTTAGACGTGCCTGGCACGGTCATTTTTGATGCCGAGCAAAGCCGCAAAGGGTATTGGTTGAATCAGTTCTGCATGTCGCTCATGAAGGCCGAGAACCGCACCCGTTTCAAAGCCGATGAGCGCGCGTATTTGGACGAATGGCCCATGAGCGAAGAGCAAAAACAAGGCGTACTGACACGCGACCTGAATCGCTGCATGGCGGCGGGGGGCAATATTTATTTCCTGGCCAAAATTGGCGCCACCGACGGCAAGAGTTTTCAACAAATGGCGGGCTCCATGACCGGCATGACCGAAGCCGAATACCGCGACATGATGTTGGCGGGCGGCCGATCGGCGGAGGGCAACCGTTACATCGGCGAAGACGGCGATGCACAAGCCCATCGACAACCACAAGGCCAAGCCGGCAAAAATAAAACAGGAGCCGCTTAAATGGCCAAAATCACCGCCAGCGTTTTCACCTCTCATGTGCCCGCCATTGGGGCCGCTCTCGATTTGGGCAAAACCCAAGAACCCTACTGGCAGCCTTTGTTTGCAGGCTATGAATATTCCAAACAGTGGATGAAGGACAACCAACCCGACGTCATCTTCTTGGTCTACAACGACCACGCCACTGCCTTCAGCCTGGAAATGATTCCAACTTTTGCCATCGGCACGGCCGCCGAGTTTCAGCCCGCCGACGAAGGCTGGGGCCCCCGTCCGGTGCCCAAGGTCATCGGCCACCCTGACTTAGCGAGTCACATTGCGCAAAGCGTGATTCAAGACGATTTTGACTTGACCATCGTGAACAAAATGGCGGTGGACCACGGGCTCACCGTGCCGCTGTCTTTGATGTGCGGCGCCTCCATGCCCGAAATAGCGGCGGGCGCCAAGGCGGCCCCCGTTGCCTGGCCTTGCCCTGTCATTCCCTTTGCGGTGAACGTGGTTCAGTATCCCGTGCCCTCGGGTCGCCGTTGTTTTGAGCTGGGTCAAGCCATTCGCCGCGCCGTCGACAGTTATGACCCCGACTTGAATGTTCACATCTGGGGCACCGGCGGCATGAGCCATCAATTACAAGGCCCGCGTGCTGGCTTGATCAACAAAGCGTGGGACAACGCCTTTCTGGACCAATTGATTGCTGACCCTGAAGGCCTGTCCAAAAAGCCGCACATTGAATACGTTCGTGAAGCCGGCTCAGAAGGCATTGAGTTGGTGATGTGGCTGATTGCCCGCGGCGCCATGGCCGATGTCGCCGAGAACCCCAAAGGCGTTGCCCAACATGGCACGGCCCCCAAAGTGGCCCACCGCTTCTTCCACGTGCCCGCGTCGAATACCGCCGTGGGTCATCTGATCCTCGAAGCCTGACACCCTCACCACGAACACGACGAGATTTTCCATTCTGTTTACAACCTTTGGCAACACCATGAACACCCCTTTGAACAGCAACAAAACCATCAAAGTCGCGCTGGCCGGTGCCGGCGCTTTTGGCATCAAGCACTTGGACGGCATCAAAAACATTGACGGCGTTGAAGTCGTCTCCTTGATCAGCCGCGACCTCGAAAAGACCCGCGAAGTGGCGAGTAAATATGGCATTGGCCACGTCACCACCGATCTGGCCGACAGCTTGGCTTTGCCTGAAGTGGACGCCGTGATTTTGTGCACGCCCACCCAAATGCACGCCGAACAAAGCCTGGCTTGCTTGAAGGCTGGCAAGCATGTGCAGGTGGAAATCCCCTTGGCCGACAGCTGGAAGGGCGCCGAGGACGTGGTGGCCCTGCAGAAAAAAACGGGCTTGGTGGCGATGTGCGGTCACACCCGCCGCTTCAACCCCAGCCATCAATATGTGCACAACCAAATCAAGGCGGGCACCTTCAACATTCAACAAATGGATGTGCAAACCTATTTTTTCCGCCGCACCAACATGAACGCACTGGGTCAGGCACGCAGCTGGACCGACCACTTGCTGTGGCACCACGCCGCCCACACCGTCGATTTGTTTGCCTACCAAGCTGGTAGCCCAATCGTTCAAGCCAATGCCCTGCAAGGACCGATTCACCCGACCTTGGGCATCGCCATGGACATGAGCATTCAATTGAAAGCCGCCAATGGCGCCATTTGCACCTTGAGCTTGTCGTTCAACAACGATGGCCCCTTGGGGACTTTTTTCCGCTACATCGGCGACACCGCCACCTACATCGCTCGCTACGACGATTTGTTCAACGGCAAGGACGAACAAATTGTTGTCTCCAAAGTCGCCGTTTCCATGAATGGCATCGAGCTGCAAGACCGTGAATTCTTCGCGGCCATTCGGGAAGGCCGAGAGCCCAATTCGAGTGTGGCGCAAGTATTGAACTGCTACCAAGTGCTCCACCAACTCGAACAACAGCTCAACGCGGCCTAATCCAGTCCTTCACCTGCCATTCGATCGCCATGAAAACCACCGCACTCGGCCCCTTCCAAGTCAGCACCATCGGCTTGGGTTGCATGAACCTGAGCCACGCTTATGGGCAACCGCCGAGCGCTGCGCAGGCCGAGCGCTTGCTGCTGCGGGCGTTGGATTTGGGCGTCACTTTCTTTGACACCGCAGCCTTGTATGGCTTTGGGGCCAACGAAACTTTGGTGGGTCAGGTGCTCGGCCCCCATCGCCAAAAAATCACCTTGGCCAGCAAATGCGGCATGCAGGGCGTGGCCTTTGACGATGGAATCAAGCGGGTGATTGATGGCCGCCCCGCCACCCTTCGCGCCACCTGCGAAGACAGTTTGCGTCGCCTCAAGACCGATGTCATTGACCTTTACTATTTGCACCGCTGGGACAAATCAGTGCCCATCGCCGAGTCGGTCGGCGCATTGAGCGACTTGGTGCGTGCCGGCAAGATTCGCAGCATTGGCTTGAGCGAAGTCTCCGCCCCAACGCTGCGTTTGGCGCATGCAGAGCACCCCATCACCGCCTTACAAACCGAATACTCCTTGTGGACGCGCAACCCCGAAATTGC
>CAILKX010000167.1 GCA_903834975.1 uncultured Curvibacter sp.
GGGTGTAGCTCAGTGAAGACAACCACCGCCAACTCTGGATTCCGCCCGGTTTTGACCACGGCTTTGTGGTCACCAGAGAAACCGCCGACTTTTTGTACAAAACCACCGACTATTACGCCCCGCAGTTCGAGGGCTGCATTGCCTGGAACGACCCTGGCATTGGGATTCAGTGGCCCGAATTGGGAGAAGCCCCAAAATTATCGGCAAAAGACCAACTGGGGAAAGCACTGCTTGACGTTTTAAAGTAAAGTTGAGTGTGCTTACAAAAAGACACAATAACCTTCGTGCTTGGCTGCTTTTGGCAGCTTGGATGGCCTACAGCGCCGCTTGGCTGCTCTGGAACGCCTGGCACGACCCCCAATTTTTAGCCAGCCTCTGCCATTTGTCATGACCACTGCTACTCCACGCGCCAGCGATTCCATCGAAGACATCTTGCGTCCCCAACGCCAGCAAGCCGATGTGCTGATGCTCTACACCTTGGTTTTCTTGGCCGTCATCACTTTGATTGTGGGCGCCGTGCTGGACAACGTCAGCTTGGCCTTGCTGGTCGGCCTGCCCGCCTTGGTGGTGCCTGTGTTGATTTACCGAGGCGCCCCTGGCAGCTTGGTTTCTCGTCTGGCTGTGGCCTGCGCTTTCATGGTTTTTGCGGCGCTGCAAATTCAGCTCAGCCACGGCATGGTGGAAACCCACTTTGGCATTTTTGCCCTGCTGGCCTTCTTGCTTTATTACCGCGACTGGCGCCCTTTGGTCATGGCCGCTGCGGTGATTGCCGTTCACCACGTGGCCTTTGGCGGTTTGCAAATGTTGGGCTTTCAGGGTCCGGTGGTTCTGACCGGCACCGTCAACCCTTGGATCATTGTGCTGCACGCCGCTTATGTGGTGTTTGAAACCGCTGTGCTGGTGTTCATGGCCGTGACGCTGCGCCGCGAAGCCATTGAATCGGCCTTGGTGGCCAAAGTGGCTGAAGAAATTGGCGAAGGCCATTTCACCACCCAGTCCAGCGCGCTGACCCGCGATGCCACACCGCTGCTGCGCAAAGTGATGCAGATGCAAAAGTCGCTCGACTCGACACTGCGCGACATCGGATCGGTGATGCAAGGCGTGGCCGAAGGCCGGTTGAACGGTCGAGTCACTGTGGAAGCGAAGGGCGATTTAGACGCCCTCAAAACCAGCGTGAACAGCAGCATCGAAGCCCAACAAAAGGTTTTCCAAGACATCACCCAAGTCATGGACGGCGTGGCCCAAGGCCATTTGTCGGCGCGCATCACAGCCCAAGCGAAAGGCGATTTGGCCAGACTCAAAGACAACATCAACCAAAGCATTGACTCGCAACAAAAGGTGTTTAATGACATCACCTCGGTGATGAAGGGCGTGGCCCAAAACAACCTGACTCGCCGCGTTACCGCCGAAGCCAAGGGCGATTTGGCTGAACTCAAGGCCGACATCAACACCTCCTTGGATGCCTTGCGCAACGCCATGCAAGTCATCAACAACAACGCCCGCCAAGTGGCCACAGCGTCCACCGAAACCAGCCAAGCCATTGGCCAAATTTCAGACGGTGCACACAACCAAACCCACGCCATCAGCCAAGTGGCGACCGCCGTGCGTCAAACCGTTTCCTCGGTGGCCGATGTGTCGCGCAACACCGAAGTCGCCAGCCAAAAATCGCGCGAATCCTTCGGCTTGGTGCGCTCCAGCATGCAGAAGATGGAAAGCATGGTGCAGGTGGTCAACAACATCGCGGCCAACTCAGAAAAGATCAACAAGATCACCGATGTGATCGAAAAAATTGCCAACAAGACCAACCTCTTGAGCTTGAACGCCGCCATCGAAGCGGCCCGCGCTGGCGAGCACGGCAAGGGCTTTGCGGTGGTGGCCGATGAGGTCGGCAAATTGGCCGTCAACAGCGCGGAGAGCTCGCAAGAAATTGCCGTCTTGGTCAAGCAAGCGGTGGAAGAAGCGAATCTGGCTGTCGCCGCGGTGATGGCGGTGAACAAAGACATGTCCAACATCGAGTTGGGCAGCCAAGAGACCGACACCATGCTGCAGCGCATTGCCGCCGCTTTGGAGCAACAAAGCGCTGCCGTTGAGGAAATCAACGCCAACTTAAGCAATGTCGATCAAATTGCACAAAGTAACGCAGCGGCTTCGGAACAAATCACCGCGACGGTAATTGAGCTGTCTAGAATTGCAGACGCGACCCGCCGGGAAGTTCAGCAATTCCAAACCTGATCCGTTTTTGAGCCCTTTTGATTCTTTTTTGAACCGTTACCAACGACTCTTAAAACCCCTGCTCTACCTCGCGGTTGGGGTCGTTTTTGTGCTGGCACTCACCCCCGGTGAGTACTTAACGAATCCAATTTTCAGTGTCTGGGACAAGGCCCAACATGGGTTGACCTTTGCCGCCTTGTCGGTGTTGTGGCTGATGGCCTACTCGAGCACCCCAAACTTGTTTTGGAAAGGCGTTTTGGTGCTCGCTGTCTTTGGTGCCCTGATTGAAGTGGCTCAGTATTTTTCGGGTTACCGCAACGGCGATCCGCTGGACTGGTGTGCGGACATGGTGGGCGTGGTCGTCGTTTTTGGCGCGGCTGGGTGGCTGCACCTTCGTCGACAGCGCCGGCCAACAGATTCAGCGGACTGAACTACCCCAGCTGCCTGAAACTGCGCTTTTGCAGTTTGCCCACCACTTTCTGATAGAAATCATCGCGCAGGTAAATCACCCGCACTTTGCCGTCTTCGTCTGGCGGGGCCAACTCGATGGTCACCCCGGGCGCTTGAAACCGGACCGGGGCTTGGTTGTCCAGATTCGACTGGCTTGGTTTGCTGTGGGCGAGGTGGTATTGGCGGGCCAAATAAGCGTAGGCCGGGGCGTAGCGCTCTTCACCGATGCGCATCAAAACGCCCGCTAATTTTTGGTTTTTATCGAACAAATACACCACACTCGACAACTCGGCATCGCCGTGGCTTTGGCCTTCGAGGCCTTCGTCAGAACGCAACTCGGTGCCCCCTGTCAAAGGCTCTGCGATTTGAACCAAAGGGTTCTCCCGCTGCGTCGATTTGGCCTGAACCTCCTGAAGTGTCGACACATCGATCACAAAACCCAATACCTGCACCGGCGGTGGTTTGTGAAAAGGCACCAAGGTTTGGGCGTGGCCGTCCCCCCAAAATAGAAGGCCTGCACAAAACACCACCGTCAGCTTAAGAGCAAAGTTCATGATCAACCCCTGACTTGATGAAAATAACAATTGATTACATTCATGCACTCATTGTTACCACCAACGGGGGATCTGGCCCCTTTAAAAACGTAACAGTTTCACTTTCCGACAAACGGCGCTTGTTGGGGCGGTCAAGCGGTTTTTGTTGCGTGAACTTCCCGCAATTGGCGTTTCAACAACTTGCCGCTGGGGTTTTTGGGCAAGCTGTCGGTGAACACCACGCGCTTGGGGGCCTTGAAAGACGCCATGTGCTGTGTGCAATGGGCAATCACCGCGGCTTCGTCTAGCTGATGACCCGCCTTCAAAACCACCACCGCCGTCACCGCCTCCACCCATTTGGGGTCGGGCAGACCAATCACCGCCACTTCGCTGACCTGCGGCAAGCGGTAAATCATTTCTTCCACTTCGCGGCTGGCGACGTTTTCTCCGCCGGTTTTGATCATGTCCTTCTTGCGGTCAACCACCGTGATGTAGCCCTCGTCGTCGATCGTGGCGAGGTCGCCGCTGTGAAACCAGCCACCCTCGAAAGCGGCTTTGGTGCGCTCGTCGTCGTGAAAATAGCCGAGCATCAAATGCGGTGAGCGGTGCACAATTTCACCCACCTCGCCCACGGCGACGTCTTGCATTTGGTCATTGACCACCCGCGTCTCGACGTTGCGAACCGCTTTGCCGCAGGAGCCGGGTTTTCGGAGTTGGTCCTCAGGCCCGAGCAGGGTTGCCAAGGGGGCAATTTCGGTCTGCCCATACAAATTCCACAGGCGCAAGGTGGGCAAGCGTTGGGCCATTTCTTTCATGACTTCAACCGGCATGATCGACGCGCCGTAATAGCCCTTGGCCAGGTGCACCAACTTGGCCGGGTCAAACAAGGGCGAACGCAGAATGGCAATCCAGACCGTGGGCGGCGCAAAAAAGCTGGTGATGCCGAGTTTTTCAATCATCGGCAACAGGTTCTCGGGCACCGGCTTGGCGGTGATGATGTTGGTGCTGCCCATGTAAATGGCGGGACCAAAAAACACATCCAATTGCGCGCAGTGGTAGAGCGGCAGCGCGTGCAAGGCCACGTCTTGCTCGGCGATTTCAGCGTCGATGACACAGCTCACGTATTGCCACAACACCGCGTCGTGCGTGAGCATCGCCCCTTTGGGCGAGGACTCGGTGCCGCTCGTGTAAACAATTTGCGCGAGGTCGGTGCTGGCAAATTGGAACTCGGGCAGCGCCAGGGTGCACGCAGCCAAGTCGTCAAATGAGTGCATGCCCTCGATGGGCGGGCTGGGGTCTTCGGAGGGCAGCCCAATGAACTGCTGAACTTCGGTTTCCAGGGCGGCGGCCGTTCGGGCGAGCGCTGCCAAACCGCTGTCGGTTGCCAAGGTTTTGGCGCCGGCGTGTTTCAAAATATAGGCCACTTCATCGGCTTTGAGCATGAAGTTAATGGGCACCATGACCGCACCGCAACGTGCCAAGGCAAAACGCAAGGCCGCAAACCCGTGCGAGTTGCGGGCCAGCACCGCCACCTTGTCGCCCTCCCTCACCCCAATAGAAATCAAACCCGCCGCCAAGCGCGACACCAGGGCATCAAACTGGGCGTAGGTCCAGGTGGTGCTGCCACAAACAATGGCCTTTTTATGCGGCAAGCGTTGCGCGGTTCGGCGCAGGGCGTCGGCAATGGTTTGTCGGCGAACGGTAAAAGGGACGGTGAGCGCCATGGTGATTTACTCCCCTTTGAAATTGGGCTTTCTTTTGCTCAAGAAAGCGTCCAGCGCTTCCTTGAAATCAGCGGTCTGCGCGCTCGCAATGAATTGGGTTCGCTCGGCTTCCAATTGCGCCTCTAAGGTGTTTTGGAACGACTCGCGCATCAAGCGCTTGAGCTTGCCATAAGCCAAGGTGGGCCCCTGAGCCAAACGGTTGGCCAATGCGCTGACTTCGGCTTCTAAGGCTTCAGCCGGCACCACGCGGTTGACCAAGCCCAATCGCAAAGCTTCTTGTGCGTCAAACGTATCGGACAACAAGGCCATTTGAAGGGCGTTTCGCAAACCGACCAAACGGGGCAAGCTCCAAGAGGCCGACACATCGCAACTGGCGGCCACGTTGGCATAAGCCAAATTGAAGCGCGTGCCTTCGGCAGCAATCGCCAAGTCGCAAGCGCTCGACAAGCTCAAGGAGCCCCCGGCCACGACGCCGTGCAAGCT
Source organism: uncultured Curvibacter sp. (assembly GCA_903834975.1). Taxonomy (GTDB): domain Bacteria; phylum Pseudomonadota; class Gammaproteobacteria; order Burkholderiales; family Burkholderiaceae_C; genus Curvibacter. The sequence goes on from CAILKX010000167.1 coordinate 5,402, forward strand.
GGCAATCACCGGCGCGTTGAGGTGGGCCAAAATCAGAACTGCCTCGTGCAAGCGGCTGATCAAGGCATTCGCGCTGTTCACCGAATCGGTCTGCAAGGTGGCCAAATCGCCACCGACACCAAAGGCTTTGCCGGCACCCCGCAGCACCACCACCCGCACGCTGGGGTCTTGGGCAATCGCTTGGCATTGCGCCAAAAAAGCGTCTGCCACTGGCACATGGATGGCATTCATTGCCTCGGGGCGGTTCACGGTCAGGTGGGCAATGCCGCTCTCGATCTTCAACAAAACGCTGCTTAAATCTGATCCACTCATGGTCTTCCTTTTCGCTGGTTGGCATGAAGTGTGGAGCTTACATTCCTTTGAACAATCCCGCATAACTGCGGCTGACTTCCAGCAACTCTTTGCTGCCCCGAACGGCCACCAATTGACGCCCGCGCTCGTCCCGTTGCACCCCGGCGATGGCGCTCACATTGACCAGCGTGCTGCGGTGAATTTGCCAAAAGCGCTGCATGTCGAGCACATCGACCAGCTCTTTAATGGAGGTGCGAATCAGCGCCTCTTGGGTGGCGGTTTGGACGCGGGTGTATTTGTCATCACTGACAAAAAACAGGACCTCCTCGACCGGAATCATCTGGATGGTGGTGCCCACTTTGGCCTGAATCCATTGCAAGGGGGCGGGCTCTGTAACCTGCGCGGCCAAGTGACGCAGCAAGACCTGCATGGCCGGGGTATGGGCAGCCAGCGTTGGCACCGGCTCTGTACCAATTGAGGCCCTTCGGCGAGCCTCGATTCGCCTTCGAACCCGCTCTAAAGCCAAAGCCAACCGCTCAGACTCGGCGGGCTTGAGCAGGTAATCCACCACGCCCGTCTCAAAGGCCTGCACCGCATATTGGTCATAGGCGGTCAAAAAGACAATTTCACAACCCGGCCATTGGCCCTCTCCACCCGCGTCTTCCCAGGTGGGAAGTTGAGCAATGTGACGCGCCGCGTCGATGCCCGTCATCACGGGCATGCGGATGTCTAAGAAGACCAGATCGGGCCGCAGATCCCGCACCTGCTCAAGCGCCTCCTGGCCATGGCGCGCTTGGGCGATCACGTCGATTTGGGCGTCCACCTCGCGCAGTCGGGCGCAGAGCTGATCGCGCATCAATCGCTCATCATCGGCCACGATGACACGCAAGGGTCTCCCAGTCACTTCATTGAAAGCTTCCATCGGCATCGTCAGATTTTCGGGGTTTGGTAAGGCACCTTGATGGTGACACAAGCGCCGCCTGTGCTCGGTGAGCTGGTGTGCAGCGAGGCTTGATGACCAAACAGCAAGTGCAAACGTTCGCGAATATTGGACAGGCCGATGCCGCCGCTTGTGGCCTCGGTTGAACTGGGGGCAAACCCAACGCCGGTGTCTCGTACTTGAACGATGAGTTGGCCGTCTTGCACCTCGGCGCTCACGCTGATGCTGCCGCCCTCGGCCTTGGGCTCCAGGCCGTGGCGAATGGCGTTTTCAACCAAACTTTGCAACATCATGGGCGGGAAAACGGCGCTGCGCAGGCCGTCAGGCACTTGAAGGTCAAACTGCAAGCGCTCTTCCATGCGCATCTGCATGAGTGCCAGATAAGGCTGAACCACCGCCAATTCTCGACCCAAGTCACGCTCGGCCTGGGCGTTGGCTTCGCGCAACGTCGGCATGGTGGCGCGCAAAAAGGCAATGAGGCTTTTTTGCATGGTGGCTGCGCGCGGTGGATCGGTCTCGATTAAGTGCTCAATGCCGGCCAAGGTATTGAACAAAAAGTGGGGCTCCATTTGCGCTTGCATGGCGGCCATGCGCGCTTCCATGACTTGCCGCTTCAACGACTCCGTTTCCGCCACGACGGTCGCAGCCGCCGCGGCGGCTTCAGCTTGAATGCGGCCACGGTAGATGATTTTGATAATCAAGGAGGCGACGATCAACAGCATGGCCAGGTTGGGCAGCCGTTCGCCGTGCTCGACATCGTCCTCGTCCGCATCAAAGTGAAGGCTAAATGCTTCGCCTTGGGTGCTGGGTGTTTTGGTTTCGCTGTCCAAGGCTTTTTCATCTTCTTTCGCCGTGGCCAGGGGGCCCATTTGAATGTGAACGCTGGGCTTATCAGACGACGCCACTTTCTGTTGGGAACGAGGCTGAGCGGCATCCCCGCCGAAGAACGAATTGCCGATGCCTGCCATCGTCAAGACCAAAACGGCAACAAGGGCGAAGCGCCACCAACTGATGCTCACCAGCCAACCGGCATAAGCATGAAAGCACCGCACCACGGCAGCGCGAAGGGCTTGCCAGCGAAGAGCGATTGGGGAGGGGGAATGGGAGGATGAGGGCGGGGTTGGGGAAGCAGACATTCAAAAATCCTTTCAGTTCAAGGCAAGACGTGGAAAGTCCCGACAAATGGCACTTTAGGCAGGGCTTTTCTGGGTCACCAGCACTTTGCGTCAGACTGCATAAAACGGGGGGCAGACTGTCAAAAAAGGAGGTGTTTGGCCTCCTTTGGGCCTCCACCTGCATGACAAGGACTGACAGGATTAAATTTAAAAACAACCAATGGCCACAAAAAAAGCCACCTTTGGGTGGCTTTTGAATTGGTAGGGCGTGAGTGACTTGAACACTCGACCAAAGGATTATGAGTCCTCTGCTCTAACCAACTGAGCTAACGCCCCTTCCGGGCGAGATTCTAAGCCAGCCCATTCGAAGCCCACGCAAAGCTCACTTCTGATGGCTCAGCGCGTTACTCACGAGTTTGGAGGTGATGTCCACAATCTGAATCATGCGGTCGTAGGCCATGCGGGTGGGGCCGATGACGCCCAGGGTGCCGACGATTTGGCCGTCAATTTCATAGGGTGCGCTGACGACCGAGAGTTCTTCGAACGGCACCACTTGGCTTTCGCCGCCGATGAAAATGCGCACGCCCTCGGCCTGCGATGAGCTGTCGAGCAGGCGCATGAGCTGGGTTTTTTGCTCGAACAAATCGAAGGCCCGGCGCAGTTGGTCCATGTCGCTGGAAAAGTCGCTGACGGTCAACAGGTTGCGCTCGCCGGAAATCACCACCTCGTCTTGCGGGCTGGTCAAGGCCTCGGTACTAACGTTAACGGCGGCTTGCATCAGGGTGGCAATTTCAGTGCGCAGGTGATCGACTTCGTTTTTCAGCTTTTCACGCACCTGCTCGATCGCCAAACCGGCGTAATGGGCGTTCAAGAAGTTGGCCACTTCAAGCAATTGGCTTTGCGTGTAATCGGCTTCGGTGAAGATGACGCGGTTCTGAACATCGCCTTCGGGCGAGACGATGATGACCAACAAGCGTCGGTCGGACAAACGCAAAAATTCAATGTGCCGGAAGACCGAGCTGCGCTTGGGCGCCACGACAACGCCGACAAAGTTAGACAAACTCGAAAGCAGTTGGGCCGCGTTGGCAATGACTTTTTGGGGCTGCTCGGCCACGATGATGGGGGCCGATAAGGAAGCGTTCAAGTTGCCCCGCTGCGCCGTCAACATGGTGTCGACAAACAAGCGATAGCCACGGGCTGTGGGGATGCGGCCGGCGGAGGTGTGGGGGCTGGCAATCAGGCCCAAGTCTTCCAAATCGGCCATCACATTTCGGATGGTGGCGGCCGACAACTCGAGCCCCGAGGCTTTGGAGAGTGTGCGGGAACCCACCGGCTGTCCGTCGGCGATATAGCGTTCGACCAACGCCTTCATCAACAACTTTGAGCGGTCATCGAGCATATTGACTCATTTTAATGATGTAATTTGAGGATGAAATCAAAATTTCACCACGTGGCCTTGTTTGGCAAGTACTTGACCGCGGCCTCTTGGAACGCGGCCAGCTCCAGCGCACAAAGTTCCCGAGAGGTGCTGGACGATGTGGGCCAGTTTTTGAGTCGTCAAGGCTGCGAGGTTTACCTCGAACAGGAAACCGCCAACAGCACCGGCTTGACCCAGTATGCCAGCGCCAGCTTGGAAGAAATTGGCCGCCAGTGCGATTTGGCCTTGGTGGTGGGGGGCGATGGCACCATGCTCGGCGTGGGGCGGCGTTTGGCCCCCTACCGCGTGCCGTTGATTGGCATCAACCAAGGGCGTTTGGGTTTCATCACCGACATTCCGTTTGAGCATTACCAACAGACCCTGAGCCCCATGCTGCAGGGCGTCTATGAAGAAGACCCGCGCAGCCTGATGCAGGGCAAAGTGATGCGCGATGGGCATTGCGTGTTCGAGGCCCTGGCCTTGAACGACGTGGTGGTGAACCGCGGCGCCACGGCGGGCATGGTTGAATTGCGGGTCGAAGTGAACGGGCATTTTGTCTCGAACCAACGCGCCGACGGTTTGATCATTTCAACACCCACCGGCTCCACGGCCTACGCGCTGTCGGCGGGCGGCTCGCTGCTACATCCATCGATTGCGGGCTGGATTTTGGTGCCGATTGCGCCGCACACTTTGTCGAACCGACCCATCGCCTTGCCCGACACGGTGGAGATCACCATCGAGGTGGTGAGTGGGCGCGATGCAAGTGCCAGTTTTGACATGCAATCGCTCGCCTCGCTGCTCAAAGGCGACCGCATCACGGTGCGTCGCTCGGCCCATCAGGCGCGGTTTTTGCACCCCAAGGGCTGGACCTATTTCGACACCCTGCGCAAGAAAATGCACTGGAACGAGGGGGGCGCTTAATCGTGGCTTTGAAACGATTAACGCTGCGTGATTTTGTGATCGTGTCGGCGTTGGAATTGGATTTTGCTGACGGCTTCAGCGTGCTCACCGGTGAAACGGGGGCGGGTAAATCGATCTTGATCGATGCGCTGCAATTGGTGCTGGGCGCACGCGCCGAGGCGTCGGTCGTGCGCGATGGGGCTGAGCGGGCCGACATCAGCGCCGAGTTTGATGTGCCCAAGCACCTGCAAGTTTGGTTAAGTGATGCGGGTCTTGAAGTGCCCCAAAATGAACCCCTGCTTTTGCGCCGCACCATCGACAGCCAGGGCAAGAGCCGCGCTTGGATTAACGGCGTCCCCGCGACCGCCACCCAATTGCGCGAGTTGGCCGATGGTTTGCTGGACATTCACGGACAACACGCATGGCAAAGCCTGACGCGCCCCGATTCGGTCGCGGCTTTGCTCGATGCGTATGGGCTAATCAACACCAAAACTTTGAAGACGGCTTGGCAAGAATGGCGGCGTGCGCTTGAAGTGCGCCAAAAGGCCTTGGCCGCTCAAGCCAATTTGCAACAAGAACGCGAGCGCTTGCAATGGCAGTTGAGTGAACTCGACAAACTCAA
>CAILKX010000168.1 GCA_903834975.1 uncultured Curvibacter sp.
GGCCACCAAAAAATCCGACTCGCGTGTTCGGTAATAAAGCCCTTTGGCGTTGGCTTGGGGTGCAAATTCGGGCTCGAGTTTATCGATGAGGGTTTGCAGCTTGAAGGGCTGGATTTGAGGTTGCACCGCCCCCGCCTCGATGCGAGAGTAATCCAGCAAGGCGTCGAGCATGCCCGAAAAAGATTGGGTCACCGTGACGGCACTTTTCAAAATGCCCTTCAATTCAGGGTCTGTATTTTTTCGGGACAGTAACTCATGGTAGAGGCCCAAGGCATGAATAGGTTGCCTCAAATCGTGGCTGGCAGCGGCCAAGAATCGAGACTTGGCCAAATGCGCTTCAACGGCTTCTTTAAATGCCAGTTTGGTTTTATGGGACTCCTGGGTCAACAGCTCGAGCAAACCGGTGTTTTCGTGACGCAGGTCGAAAGACTCTTTTAGCGAGGCATAAATATTCCTGACCAAGCGTTGCAAAATGAAGACGCACGCCACTGCGGCAATCGATAACGAGTAGTTGGTGATGCCGCCCAGATAAAAATACCGGGGAATGACCGACAAATACTCCGCCCATATAAACGCGGAAAAAACGCCCGGCACCGGCGATAACAAAATCAAGGTGGCGATGGCCACCCCATTGATGACCGTGTTGATAAAGATGGACAGGGCATCCGAGGTTTCTTGGTACATGCCGACCCAAATCAAGAGCCCCCAAGTGACCCCATAAAGCCCATTCAGCAGTCTGAATTCTTGGTAAATCCGGTTCAGATTCAAGGGATTTTTTTGACCCAACCAAAAACGGGCACGAACACAATGCGCCCACTTCAAGGCAGCACAACCCAGTCCCCAGATGCCCAAATTCAGTGTGGATACCGAGCCAAACAAACAGGCCACCACCAAGAACGTCAACAAAAATGCAGGCAGAAATGACTCGCTCACATTTTTGAGCATGAGCTTCACTTCATGCTCTCTAAGCGTGGGCTGGTGATTTTTAAATAATTCCACAGTGAAGTCTTCAGGGCACCCAAGTTGATGGTTGCGGATTATGGGCCACTCAATTCAATCTCATCACAGGTATTTTTCACACTCGTGTGGGTATTTTTGGCACTCACGTGCGTATTGATGCTGAGCAGCGTCACCGCCACAATGAAGTTAAGACCCACCAGGAATCCGTAGACTGAAGTTTTCATTTTTTCTCATTTGTCGATAACAGGGACCAGAGAAATTTAACGAAACACAAGTTCCTCGCCTAGAGAAAGTTGCGAAAACCACCCATCCAGACTGTTTCATTTTTACTTGAAGGAGTGCAACCCCACCGCATTACCTTCAGTGTCGCCAATGATGGCAATGAACCCATCAGGGCCAATCGGCCATTTGGCTTTAAAAACGTGTCCTCCATTCTTGAGGGCACGCTGAGATTGAATCTCACAATCTTCGCAATGAAAATAAACCAAGGTCCCCTCCAGGGCGGGTTTGCGCATGGGGTGGTGCATCAAGGCCCCCATCGCGCCATTTCCTGGCATGCCGCCAGGAAAGCGGTAAGCTTCAAAAGTGCCGTCGTTGGGCTCCGGTAATAAGGCATCACCAAAAACAGCCTCATAGAATGCCTTGGCCCTGGGCAAATCATTCACATAGATTTCGAACCACGTGATTGGATTCGTCGAATTTTGAGGTGATCCCAAGACAATCTCCCGCCTGTTTTGATTCACCGCATTATTCAATATTGAGCGCCTTCAGGCCAGATCCGCTGTCTTGAATCCAATTCATTTTTTCCATGTCACCACGCTCTCCTTCTCCCTCGGTTTCTCGTCGAAGCCTGTTTCAAATCGGTTTACCTTTGTTTTTTGAATTGTGTGCGGGCACGGCCGTTGGCATGGTGGGGGTTGCCATGGCAGCACGGCTCTCTGATACGGCAGGCGCAGGATTGTCGGTGGGCAACCATTTATTTGGCCTCTTGTTCATGGTATTCAGGCTGATTGGCGCCGGCGTCAGTGTGGTGGTCGCGCAGAACCTGGGCGCTCGAAATACAGGCGAAGCGGATCTGGTCGCCAAGGCCGGCCTCGCAGCCAGCACGTGGATGGGTGGCGCCATGGGTCTATTGGCTTGGCTACAGGCGCCCGCCCTGCTTCAACTGTTGAATGTGCCTGACGATGTGTTGGACTTGGCCACCCCCTTGCTTGAGGCACTGGCCCCCGTTTTGGTGCTCGATGCCTGGAATGCCTGCATGGCCAGCGTGATGCGCGCGCACTTCAAAACCCGTGAAACCCTGTGGGTGACCTTGATCATGCACTTGACGCACCTGGTTTTGGTTTGGCCTTTGATGCGTGGTTGGGGTTCATTTTCTGGCTGGGGTTTGCCGGGGTTTGCCTTAGCGCTGGGGTTGAGCCGTGTTTTGGGTGGGGCGCTCTTGATGTGGGGGTGGCGTAAGAGCCTGGGTTTGCGCCCCAAAGGGGCCGACTGGTGGCGCTTGCGTTGGGCGCAATTGGCACCAGTGCTCCACATTGGTGTTCCCGGTGCCGCAGAGAACTTGAGCTGGGAAATGGCCTTCATGGTCAGCGTGGCCGCCGTCGGGTTAATGGGTGCCAACGCCTTGGCCACACAAGCCTATGTGTTGCAGTTCAATATGTGGATCTTGATCAGCGCCGCCGCCGTGGGACTCACGATTGAAATGGTGGTTGGCCATTTGGTCGGCGCTCGCCAATTTAAGAGTGCCTATTTGCTGGTACGCAAAGCCCAGCAATTTGCCTTGGCATTGAGCTTGTTGGTGTCGGTTTTGATGGCTTGGCAAGGTCGCGCCTTGTTGGGCCTTTTTACCCAAGACCCCGATATTCTGGCGACGGGTTGCAGCTTGCTTTGGTGGTCGGTCGCGCTTGAAACAGGGCGAACCTTCAACTTGATTGTGATTGCCGCCTTGCGCGCCACAGGCGACTCCAAATTCCCTTTGTGGGTCGGACTCGGCTCTATGTCCACGGTGATGGCCGGCGGGAGTTGGTTTTTAGGGCTTCACTTAGGCTGGGGACTCACGGGCGTTTGGATCGCCTACGCCGCCGACGAGTGGCTCAGGGGCTTGGTCATGTGGCACCGCTGGTTGTCGCACGGCTGGTTGCGCAAAGCCAAAGCGGTTCACCAACGCAACGGCCTTAAGAGCAGCCTTGTTTAGAACAACCCCATGAGCGGGTTGAAGCCAAAACCAAATTAAGTTACGATTATTAAAAAATGTAACTTAACCACAAAAAACCCTTTCCGATGCTGCCGGAAATCAAACCCATTCCCCTTGAAGTCAAGCGAGGCCCGGCCGAGCATGTGCGTCGACTGCAGGTCATCAATGCCGCTTGGAAACACTTTGGGGACCACGGTTATGAAAAAACATCGGTCGCCGCTCTGGCCAAGGACATTGGCGTTTCAAGCACTTACCTCTACCGTTTTTTTGACTCCAAACAATCCATCGGTGAGGCTGTTTGCAGCGAGGCTTTGGCCCAGATTGCCAAGAAACTCATCGCCGTCCAAAAGGGATCGGGTTCTTCTTTTCAAAAAATTCGCGATGTCTTTCAAACCCTTTTGACCAATGGCTATGCCATGTTTTTAAAGGATCGACAAATGCATGAACTGGTGGCCACCGCCATTTCCCACAACTGGGAATGCGTGCAAAACCACCGCGAAGTGATTCGATCCGTTTTGCAAAGCATCATTGAGCAAGGTAGACACGCGCAAGCGTTTGAGCGCAAAACGCCCATTGACGAGGTTGTCAAAGGCCTCTTTGTGGCGATCACCCCTTTTGCCAATCCACTGCTTTTGCAGCAACGCAATTTAGAAGAGTTGGAAGACGCCGCTCGAGCCATGTCGGGCTTGGTCCTCAGGAGCCTTGCCCCCTAACCGGCAAAACAAGTCGGTTCATCAGATCGGTAACACAAATCAAAAATCGTCACCCGACAAACACCATTCTTCATCCCCAAGCCCCCTTGAATCCGAGAGAGAGTTGCTCCATGAAATCTTCTACCGTCTTTCAACGCCTGCCCGCATGGCCCTGGAGCACTGGGGCCGTTTTGATGCTGCTGAGCGCCCTGGGGGCTTGTACCAAGCAGGTCGCGACCCCGTCGTTGGCGCCTCCCCTGCCCGTCCAAACTTTTACCGTGAACCCAGGTTTTGAAGAAACGATTCAAAAATTTCCCGTGACCTTGCTTCGAGACCGTGAGGCCAACCTGTCTTTCAGGGTGGGCGGTGTGATCCAGTCGGTGAATTTCAAAGCGGGGCAACTGGTGACCAAGGGGCAATTGCTGGCTGAGATCACCCCCATTAATTACGAGGCCGCCAAGGCGCGCGCCAATGCCGAATACCAAAAGATTTTGAGAGCAAATCAAAGGAATCAAGAATTAATCGCAGCCGGCGCCATTACCAACAGCCTGAAGGAAGACACACAAGACAACTTGGCAGCCGCCAAAGCCAGTTTAGAAGGCAGCGACTACGACCTGAGTTCAACCGCCATCAAAGCCCCTTTCTCAGGGGTGATTCTGTCACTCGACAGTGAGTTTGGCGAAACGGTCTCACCGGGCCAACGCATCATCAAAATGGCCGACTTGGAATCCCCGCTGATTGCCAAAGCGGCGATTCCGTTGGCCTTCGCGAAACGAATCCACACCGGGGATGTGGCCCTGATTCGATTGGGGGTCGAAGAGCAAGCCCTACCCGCCAAGGTGCGCTTCATTGGCGCTTCGAGCGACCCCAAAACAGCCGCCGTCATGGTGGATTTGGTGGTCAACACCCCCCAAAGAATTCCGAGTGGCAGCACCGGCTCTGTTGAGTTTCATTCAAAACATTCAGCGGGCGCCTCCAAAGATTTGAAGCTTCCACCGGGCGCCTTGCTGGAGTCGAACCAAACCAAAGGGTATGTGTTTGTTTTGGATCCGAAAGACGCCACAGCGCACAAACAAGAAATCAAAGTACTCGGCATCGAGGGCGAGTGGATTCGGGTCAGCGGCCTTGAGCCGGGGGTCAAAGTGATTACGGCAGGCGCGGGTTTTGTGACCGAAGGTCAGAAAGTTCAGGAGAGCCTGCGATGAGCTTCAATTTAGCCGGCCTCTCGATCAAGCGATGGCAATTCACGGTCATCGTTTTCTCGCTCTTGGCAGCGCTCGGACTCTCGGCCTTTTTTAGCACGCCCAGAACCGAGGACCCCACACTGAGTCCGCCCATCTTTGTGGTCAATGCGGTGTTGCCCGGTGCCACACCCAGCGACATTGAACAGCTGGTCACCAAGCCCGTCGAAAACGCCATCTACAAATTGGACGCCATTCGCGAGGTGCGCTCCCAAAGCCGGGCGGGCATTTCCACCACGCGGGTTGAGTTTGTTTGGGGCACCGATCCTGAAACCACCTACGACCAAGTGAGTCGTGAAGTCAGCGCCATTCGCGCCACCTTGCCGTCCGGTGTGACCCGCATCGACGTCATCAAGGCCCGCCCCACCAACGTGGCTTTCTTTCAAGCTGCCTTGGTCAGCGAGACTTTACCGATGCGTCAATTGGAAAAATTGGCCGACAAATTGAGGGAAAAATTGGGGGCCATCACCGGCATCAACGAAGCCAAATATTGGGGCACCACCCCCAGCGAAATGCGGGTGTCGTTGGACAGCGAAAAACTGACCGCCTTGGCCCTCTCGCCACTTCAAGTGGTGGACGCGTTGAAGGCCGCTGGCAACGAATCCCCCATTGGCAGCGTGGAGTCTTTGGGCCGGCGTTTCGATGTCCAGTTTCAAGGCGCTTTCAAAGGCCCCGCTGAGGTTGGCGCGGTCCCCGTATGGGCCAAAGAAGGCGGGGTGTTGCGGGTCAAAGATGTGGCCAAGGTCAGCTGGGAGGAAGGCGAGCCGACCTACATCACCCGCTTCAATGGACAAAGGGCCGTGCTCATTTCCGTGACCCAAGCGAAGAACGAAGACGTCACCAAACTCACTCAACAAGTGGCCGCTGAACTTGACGCCTTCGAGCGAGGCTTGCCCGCGGGGGTCAAGTTGGTGCGGGGCTTTCAACAAGCCGACAACGTCAAGTCGCGCTTAGGGCTCTTGGGCCGTGACTTTCTGATTGCCTTGGCCTTGGTTTTAATCACCTTGTTGCCACTGGGTCTGCGCGCTTCAGCGGTGGTGATGCTGGCCATTCCCCTGTCGTTGTTGATCGGCATGTGGGTGCTCAAGGCCTTTGGTTTTACTTTGAACCAACTCGCGATTTCGGGCTTTGTCGTGGCTTTGGGCCTGCTCGTCGACGATGCGATTGTGGTGGTCGAAAACATTGCCCGTTGGTTGCGTGAAGGCTCGTCCAGAAAAGACGCCGCCATCAAAGGCACGCAGCAAATCACCTTGGCCGTCGCCGGATGCACCGCGTGTTTGATGTTCTCCTTCATCCCCTTGATGGCGCTTCCCGAGGCGGCGGGCGAGTTCATCAGGTCCTTGCCCGTCACCGTGATTGCCACGGTGGCAGGCTCCTTCTTGGTGTCTATTTCTTTGGTGCCCTTGGCCGCCGCCGCGGTTTTAAAACCCAATGAAGACCCCCACGGCAACCGGCTTTTGCAAGGCTTGACTTATGGCATCCAAACCTTTTATGCGCCGGTTTTGCACCGCGCCCTTGAAAGGCCGAAACTGTCTTTGACGATTTTGTTGGCCACCACCTTGCTGTCCATTCCCATCATCAAGGTGATTGGAACGAGTTTGTTTCCGCCCGCTGAAACGCCCGAGTTCTTGATTCGGGTCGATCTGCCCCAAGGCAGCGCAATTGATCAGACCGATCGGGTGGTCAAGCAAATTGAAGCCAAACTCGCCAAGGTCCCTGAGGTCGCTTGGTACTCAAGCAATGTGGGCCGCGGCAATCCACAGATTTATTACAACGTGGGCCAAAAAGAAGTGGACACCGCGTTTGGTGAAGTGGCGGTCGGACTGAAGGCGTGGGAAAGCAAAAAAAGCGACCAATTGCTCGAAAGCTTGCGCCAAGAATTTCAACAAATTCCGGGGGCCAAAGTCGGCTTTTTGACCTTTGTGAATGGGCCCGAAATTGAAGCGCCGATCGCGATTCGACTGCTCGGCCCCAACCTCGACACGTTGCGTGACTTGGCCGCCAAAGCCGAACAAGCCATGATCGAAACGCCTGGCTTGCGTGACGTCAACAACCCCATCCGACTCAAGCGCACCTTGCTCAATTTGGATGTCAACGAAGAGGCCGCCAGTGCTTTGGGCGTGCGCGCCGGCGTCATTCGTCAAACCGTTCAACTGGCACTGACCGGCACACAAGCCGCCAATTTGCGGGACGAGGACGGCGACAACTACCCCGTCAAAGTGCGGTTGCCGATGCCCGGCGAGCGCAACCAAATCGAGCAATTTTCTGAGATTTATGTGCCCAGCAGCGACGGGCAAGCGGTCCACCTCAGTGCCATTGCCAAACCCGTGCTGGCCTCTGAACCGGCCCGAATTGAGCGCATCAAAAGATCGCGTTCCGTGGCCCTCACCGCCTATGTCAAACCGGGCTTTTTGATCGGGGAATCCACCGCCTTGGCCGAAGCACGGGTGCGCCAAGCGCTCGATTTGCCGCCGGGCTATTCCATTTTGTTGGGCGGTGAAGCCGAGGCCAAGACCCGCAGCTTTTCGGGCTTTGTGCCGGCCATCGTGGTGTCGTCTCTGGGCATTTTGGCGGTCTTGATTTTGGAGTTCGGCCAATTCAGAACCGTGGCGGTGGTCTTTGGCATCGTGCCTTTTGGCCTGTTGGGCGCCGTCACCGCGCTCTGGCTGACGGGGAATTCTTTGTCTTTCACGGGCATCGTCGGGTTGATCGCGCTGATTGGCATTGAAATTAAAAATTCGATTCTGTTGGTCGACTTCACCGAGCAGTTGCGGGCCGAAGGCATGAAAATCCGAGAGGCCGTTGAAAAGGCCGGCGAGCTGCGTTTCTTGCCCGTGGTCCTGACCTCGGTGACCGCCATTGGTGGGTTGTTGCCCTTGGCCAGTGAGAACAACGGCCTGCTATCGCCCACCGCCATTACTTTGATTGGGGGCTTGGTCACCTCCACCTTATTGGCTCGAATTGCAACACCGGTGATGTACCTCTTGCTGGCCAGCAAGAGCGGGGAGGCTCAATCATGAAACGGTCCTTGTTATTGACGGCTCTGCTGCTCAGCGCCTGCGCGCAACCGTTGCCACCAAGAACGGATGGCCCGGCGCTGTCATCTGAGTGGCGTCATGGCCCCGCCTCGACGCCGCCAAGTGCTTCCTCGGGAACTTCTGCTGCAACCGCTTGGTGGGCCTCTTTCAACGACCCCGAGTTGAACCGATTAGAGGCCTTGGCCCTGGATCAAAATTTGGACGTGCAACAAGCCCTCTCACGGTTGGAGCAATCTCGCGCGTCTTTCAATTTAAGTGAGGTCAATCTGTTGCCCAACGTGGGCCTGGATGCCACGGCGGGTCAAGTAGAGCAGTCTCTCAATTCTGGTTTGGGTGTGCTGAGCAAGATGATTCCGAACTTTCCCAGAACAGTGGATCGCTATCAACTCGGACTTTCGGGCTCTTGGGATCTGGACTTTGCAGGCAGTCTGAAGCGCCAACGTGAGGCCGCCAAAGCCAGCGTAATGGCCACACAAAATGACCTGCAGTCCCTGCAAATTTCGATCACCGCAGAAGTCGCGGATGCTTATTTTTTGATGCTCGGCGCGGCGGGTCAAAAGGCCGCCCTTGAACATCAACTGGGCCTGCTGAATTCTCAGTTCAAGGTCTTAAAGGCACGCGAAAAAACGGGCACGGCGACTCGACAAGAGCTTTACCAATTCGAGGCGGGGCTGGAAGAACTGTCTTCCAATTTACCCAACTTGGTCTCGGCCATCGAGTCGCAACAAGTCAGAATCGCCGTTCTGTTGGGTCAAAACCCAAGCGCCTGGCGCGTTGCAGCCCCTACGGCTGTTTTGAACCAGCCGGTGCCTGATCCGGTCGGGCCCAGCCCGGTCGCTTTGATTCGAAGTCGCCCCGACGTGTTGGCAGCGGAGCAACGGCTGAAAGCGTCCGGCGCCAGGGTTGCTGCTTCGCTGGCCGAGTATTACCCCAAAGTCAGTTTGATCGCCGCTTTTGGCCAGGACAGCAATGTGTTCAGCACCTTTGATTCATCCAGATCGGCTTTTGGTCAGACCTTGCTGGGTTTCAAATGGCGCTTGTTTGATTTCGGCCGCATCGATGCCGAGGTGAAAGTGGCCAGAGGCAAAGAGCAAGAGGCCCTGCTGGCTTATCGCTTGGCCGTTCTGCGTGCCGTGGGGGAGGTTGAAACAGGCTTCACCCAATTGGCCGCCAACCGCGAGCAACTGCAACGCTTAGCGGCCAAGCAAAAGTCCTTGGAAAAGGCCTTGGGCGTGGCCCAGCGGGCTTATCTAACCGGGGCGGCGAGTGAAGAAGACGTTTTGCAAGCCCGACTCGCGGTGGTGCGCACGACCCCGCAAGTGGTGCAGAGCCAACGCGAGGTGGCGCGGGCGATTGTGGCGGCTGCTCGCGCATTGGGTGGGCCGCTTTGATGCGCTGACCTTGGGAGACACCAAAATTAAAACGCGAAGCGCCGTGGTGAGGTTCTAACCCGCCGTTTAGACATGCCGTGTCCATGCCTTGTGCATGCAGTGTCCATGCCGTGTGGTTAGTATGGCTGCATGAACCCCACCCCCGCCCCCGCCTTCGATCAAGCGCTTTTCATCAGCCAGGACGCCGGCGTCACCCAGCGGGTGCAAAGCCTGCTCGCCTCGGTCTCAACCACCCCCATTTCAATGGGCGTTGTTTACCCCTGTCACCGCGAGTCTTTGTTGGGCGCCATCGAAGCCGCGCAAAGGGGGCTGATCCAACCGGTTTTTTATGGCCCTGTGGCCGACATCAAAGCCTTGGCGCAGGCTGAAGGACTCGATCAGTCCGGCGGGCTGTCTTGCTGCCAGTGGGTTGAAGCCGACAGCCCCGAAGCCGCCGCGGAGCAGGCCGCCCGGGATGCCGGTCAAGGCAGGCTGCAGGCGTTAACCAAGGGCAGTTTGCACAGCGATGTTTTTTTGCATGCGATCTTGCAACATGAAAACAAACTCAGCACGGGGCGGCTTTTGAGCCACTGCGCCGTGGGTTTTTTACCCGACTTCGATCGACCCTTGTTCGTCACCGATGCGGCATTGAACGTGTCGCCCAACGTCGATCAAAAGCGCGAAATCTGTCAAAACGCCATTGACTTTGCATTGGCTTTCGGGGTCGTGTGCCCCAAGGTGGCGGTGTTGGCGGCGGTAGAAACGGTCAACACCAAAATGCCCGCCACATTGGATGGGGCCATTTTGTCCAAGATGGCGGATCGCCAGCAAATTGTGGGCGGTTGGGTCGATGGCCCTTTGGACTTGGACATCGCCATCAGCCCAGAAGCCAAGCAGATCAAACACATCGACTCCCCCGTCGCGGGCGTGGCCGATATTCTGCTGGCACCCGACATCGAGGCGGGCAATGTGATCTACAAAACCTGGAGCTTCATGGGCCACGGCGTGACCGCCGGACTGGTGCTGGGGGCGAAAGTGCCCATCATCCTGACCAGCCGCGCCGACCACGATGTCTCGCGCCTGCTGTCGACCGCCATTGCCGCCTTGGTGGCCAGAAAGTGGCGCTGAACATGGCGGCTTTGATGTGCCTCAACGCCGGCTCGACCAGCCTCAAATTTGCCCTGTATCGACTCGAACCCAAGCCCGATCTCACCTTGTTGTGCAAAGGCCAAGTCGAAGGCCTGCAGCAGGATTCACCTCGATTCGAGGCTTTTGATGCGACCGGAAAGGCCCTCGAAGCCAACCTCCTCTTGCCGCCCCACCTGGATGCCAGCCAGGTGTTGGCGCCTGTGCTGGCCTGGCTCCAAGCGCAGTTTCCTGCGTTGCCCTTAAAGGGCGTGGTGCACCGCTTGGTTCAAGGGGGGGACCGCTTCAACAAACCCGCGTTCTTGAACGATGAGGCGCTCAACTACCTGGAAAGCCTGAGCGCGCTGGAGCCTTCACACCAACCCATCAATGTCAGCGTCGCCCGCACCTTGATGAAGGCCGACCCCAGCATTCCCCAAATCGGCTGTTTTGATACGGCGTTTCACCGCCACATGCCCGAGGTGGCGCAGCGTTATGCGGTGGCGCCGGCGGTGCACCAAGCGGGTTTGGTCCACTGGGGATTTCACGGCATTTCCTATGAATACCTGAGCCATGAAGTGAAGCAACGTTGGCCGCAAGCAAGGCGTGTGATTGCCATGCATTTGGGGGGCGGGGCCTCCGTTTGCGCGATGCTGGAGGGGCAGAGCCAAGACACCAGCATGGGCTTTGGCGCCATCACCGGCCTGCCGATGTCAACGCGTTGCGGCGATGTGCCCGTCGACGGTGTTTTGTATTTGCTGCGCCACAAGCACTTCAGTTTGCCCGAGTTGGAGGACTTGCTGTTCAAGCAATCGGGCTTGCTGGGTTTATCGCAAATCAGCGGCGACATGCGGACACTGGAGGCGCAACGTGAGACCCATGAAAGCGCGCAATTGGCCATTGATTTTTTTGTTTACGCCTTGAGCAAATATGTCGGCGCCTATGCCGCCGTGCTGGGCGGCGTGGACGCCCTGGTTTTCAGCGGGGGGATGGGCGAAAAATCGGCGCTGGTGCGCGCGGCCCTTTGCAGGCGGCTGGCTTGGATGGGCATCACTTTGGATGAAGCCGCCAATCAAACCCATGCCGCCTGCATCAGCAACCCGAGCAGCGCCATTCAGGTGTTGGTGATTCCGACCAATGAGGAATGGATGATGGCGCTGGATGCGCGCGATTTGCTCGACGCAGTTAAGTGACCAAGCCCACAATCGCGCCCGTCATGCAAGACGCCAAGATCGCGGCGATGAAGGAAGGCCAAGCCAAGGCATTGAGTTCGTCGCGCCGCTCCGGAATCATCGCCGACAAGCCACTGATTTGAATGCCAATGCTGCCCAAATTAGCAAAGCCGCAAAGTGCATAAATCATGATCAAACGAGAATGGTGGCTGAGTGCCGATGCGGGCAATTTGATCAAATCCAAATACGCCAAAAACTCATTCAACACCGTCTTAACGCCGAGCAAAGCCCCGCCGGTGGTGGCTTGATCCCACGGCAAACCCATGAGCCAGGCCATGGGTGCAAACAGGTGACCCACGATCCCCTGAATGCTGAGTGAATAACCAAATTGGAGACCGACCCAGGCCAAGCTGTCGTTGCCGAGCGCAACCAGGGCGCTGAGCACAATCAAAATGGCAACCACACTCAAATAGATGGACAAGCCCTCTGAAGTGCCTCGGGTAATGGCGTCCATCACGCTTTTATAAGGGCGTTGCACCGGGGTTTTGGCGCTCGCTTCTGAGTCAGGGTGAGCGAGGCGTTTTTCAGGAATGAGCAAGTGCGCGAACAAAATGGAGGCCGGCACCGACATGATGGATTTGGTGATGAGGTGCCCCAAAATGCCCCCCATGTCGTCGCCCAACGCAGGCCCCAACATGGCGGCATAAACCACCATCATCGAGCCCGCAATCATGGCCATGCCAGCGGTCATGACCAACAGCAAATCGTGTTTTGACATCTTGGCTAAGTAAGGCTTGACCATCAAAGCCGACTCGACTTGACCCAAAAAAATATTGATCACGGCCACCAGAGCAGCTGGCCCACGGGTGTTCAAGGTGCGCTCAAAAAAACCACTGATGACTTTGACCAACAGCGGCAAGACTTGCCAATACCAAAGCAGGGCCGAAAGCGCTGAAATGACGATGATGAGGGGCAGAATTTGAAACCCCAAAGTCACCATCAAATGCGGGTCTTTGACTTCAAAGGGCGCAACACCACCGCCCAAATAGCCAAAGACAAATGAAGTGCCCTGGGTGCTGGCGCGACTGAGGGCCTGAACACCGTCGTTCAATGCCGCCAAAGCCTGTTGCAAAAAGCCCAATTTTGTAAAAGCCACGCAAATAACAAACTGCATGGCGATGGCGCTAAAAACCAGTCGCCAGTTGATTTGACTTCTGTTTTGGCTCAAGGTGGCGGCAATGGCCACAAAGACGAAAAGGCCCGTGATGCCTTGTAATGCGCTGGTGTCAAACATAGGCATCTAGATTAACCCAAAGTGAAGGCGGTGCTTCATTTAAGGGTTCATTCAGGCGTTAATTCAATGGTTTTTGCCTGGGGTAGTTATCGGCTAAAAATAAGGCCAATTTAAACAGGTACAAACAAACCAAAGTCCCCAAGAAATTTCCAAGGGCTTGCACAGCCCAGGGCGTGATGAATTCAAGCCCCAGTGCGCCCCCATTCACCCAAAGTTGCTTGAGCAAGGCGCTGATCGCTGAAAAAAGCAAGGCCAAAACAAGTAGCTTTTGCGGCGAGCGGTCTTGCAGATTCGGGTTCAGGCGCAGCACTTTTTGGGCAAACCAGAAGGTCAAAGCGGGGCCCAAACCCACCATCAAGGCTTGGACGGCGGCCTCCAGCCAGCCACCATGCGGTGCGCTCTGAACAGTAACCAGGAAAGCACCCAATGCCAAACCCAGGGCAGCCCAAGTGCCCAACACCAGGGTCAAGGCCAAGTTAATGCCGGCGGGTAAATAAATCCAATAGTTTCCGGCGCTGAATTCAAGCCCTTTAAATAACCAATCATTGAACCAGAAAACCAAATAGTAGGTGATTCCGGAAATCAGCAAAGTGGTCAATTCAAACAAATCGGTGGCTTTCAATTATTGAATTCAAATTGTAACCACTTTCGGAACAATCGCCACTCTGTTTTAAATAACAAAAATGACGATGATTTAGGGCGATAGATAGAGGTTGGTATTTAAAGAAAAGGGGGCCATAATGGGTGGATGAACCATAAACTCAAAGGCCCTTACTCTAAGTTTTGCGAACTGGCTGACACGGTTCGCGCGCTTCCTTCCTTGCCCCGTTTGACCCCGGTGGAAGAGTTCGTTTTGAACAAACTCATCATCCTCTGGGGCCAAGAGGCCAATGTGCCGGTGGTGGGTTTCATGCGCACCTTCAAAGACATTTCCCCGACGACCGCTCATCGGGTCATCGTGCGCCTAAAAAAAATCGGCTTTGTGAGCATGCAGGAGCACGAGGAAGATGGTCGACGTAAATTCGTCATCCCGACCGGTCTTTGCGAGCAATATGTGGCCCAAATGAATTCGGCGTTGATTTCAGCCCAAACCAGCCATTAATGACCGGACCCTGATTTATTGAGGGGGCTTATTAACCTTCCAAACTGATTTTTAATTTTATGGTTAATTTGATGGTTAATTTGGTTCTTAATTGGCGGATTCAAGTACGAGATGCAACAAAGATGAACCCGGTACTGGGTGGCTGAGGATGCCAAGGCATCATGGCCGCTTA
>CAILKX010000169.1 GCA_903834975.1 uncultured Curvibacter sp.
ACCGGCATCAGCGCCCGGTTCGTGCATTGGGTGGCCTCTGAATCGGCACCCACAGAGGCCCAAAAAAACCAGCTGGCGGCTTTGTTGACTTATGGGGAGCCTTTTGAACCATCGGCGTCTTCTTCGGGCACTTTCTCAAAAACTTCGGCCAAATCAGACCCCGTGTTTTGGGTCAGCCCCCGTTTTGGAACGGTCTCACCTTGGGCCTCCAAAGCCACTGACATTGCCCGCAACTGTGGCTTGTCGTTGAAGCGCGTGGAACGGGTCACGGAGTACCACCTGCACCTTGAACAACCTTTGCTGAGCGGCGTCTTCAATGGTGTTTTGGATGGTGTCTTGGGCGACGTCAGTTTGACGCCCGAGCAATCTCAAGCCGTGGCTGCCTTGGTGCATGACCGCATGACCGAATCGGTGATGTTTGTCCGAGACGATGCCGCGCATTTGTTCACCGAACTCGTGGCCGAACCGTTGGCCCACATCGATGTGCTCGCCGGCGGTCGATTGGCCTTGGAGCAAGCCAATAGCCAATTTGGATTGGCCTTGGCCGATGACGAAATGGACTATTTGGTCAGTGCCTTCCAAGGTTTGCAACGCAACCCCACCGACGTCGAGTTGATGATGTTCGCGCAGGCCAACAGTGAGCACTGCCGTCACAAAATTTTTAACGCCCAATTCATCATCGACGGCGTGAGCCAAGAAAAAAGCCTGTTTGGCATGATCCGCAACACCCATGCACTGGCGCCGCAGCACACGGTGGTGGCGTATTCTGACAACGCCTCGGTGATGGAAGGCCATGAAGTCGAGCGCTTCGTGGCGCGGGCTTTGACGCCCAATGAAACCAGCCTGGGCGCTCCGGCTTACCAAAAAACCCAAGCCCTTCACCATGTTTTGATGAAGGTCGAAACCCACAACCACCCCACCGCCATTTCTCCTTTTCCAGGTGCAGCCACGGGGGCAGGCGGCGAAATTCGAGACGAAGGTGCGACTGGACGGGGCTCCAAACCCAAAGCCGGCCTGACCGGGTTCACCGTTTCCAAACTCGTTTTTGAAGGGGAACAAACCACTGAATTTGGCAAGCCAGCCCACATTGCCAGCCCCTTGCAAATCATGATCGAAGGGCCCTTGGGCGGCGCTGCGTTCAACAATGAATTTGGCCGTCCGAATTTGACCGGTTATTTCCGCGAATACGAACAAACCGTCACTTCTGACGTCGACAGCGTGCGCCGCGGCTACCACAAGCCCATCATGATCGCAGGGGGGCTGGGTGTCATCGATTCGGGTTTGACCCACAAAATTGAATTCCCAGCGGGTACTTTGTTGATTCAACTCGGCGGACCCTGCATGCGCATTGGCATGGGCGGCGGCGCCGCCAGCTCCATGGCCACAGGTGCCAACGCGGCCGAACTCGACTTTGATTCAGTGCAACGCGGCAACCCTGAGATTGAACGCCGCGCGCAAGAGGTCATCAACCACTGCTGGACTCAAGGCGCCAACAACCCCATCTTGGCCATCCACGATGTGGGCGCTGGCGGCTTGTCAAATGCCTTTCCCGAATTAACCAACGACGCCGGTCGCGGCGCTCGTTTTGATTTGAGCCAAGTGCCGCTCGAAGAATCGGGCTTGGCGCCCAAAGAAATTTGGAGCAACGAAAGCCAAGAACGCTATGTGTTGGCCATTGCGCCAGCGTCTTTGCCGCAGTTCAAAGCCTTTTGCGAACGTGAGCGTTGTCCCTTTGCCGTCGTTGGCGTCGCGACTGAAGCGCGTGAATTGGTGGTGGCCGATGGCCGTGCAGGCGTTGAAGCCCACAATGCCCAGCCGGTCGACATGCCCATGAATGTGCTGCTGGGCAAGCCGCCCAAAATGCTGCGGGATGTCCAAACCGTGAAACGCCAATTCAAGCCCTTGGACGTCACCGGGTTGAGTCTGCAACAGGCCGCGATAGACGTTTTGGCGCACCCCACGGTCGCCAGCAAACGTTTTTTAATCACCATTGGCGACCGCGCCGTCGGGGGCTTAACGCACCGCGACCAAATGGTCGGCCCCTGGCAAGTGCCGGTGGCCGATTGCGCCGTCACCTTGGCCGATTACCAAGGCTTTGCCGGCGAGGCCATGAGCATGGGCGAGCGTACCCCGTTGGCGGTGATGGACGCTGCCGCTTCCGGTCGCATGGCCGTTGCCGAGGCCATCACCAATTTGTTGGCGGCGCCTTTTGAATTGCCGCGCGTCAAGCTCTCTGCCAACTGGATGGCCGCTTGCGGCGAGGCCGGCGAGGACGCGGCTTTGTACGAAACCGTCAAAGCAGTGGGCATGGAACTTTGCCCTGCGCTGGGGATTTCGATCCCCGTGGGCAAGGACAGCTTGTCCATGCGGACCCAATGGACAGACGCCAGTGGCACCCAGAAAAAGGTTACTTCTCCCGTCAGTCTGATCGTCACCGCTTTTGCTTCACTGGCCGACGTGCGCGGTACCTTGACACCCCAACTCCAGACCCATGAGGCCGACACCTCGCTCATCTTGATTGATTTGGGGCGCGGGCAAATGCGCATGGGCGGCTCCATTTTGGCGCAGGTGCTGGACCAGACTGGCGACCAAGTGCCTGATTTGGACGACGCGCAAGATCTGAAAAATTTGGTCCAAGCCATCAACGCCTTGCGCGCCCGAGGTCAAATCTTGGCTTATCACGACCGCAGCGACGGCGGCCTGTTTGCCAGCGTGGCAGAAATGGCCTTTGCTGGCCATGTGGGCGTTAGCCTGAACGTCGACCTGCTGGTGACCGAAGGCGACGGCATCCGTGACAGCCGCGCGGATGTGGGCGACAGTAAAAACTGGGCCACTCAGGTCAGTGCCCGTCGGGACGAACTGACATTGAAGGCCTTGTTCAACGAGGAGTTGGGGGCTGTCATTCAAGTGCGTACCGCAGACCGTGCCGCCGTCATGCAAGTGTTGCGTGAGCACGGCTTGAGCCGACACAGCCACGTGATTGGCAAGACGCGTCCCGCCCATTCAACCGTGCAAGCCGGTGTGGGCGAGTTGCAAGTTTGGCGCGATGCCAAGTGCGTGTTCAGCGCCAGTCTCTTTGATTTGCAACAGGTTTGGGATTCGGTCAGCTGGAAAATCAACCGCCTGCGAGATAACCCCGCCGGCGCTGATGCCGAGCACGCTGCAGCCGGCCTGCCGAATGACCCCGGGATGCAGGTCAAGTTGACCTTTGACCCCCAGGTCGATTCACAATTTGACCCCTCCCAAGGCCAATCACCCGGCCTGGTTTTGAGCCGCCCCAAAGTCGCGATTTTGCGCGAGCAAGGCGTGAACTCACACGTCGAAATGGCTTACGCCTTCACCGAAGCGGGCTTCGACGCTTACGACGTGCACATGACCGACTTGCAATCGGGTCGCGCCCGCTTGGCCGATTTCCGCGGCGTGGTGGCCTGTGGTGGCTTCAGTTATGGCGACACGCTGGGTGCTGGCATTGGCTGGGCCCGCAGCATCACCTTCAACCCGGCCTTGTCAGACCAGTTCAAAGGCTTTTTTGACCGCCAAGACACCTTTGGTTTGGGCGTTTGCAATGGCTGTCAGATGTTTGCCGAGTTGGCCGACATCATTCCCGGTGCCCAAGACTGGCCGCGTTTCACCACCAACCAAAGCGAGCGCTTTGAAGCGCGGTTGTCTTTGGTCGAGGTGTTGGCTTCCCCCAGTTTATTTTTGCAAGGCATGGCAGGCAGCCAGTTGCCGATAGCCGTTGCCCATGGCGAAGGCTTTGCCAATTTCAGCGCCCGCGGCAACGCCAACAAAGCGATTGCGGCGATGCGATTTGTCGATCATTTTGGCGCGGCCACGGAGTCCTATCCGTTCAACCCGAACGGCAGCGCCGGTGGTTTAACCGCCGTCACCACGGCCGATGGCCGCTTCACGGCCATGATGCCGCACCCCGAGCGCGTGTTCCGGAACATCCAAATGAGTTGGACCTCAGGCGATCCCAGCGCCTTGAGCCCTTGGATGCAAATCTGGCGCAATGCCCGTCGTTGGGTGGGTTAAGCACCCCGGTTAAACACCCCGGCCGGTTCCAGACTTCTTGCTGGCTTTCTACAACTTGCCCAGCGCCTTCAACTCGCGGCCCAATTCCGCGATTCTGAATTCCCCTCGGGTCAAAGCCTCTGGGGTGGTGTGCACTGAGTAATTGCCCAGTGCCAATTCATGGCTGGACCGCTTGGCGCTGCCGACCAAAAAGGCGCAGGCGTTTTCTGCATGAAAGGTGATGGCCTCATTCCCGGGGGCAAAGACCGCCAGCTCCCGCTCCAAGGTGCTGCCGCTCACCTCAAGCAACCCCGACTGGGAGAACACCCAGGCCAAGTTGTGGCTGACCGGCGGTTCGTAATGCCAGTTTTCGCCGGCCATTAATTCCACCCA
The DNA here is from genome assembly GCA_903834975.1 of uncultured Curvibacter sp. Classification (GTDB taxonomy): domain Bacteria; phylum Pseudomonadota; class Gammaproteobacteria; order Burkholderiales; family Burkholderiaceae_C; genus Curvibacter. The sequence goes on from CAILKX010000169.1 coordinate 4,408, forward strand.
AAAATAGTTGGCGTCAAAGGGCGCAGGCACGGGGCTTTGGACGCCGTCATGACTGCCCATCAGCACCGTGATGGGGCCTGCCTTGGGGACAGAGGCCGCTGGCAAAAACAAGGCGCTGGGCTCGGCCAATTCATGGGCCTCGGGCAATGAAAACCAAGTTTGGAAACCGGTCAATTGTCCCGCCCCCGTCAGGTTGGATTTGTGCCAGATGCCGCCCCCTGCGATGACCCATTCTTCCCCTTTGGCCTCCACCAGATCGAGCTGCCCCAATGAGGTGAGGTGCTCCATTTCATAAGTCAGCGGGAAGCTCAGGGTGGCGATGCCGGAGTGGGGATGGAAGCCGAACTTAGGGCCGTCATTTTCGGCCTCGATGTAGTCCAAAAAAACAAAGGGCTTCAGCACCTGACCCAAGTCGCCCGGGCTGAACAACCGGGTGATGGGCCCGTGACGGCGGCCAAAGGTTTTGTAGATGATGGGACGTTGCGGCAAGGTCATGGCGGAATCCTCAATGAACCGCCTGAGCCTCAGGTCGGGTTCTGTAAAAAGTGAGCGGTTGTTCTTGGGCGGCTTGTAAAACCGACTTTTTCATTTTGCCCACAACGTGCATCTCGCAGGGTTTGCAATCGAACCGCAGGGTCAGTTTTTCCTTGCCGTTGATCAAGGTGAGGGGTTCTGCTTTGACGGTGCCTTGAACCCCCGTGACGCCTTTGGCTTGTTTGGGGCAGAGGCTAAGGGAAAAACGCACGCAGTGTTTGGTGATCATCAAAGACACTTCGCCGGTTTCTTCGTGGGCCTCATACGCCGCTGCAATCACCTTGACACCGTGCTTTTCATAAAAGGCGTGCGCCTTTTGATTGAAAACATTCGCCAAATAACTCAAGGAATCTTCTGGGTAAACCGCTGGCGGACTTAAGGGCACAGCACGAGCAGGGCGCACATAGGCGCTTTGCCGCGCTTGTGTCAAAGCGGCCAAAGCTTGTCGGCGCAAAGGGTTCAACTGAGACGCCGGCAAGAACCAGGCTTGGCTCAAGGCCAACTGAATATCAATGGGTTCAAATTCGGTGTGACCCAATTTGCCCAGATGCTCACGCAGGCTTTGTTCGTTTTTAATGGCGTCGCGCGCGCGTTCCGGTGGCAAATTCCAATTCGCTTGACCGGTGTGGCCGTCTTCGTCGGTCAGGGTCAACTGCAAAGTGAGTTGAGTGGACGTACACGCCACCTCAGCCAAATGAACCCAGACCCCAAGGAGACGGTCGCTGGATTTTTTCTCCAACAAGCGCACCCAATTCATGTCGCGGTTGCGGTTGACTTCCACCCCTTTGCGCAGGTCTTTCAGGCCCGCAATCGGGTCTTTGGGAAAAACGCGCCAGCGGTTGACTTGCCTGGACTCGGCTCGGTTGATGGGCAAACCCACCAATTCTTTTTGTAAGTCGTAATAGCAAAGGCCGTCACCGTTGTGCAGTTCGGTGTCGGGGCTGGCAGTTTCCAGTTCGACCCATCCTTCAGCGGCGTTCACAGCGGTGACCCATCCAATCGCTTGACCGGGGTTTTTGGGGGTGTCAAACGCGCCAATGTCTTCTTGCCGGCCCTGCACAAAGTAGTCGGTGAATTCGCGGTTGAAGTTTTGATTGGGGTCGGGCGTGAAATAAAGCTGGGTGCGGCCGCTCGAGGCGCGGGCGTAGGGGTTGTGGCTGGTTTCGGAACCCGATTCAATCAACTCGTCGAGCAGACGCCGGTAGTGGCCAGTGATGTTTTTCACGTAGGCCATGTCTTTGTAGCGGCCTTCAATTTTGAAGCTGCGGATGCCCGCGGCCACCAAAGCCGCCATGTTCTCGCTTTGGTTGTTGTCCTTCATCGACAACACGTGTTTGTCGTGCGCTACAAAACGGCCTTGCGAGTCGGTCACTTGGTAGGGCAAGCGACAGGCTTGAGAGCAGTCACCCCGGTTCGCGCTGCGCCCGGTGTGCGCGTGGCTGATGTAGCACTGGCCGCTGTAGGCCACACACAAGGCGCCGTGCACAAAAAACTCCAATTGCGCCCGATTCGGGTCCATGACTTGGTGGATGGCTTGAATTTGTTCCAGCGTCAATTCCCGCGCCAAGACGATTTGCGAGAAGCCCACGTCCTGCATGAAGCGGGCTTTTTCGGGGGTGCGAATGTCGGTTTGGGTGCTCGCGTGAAGTTCAATCGGCGGCAAATCAAGCTCGAGCAAGCCCATGTCTTGCACAATCAACGCGTCGGCCCCGGCGTGGTAAAGGTCCCATGCCAATTGACGGGCGGGCGCCAGTTCGTCGTCTCGCAGGATGGTGTTGAGCGTAATGAAAATGCGGCTGTTGAAGCGATGCGCCTCTTTGCAAAGCCGCTCGATGTCCGCCAAAGAATTGTCCGCAGCGGCCCGTGCCCCAAAGCCGGGCCCCCCGATGTAGACCGCATCGGCGCCGTGGTGCACAGCGGCGATGCCAATATCGGCGTCACGCGCCGGGCTGAGCAGTTCGAGTTGGTGGCTGAGCAGCGTCATGTCCAGGTTGCGTTTTTAACAACGCTTTTTAAAAACGTTTTTTGTCGCCCGGTTGCATCACCACCATCTCGGTGGTGCGGTTACCACCGGCATTCAACGCGGCTTGGAAATCAAGCGGAGAGCCGTTGATCAGCGGGTAAGTGCCATAGTGCATGGGCAAGGCCAATGGGGCTTTGATCAATTCGCGCATGGCGAAGGCCGCTTCTTTGGGGCCCATGGTGTAGTTGCCGCCAATGGGCAACATCACCAAATCGGGGCGGTACATTTCGGCGATGAGCTTCATGTCGCCAAAGACGCCGGTATCGCCCATGTGCCAAATCTTGAAGCCGTTTTCGAGCTCAATGAGGAAGCCAATCGGCTCGCCGCCCACGTGCATTTCTTTCTTGCCGGTGGTGGGGTTGAGCCAGTTCAACTCAGAGGAATGTTCGGCATGCACCGCGGTAATCTTGACGCCATTGGGGCCGAAGGGCCTCACCGTGCCGCTTTTGTTCATGCGCGGGGTCAGTTCGGTGGGCAAGATGCCCAAGTTTTGCATCGACTCTTGCAAACCTGCGGGGGCATAAACAGGCGCTTGATTGAGCTGTGCCAAAGCCGGTGCGTCGGCAAAGTGGTCGGCGTGGGCGTGGGTGACCAAGATCAAGTCGACGTGGCCCAGATTTTCAAGTTTTTTGTATTCGGCCGGGGTTTTCGGGTTGGGTATCAACCAAGGGTCAATCATGATGACCTTGCCGCCGGGCGTGGTGATGCGCATGGCCGCTTGTCCCAACCACAAGACTTCCGTCTTGCCATCACTGGGCGTCGAGACTGGAGAGGTCGAGGCTGAAGATGAACTTTGAGCCTGGGCTTGAACGCCAAGACCCAGGAAGCCAGAAAGAACAAGGGCCGAAGCCCACAAAATTTGTTTCATGGAGACTCCAGCCCTGATCAGGTGTGGGTTAAAGAGAGATTAAATTGACTTTATTCAATCTTGGCTTTGCCACGCAGGTCTTCTTGGTATTGACCCATCTTGCGTTGCAACATTTGCTGAGCGATTTGTGGCTTCACGTCTTCCAATTTAGGCAACTCCGCATCACGCACTTCTTCAACGCGGATGACGTGGTAGCCGAATTGTGTTTTGACGGGGGTTTCAGAGGTTTGGCCTTTTTTCAGGGCCACCAAGGCGTCGCTGAATTCTTTCACGAAGCCCGATGGATTGGCCCAACCCAAGTCGCCGCCTTTGGCACCAGAGCCGGTGTCTTTGGATTGCTTTTTAGCGATTTCATCGAATTTGCCGCCTTTTTTCAGCTTGGCAATGATGTCTTTGGCGTCGGCTTCTTTTTCGACCAGGATGTGACGGGCGTGGTATTCCTTGGCACCGGCACCGCCTTGGGCTTGCACGAACTTGTCGTATTCAGCCTTGATTTCGGCGTCGGTGATGGCGTTTTTCTTTTCGAATTCGGTGAACAGCTCTCGAATCAAAATGGTTTGTTTGGCCAATTCGAGTTGTTCTTTGTAGTCAGGCGTGGTGTTCAGGCCTTGCTTCATGGCTTCTTGCACGAAGATTTCACGTGTCACGACTTCTTCTTTGATCTTGCCTTCAATTTCGGGCGTGATCGGACGACCCGATTTGGCCACTTGGGCCGCCAGCGCGTCGGCGCGGGCTTTGGGAACGGCAACACCGTTCACGATGGCAATGTTTTGGGCTTGGGCAGAGATCGCCAACAAGGAGGCCAGGGCGGTACCCGCAACGATGGCCACAGAAGATTTTTTCATACAAATTCCTGAATGAGTTAAAGCACTTCAATCGCCAAAGCATGCAAGCCCTGGGTCATGAGGGAACCGACGGCATCATACACAAGGCGATGCTGTGCCACCGGGCGCAAACCTGTAAAGAGAGGTGAAGCAATCTTGACCCGAAAGTGGGTGCCAGAGCCACTCTCGTTCGCCCCCACATGACCCGCATGGGAGGCGCTTTCGTCGATCACTTCCAGTTGGGTCGGGTTCAAACGTGCCTGCAGTAAAGCAGAGAGGCGTTCGCTGGTGATGGCGGTTTCAGTTTCAGCATGGGTTGCATTATCAAGTGGAGGGGAGGGCATGGCATTCTCGGCGGTTGTTGTGTCTGTGGGCTGCATGTGCTTGGCCAATAAAAGCGCCTGAATGACCACAAACACCAAGGTCAGCGCGGTGCAGCCAAACACCTTGAAGCTGACCCAATCGGCCGTGTCAAAGTGATTGGCCACCCACAGGTTCAGACACCCCAAGACCGTGAAAAAAAGCATCCAACTGATGTTGACTTGCCCCCAAACGGGTTCGGGCAATTTGAGTTGGGCGCCCATCACCACCTTGATGGGGCTCTTCTTCAAAATGAACTGGCCCACGCCCAACGCACTGGCAAAGGCCCAATAAAGCAGAGTGGGTTTCCATTTGATGAAGGTTTCGTCGTGCGTCAACAAGGTGGCGCCCCCAAACACCACGATGATGCCCAAAGTGACCCACTGCATCGGCGCAACTTTTCCATCGCGGTGCTTCAAGTAAATGATTTGCAACACGGTCGTCACGATGGCCACGGCGGTCGCGGTGTAGATGTCAAAGAGCTTGAACGCCGCAAAAAACAGCAGCACCGGCACCAGGTCAACCAGCGCCTTCATGCGTCACCTTTGGCTTCGAAGTCCAAGGAGGCCGAGTTCATGCAATAGCGCAGACCCGTGGGGGCTGGGCCGTCCTCGAAGACATGGCCCAAGTGGGCTTTGCACTGGGCGCAAACGGTTTCGGTGCGGACCATGCCGTGGCTGCGGTCGACGATTTCTTCAATTGCGCCGGGGACTGCCGCTTGTGAAAAGCTGGGCCAGCCGCAGCCCGCGTCAAACTTGGTGCTTGAATCAAATAATTTGTTGCCGCAGCAAATGCAATGGTAGGAGCCATCGGCCCAATGGGCTTCGTATTTGCCTGTGAAAGGCCGCTCGGTGGCCGCACGTCGGGTGACTTGAAAGGCAACCGGTTCAGCATTTTTGCTGGCCAAAAAGGCTTGCCATTCAGCGTCTGTTTTGGGGAGCGAGGGGTCTTGATTTTGAGACATTTTGAAGCTATGAAATTTAAGAAGAACAACTGATTTCAATGGAAGCCGCCCATTCGGGTGGGAAGTCAGCCAAAGTTTCCGACTCAGGGTGTTCGTCAAACGGCGTTTGTAGCACATGCAAGAGTTCGGTGACTCCAGAAAAGTCCTTGTTCTTGGCCCTTTGTATGGCCTGTTCCGCCAAGTGGTTGCGCAAAACAAACTTGGGGTTGGTGCGGAGCATGGCCTGCCCATCGGGCGGCGCCAATGACCACAGGCGTTGGTATTGGGCCCACCAGGCGTCAAACCGGGGTCGATCCAAAAACAGATCCCGCAGTGCAGTCAGGCGCGGGCTGGCAAGTCCGGGGTGGGCAGTCTGCTGCTCGACAACGGCCCCACTGAGTCGCCGCCAGAAAATGGGGTAATCGGTGCCTTCTGTGGCCATCAAATCCAGCAACGCTTGCAGGATGGGTGGGTCAACTGCGTGGCCTTCCTTGGTGTCTTCAACCCGGGGCTGTTGCCAACCCAATTTGGCTCGCATCAAGCGCCAGTATGTCGCCTCGAACTCGGGCTCAAAGGTCTCTAGCGCCCCTTGTGCGTGTTCTGGGTCTTGAATCAAAGGCATGAGCGCCCGTGCCAAACGGTACAAGTTCCAATGCGCCACCCGAGGCTGTTGGTCATGGGCATAGCGGCCCTGCGAATCGGTGTGATTGCAAATGTGGTCGGGCACAAAGGCATCTAAGAACTGGAAGGGCCCGTAATCCAAGGTGAGGCCGAGCAAACTCATGTTGTCGGTGTTCATGACGCCGTGGCAAAACCCGATCGCCTGCCAATGCGCCATCAAGCGGGCCGTGCGTTGGGTCACGGCTTGCAACAGTTCGGTGGCTTGCTGCGCCGCCAGGGCGGTTTTTGTTGGCGCTTCCATTTCTAGGCTGGTCATGTGACCCGAAGCCGATGCGCATTCGGGTAAGTAATGTGACAACGCAAACCTTAACAATCGATGCAAAGACTCAACATCACCGCGAGCGGCGAAGTGTTCAAAATGGCCAAAGCGCAAAAAACTGGGGGCGAGTCGGGTCACCACGGCCGCCGTTTCTAAGGTCTCTCGCCAAACCGGCGCATCAGAACCGGTGATGCAAAGCGCCCTTGAAGTCGGAACCCCCAAAGCGTGCATGGCCTCACTGGCCAAATATTCGCGAATACTGGACCGCAACACGGCCCGGCCATCGGCACGGCGGGAGTAGGGCGTGGGCCCACTGCCTTTGAGCTGAACTTCTTGTGGGCCCAAAACAGGGTTCGAGGCCGTGGCGCCCAACAAAATGGCGCGGCCATCGCCCAGCTGGCCGGCCCAAACACCAAATTGGTGGCCGCTGTAGACACTGGCCAATGGCTGCATGCCGGGCAACTGTGCATTGCCAGTCAACACCTGCAATGCCAGGTCGTCTGTTCCCTCGCTTTGCCACCAACCCAAGTCTTTTGCCAAGGCCTGATTGACGCTGACCCAGTAGGGAGAAGGCAATGGCGTGGGCTTCAATTCTGTGAAAAAGGGCGCCCCCAATTGAAAGAAGGGATTGTCCCAAGCAAGGGGTGAAGAAGGAAGTTGCATGCCCATGAACCCATTGTCTCTGATCCCAGTAACCCCGGAGACAGCAGGGTTCAAAGTGACTCATCGAGAATTTTTTATCTCCGTTTTACTGCCTTAGAATAAATAGAACGGTCGTTCTTTTTTGAATGCCTTGAACCCTTAAAAACAGGAGACCTTGGATGTTGGGATTGATGCAGAGCCAGCCCTTGCTGACTTCTTCCTTGATTGATTTTGCCGAACGCCACCATGGCGATGCCGAAATTGTCTCTCGCCGCGTGGAGGGAGACCTTCATCGTTACACCTACGCCGACATGGCCAAGCGTTCTCGCCAAGTGGCGAATGCGCTGGATAAATTGGGCGAAGGGGGTTTGGCTTTCAGCGACCGCGTCGCCACCTTGGCATGGAATGGCTACCGGCACATGGAGCTGTACTTCGGCGTGGGCGGCTCGGGGCGCGTGGTGCACACCATCAACCCGCGTTTGCACCCCGATCAAGTCGCCTGGATCATGAACCACGCCGAAGACCAAGTGTTGATTTTCGACGCCACCTTCTTGCCCTTGGTGCAAAAAGTGCATGCACAGGCCCAAACCGTGAAGCATTGGATTTTGTTGTGCGACGCCGACAAATTGCCCGCAGACACCGGTATTCCAGGTTTGCTGAGTTACGAAGCCTGGATTGCCAATCAATCCACCGACTACGAGTGGCCCCAATTTGACGAAAATTCGGCGGCCAGCATGTGCTACACCAGCGGCACCACGGGCAATCCGAAAGCGGCTTTGTACAGCCACCGTTCCAGCGTTTTGCACGCGTATGCCGCTTCCTTGCCCGACGTCATGGCCATGTCGGCGCGCGACTCGGTCTTGCCGGTGGTGCCCATGTTCCACGTCAACGCTTGGGGCATTCCTTATTCCGCGCCTTTAACGGGCGCCAAACTCGTCTTTCCAGGCCCTGCGCTGGATGGCAAGTCGGTCTATGAACTGATCGAGTCCGAGCAAGTGACCTATGCCGCCGGTGTTCCCACGGTTTGGCAAATGATGTTGTCCCACATGCAGCCTGCGCAGTTGAAATTCAGCAGTTTGAAACGCACCGTGATTGGCGGCTCTGCTTGCCCTCCCGCCATGATTCACTCTTTCCAAGAAGATTACGGCGTCGAGGTGTTGCACGCTTGGGGCATGACCGAGATGTCACCGCTCGGCACCCTCAGCACGCTCAAAAACAAACACTTGTCTTTGCCAAAAGACGAGCAAATGAAGGTGCGCCTCAAACAAGGTCGGGCCATCTTCGGCGTCGACATGAAAATCGTCAACGACGAAGGCAAAGAGTTGCCCTGGGACGGCAAAACCTATGGCGACTTGCTGGTTCGGGGGCCTTGGATTTTGGCGGAATACTTCAAAGGCGAGGGCGGCGACCCGCTGCAATACGACGACAAAGGCCGCGGTTGGTTCCCCACGGGCGACGTCGCCACGATTGACGCCGACGGCTTTATGCAAATCACCGACCGCTCCAAAGACGTCATCAAATCCGGTGGCGAATGGATCAGCTCCATCGACATTGAAAACATCGCTATGGGTCATCCCGCTGTCGCCATGGCAGCCTGCATCGGCATGCCACATCCCAAGTGGGATGAACGTCCGATTGTGGTCGTGGTGAAGAAGCCCAACGCGTCCGTGAGCAAGGAAGAACTGCTGGCCTTCTATCAAGGAAAAACAGCCAAATGGCAGATTCCAGACGACGTTGTTTTTGTCGATGCCATTCCCATCGGCGCCACCGGCAAGATGCTGAAAACCAAGCTGCGTGAACAGTTGATTGACTACCAACTGCCCAGCTAAAAACAGTTACGCCAAGGTGACAAATAACGAGGGTATTTACTGATGATTAAGGGCCAATAGCGCAACACAAAGACGCTACGCTAGCAGTTGATTTTTGAACCGTAAAAATAGAGGAGACAAGAAGATGAAATTGTTTAAAAAAGCAGTCTCGACTGCAGCCATGTTGGTCTTGGCAGGCGCAAGCTTTTCGTCGTTTGCTCAAAAGGGCGAAACCGTCAAGATCGCCTGGATTGACCCCTTGTCAGGTCTGATGGCCGCGGTGGGAACCAACGGACTGAAAACCTTTCAATACATGGCCGAAGAGTTCAACAAAAAGAACGTCGCCGGCGTGAAATTTGAAGTCATCGGTCTTGACAACAAATTAAGCCCCCAAGAATCCACCAATGCCCTTCGTCAAGCGATTGACCAAGGCGCTCGTTATGTGGTGCAAGGCAATGGCTCCGGCGTTGCCTTCGCCTTGGTGGACGCCATCGACAAGCACAACGCCCGCAACCCAGGCAAAGAAGTGCTGTTCGTGAACTACGCTGCGGTCGACCCCGATCTGACCAACAGCAAGTGCAGCTTCTGGCACTTCCGTTTGGACGCCGACACCTCCATGAAGATGGAAGCCATGACCACCTTCATGAAAGACCAACCCGATATCAAGAAGGTCTACATCCTGGGTCAAAACTATTCACACGGTGTTCAAGTGGCCAAGTTCGCCAAGGCCAACCTGGCCCGTAAACGTCCGGACATCGAAATCGTGGGCGAAGACCTGCATCCCTTGGCCCAAGTGCGTGACTTCGCGCCCTACATCGCCAAAATCAAGGCCTCTGGCGCTGACACGGTCATTACCGGCAACTGGGGTTCCGACCTGAGCTTGTTGATCAAGGCGGCCGCTGACTCTGGCTTGAACAACGTCAAGTTCTACACCTACTACGGCAGCGTCGAGGGCACGCCCACGGCCTTGGGTGCTGGGGCCGCTGGCCGTGTTTATCAAGTGGCCTATGGTCACAGCAACATGGGTGGCGAAATCCAAAAACTCGACCTGAACTTCCGCAAAAAGTTTGACGACGATTTGTCGGTCTACGATGTTTACACCGCGTTTACCTTGTTGTCGGAAGGCATGGCCAAGGCCAAGTCAACGGACCCTGCCAAGGTCGCCCCCGCCATGGAAGGCCTGCGCTTTAAGAGCTTCAACGGCGATGTGGAGATGCGCAAAACCGACCACCAGTTGCAACAGGGCATGTACATCACCCGCTGGGAAAAAGCGGGCGGCAAATACCCCGTTGACGAAGAAAAAACAGGCTACACCTTTGTGCCCGTCAAGTACTTCGAGTCGTATGTGGCCAGCACGCCCACATCTTGCGACATGAAGCGTCCTTGACCGCTTGAAATTCGCCCAACAAAACCCCTTGAACATGACTAAAGTGAATTAAGCCGTGGAGTTTTTCGTCATATCGATGCTCAATGGTGTGAGCTATGGGTTGCTGCTTTTCATGCTGAGTTCAGGTCTGACCCTGATCTTCAGCATGATGGGCGTGCTTAACTTTGCCCACGCCAGTTTCTACATGTTGGGCGCTTATTTCGCTTACAGCATCTCCAACGTGATTGGGTTTTGGCCTGCACTTTTGATCGCCCCGATTGGTGTGGGCGTGATGGGCGCTTTGTTTGAGCGTTACTGCTTGCGGCGTGTGCACCGCTTTGGCCATGTGCCTGAGCTGCTGATCACGTTCGGTCTTTCCTACTTGATCTTGGAGGTGGTGCAACTGATCTGGGGCCGCTCGACCGTGCCTTACGGCTTGCCGGAACAATTGCAAGGCCCCTTGTTCAGTTTGTACGGGACGCAATTCCCCAAGTCACGCTCTTTCATCATGTTGGTGGCGGTGGTGATGTTGGTCTCGATTTGGTTGCTGCTGACGCGCACCCGCATCGGTTTGGTCATTCAAGCCGCCTTGACCCACCCTGATATGGTGGAATCTTTGGGGCACAACGTGCCGCGGGTTTTCATGCTGGTGTTCGGCGGCGGCGCTGCCTTGGCGGGTTTGGCGGGCGTCATCGGTGGCAACACCTATGTGACGGAGCCGGCCATGGCCGGTGCCGTCGGCTCCATCATCTTTGTGGTGGTGGTGGTCGGAGGCATGGGCTCTTTGGCCGGCGCCTTCTTGGCTTCTTTGTTGATTGGCGTCTTGCAAACTTTCGCCGTGGCCATGGACTACTCCTTGTCCAGCGTCTACAAAGCGGTCGGTTTCATTGCGCCCGACACCGGCATTTGGGCGAGCTTCTTGCACCTGACTCTGTCGCAAGTGGCCCCCATCTTGCCTTACCTCTTCTTGGTTTTGATATTGATTTTCCGGCCTCGCGGCCTGTTGGGATCCCGGGAACACTGACATGCCTAGCTCTTCTTTGAACCGAGGGCGAGGACTCGCCGTTTGGTTGGTTTTTGCGGCCCTTCTTTTCGTATTGCCCCTGGTCTTGACCAGCAGTTTGTCTTTGACCTTGTTGTCCCAAGTGGGCTACTTGATCATTGTCTGCCTGAGCTACAACATGCTCTTGGGCCAAGGGGGCATGCTGAGTTTTGGTCAAGCGGTCTACACCGGCTTGGGCTCCTTCATGGCGGTGCACGCCATGAACATGGCGGCTCAAGGTGGCTGGCCCATTCCACTGGTACTGATCCCCTTGGTAGGGGGACTGGCCGGCATGGGGTTTGCCGTCTTGTTCGGTTATGTGTCGACCAAAAAATCAGGCAACACCTTTGCCATGATTACCTTGGGTCTGGGTGAATTGGTGGCCTCTATGGCCTTGATGTTGCCGGAATTTTTCGGTGGCGAAGGCGGTGTTTCGACCAACCGTGTCTACGGCCAACCTTTCTTTGGTTTTAATTTCGGACCGCAAATTCAAGTCTATTACTTGATCGCGGTTTATTGCTTCATTTGCACCGCCTTGATGTATGCGTTCACACAAACCCCGCTGGGCCGTTTGTTGAACGCCGTCCGCGACAACGCCGAGCGGGTGGAGTTCATTGGCTACAACTCTCAACGCATTCGCTACACCGCCTTCATCATTGCCGGCTTCTTTGCTGGCGTTGGGGGTGGATTGGCCGCCATCAACTTTGAAATTGTGACGGCCTTGGACTCCATCAGCTCGGTGCGTTCCGGTGGCTATTTGCTGTTCACCTTCTTGGGTGGGGCCGGTTCCTTTTTTGGCCCCATGATTGGCGCCGTCTTGTTGGTGCTGAGCTCCGTTTTGTTGTCGGGCATTACCAAAGCCTGGTTGCTGTACTTGGGCCTCTTGTTCATGCTCATGGTCATGTACGCCCCCGGCGGGATTGCCTATTTGTTGCAAGTGAACATCAAGGTCATGAAGCTGGGCCGCTGGTGGCCCTTGTTCCCGGTTTACCTCTTCTTGGCCTTGGGTTCTGCGATTGCCTTACTGGGTTTCTCCATCTTGGTCGAAATGATTTACCACATTCAACTGGACTCCGCGCTCGGCCCTGAAATGCCTTTCATGGGCACGGTATTGAACGTCGACCAGGCTGCCACTTGGGTGGGTTCCGTCCTTATTTTGTTGATCGGCATTGCTTTGCTGGCCTTGGGAAAACGATTCTTTGTGAAACGCTGGAACTTGATTCAAGAGCAAATCCAAGCTGACGGAGGCATGGCAGCATGAACGCGCTCGAACTGATCGATTTACACAAACGCTTTGGCCGCACGGAAATCATTCGCGGCGCCAATTTGGCGGTTAAAAAAGGCGAACGGGTGGCCATCATTGGGCCCAATGGCGCTGGCAAATCCACCTTGTTCAACCTCATCAGTGGCCGTTTTGGTCCGAGCAGCGGTCAAATTTTGTTGAATGGCCAACCCATCCAAAACAAGACCCCGTTTGAGATCAATCGCCTGGGCCTGGCCCGCAGCTTTCAGGTGAGTAATTTATTCCCAAAGTTAAGCGTTTTTGAAAACCTGCGTTGTGGCGTGCTCTGGAGCTTGGGCTATGGCTACACCTTCATGCGTTTTTTATCGGGCCTCAAAGATGCCAACGAGAAAACCGAGGCCCTGTTGCAGGAACTTCACCTCTCCCACAAACGGGATGTGCTTACCGCCAACTTGACCTACGCTGAACAACGGGCTTTGGAGGTGGGCATCACCATTGCCGGGGGCGCTGAAGTCATTTTGTTGGACGAACCCACGGCGGGCATGAGCGTCACCGAAACCAGCCACTTCATTGACTTGATTCGCTCGGTCACCGAAGGCAAGACCTTGCTGACTGTGGAGCACGACATGGGCGTGGTGTTCGGCTTGGCCGACAAAATTGCCGTCTTGGTGTACGGCGAAGTCTTGGCCTTTGACACACCAGACAAGGTTCGCGCCAACGCCCGGGTGCAAGAGGCTTATTTGGGTTCCGTGGTCGCTGATCAGCAAGCTCAACACGCGACAACCCACGCAGGAGCCCATTGATATGCTCAAAATTGACCAATTGCATGCTTTTTACGGCAAGAGCCACATCTTGCACGGGGTCGACATGGCCATCGGGGCCGGTGAAATTGTGGCCTTGCTCGGCCGCAATGGCTCCGGTCGTTCCACCACCGCCAAAGCCATCATGGGTTTGGTGGATTGGCAAGGCTCGATTGCCTTCAATGGCCACAACCTGTCGGGTAAAAAAGCCTTCCAAATCGCCCACTTGGGCATTGGCTATGTGCCTGAAAACCGAGACATTTTCCCCAAGTTGACGGTTCATCAAAACCTCTTGCTGGGGCAAAAAGGCAGTGGCTTGGGGGGGGCAAAAAAGGTGGCTCGTTGGGGCTTTGAGGACATGTATCAGATGTTCCCCCGTCTCAAAGAGCGTCAACACACCGAAGCAGGCGTTTTGTCCGGTGGCGAACAACAAATGCTGACACTCTGCCGCACCTTAATGGGCGACCCGGACTTGATCATCATCGACGAGCCCACCGAGGGCCTGGCGCCCAAAATCGTCGAGTTGGTGGGGGACTATTTAAAAACCCTCAAAAGCCGGGGTGTCTCGGTGTTGCTGATTGAGCAAAAACTCACCATTGCTTTGTCCATTTCTGACCGTGCTTTGGTCATGGGGCATGGCCACATTGTGTTTGACGGCACGCCTGACTCTTTGAAGGCCAACGCCGCTGTCCGGACAGAGTGGCTCGAAGTTTAAGCCGCTGTCCACCTGGGGACATAGGGCCTCGCTGTTTTGAAATCACCGCTTTAGAATTAAATCGCACGACCGTTCTTTTTTAAGGATTTTCCATGAGCGCTAGCTACGAAGTTCACGGCCACGTTGCCGTCATCACCATGAACAACCCACCCGTTAACGGTTTGGGTTTGGCCAATCGCCAAGGCATTGTGGAAGGCTTAAAGAAGGCGCAAGCCGATGCCAATGTCACCGCCATCGTCCTGACTGGCGCCGGTAAGGCCTTTTCGGGCGGCGCCGACATCAAAGAATTTGGTTCTCCCAAAGCCATCGCCGAACCCAACTTGCTCACCGTCATCCGAGCGGTTGAACTCAGCACCAAGCCCGTCATTGCAGCGGTCCACAGCGTGGCGATGGGGGGCGGGTTGGAGCTGGCTTTGGGCGCGCATTACCGAATTGCCGCGCCTGGAACGGCCGTGGCCTTGCCTGAAGTGAAGTTGGGCTTGCTGCCCGGCGCCGGCGGCACCATGCGTCTGCCTCGCGTCTTGGGCGTTGAAGTGGCACTGAACATGATCGTCAGCGGTGAACCCGTCAAGAGCGAACAACTGGCCGCCATGCCCGGCCAAAAACTGTTCGACAAAATGGCCGCCAGCGCCGAATCTTTGCCCGCCGAAGCCTTGGCCTTTGCCCAAGAAATGGCCACCAAACACGCCGATGGCAGCGCCTTGCCCCTTGTGCGCAACCTGCCTTGCAAACACCCCAAAGGCGCGGCTTACTTCCAGTTCGCCCGCAACATGGTGGGCGGCATGTCGAAAAATTACCCCGCTCCTCTGAAGTGCGTGGACGTCGTCGA
>CAILKX010000170.1 GCA_903834975.1 uncultured Curvibacter sp.
GGCGCCAGTAGGGGAATGAAAGGGGCAGGTGGCCGGGTTGCTCATCGAAGTCTCCAGTATCCAAGGGTGGGTGTGTTTGACGCCTGAGCGTCAAACACCTGACTGTGAGGGAAACGGAGAGGGATTGGGCCGCTCGCTCGCTGGGCGCGCTGTTTTCACAACCGAACGGTCAAACTCGGCCGCCAGAGAGGTGACTGGGGGTGATCAGCGCTTGGTGTTAAAAACCGAGCCCATGAGTTGGCTGCCGGCTTTTAAACCCTTGTTTTGGAACCAGCCTTGGTTCATTTCCAAGACAAAACGCACGGGTTTGGCGCTGCAATGGGATTCCAGGGTTTGCGGTTTCATGTCCGCCAAGTTGACGATTTTGCCGTCGTCAGCGACGAAGGCAGCGGTCAAAGGCAGCAAGGTGTTTTTCATCCAAAAGCATTGGCTTTGGGGGGAATCAAAAATAAACAACATGCCTTCTTGCTGGGGCATGTCTTTTCGCATCATCAGGCCAATTTCATGCTCTAAGGGCGATTGCGCCACTTGGACTTCAATTTGGTGGATGCCGGCCGATAGCAGGGTGCGAGGCAGGTGAAGCTGGGGAATCTCTTGGGCCCATGCAGGCGTTGCCCAGCTTCCCATCAACGAAGCAAACAGCCCCCACAAGACCCAAGCCCAGCCAAGAATCAGGGTCTGACGCGGGGCTGTTCTTGGCATGGTCTTGAGGTGAGGCGCATTAATTTATAAGCTCAGTTGCTGGCGGCTTTGTGTTTTTTATGGGCCTTTTTGTGCTTCTTTTTAGAAGCAGCGGGCGCGGCAGGGGCAGCAGGGGCTGCTGAAGGAGCAGGCGCTGCAGTCGGTGCAGGGGCGGCCGCGGGAGCGGGTGCTGCCTTAGAGGGCGTGGCGGTGATGGGCGCGGGCGCAGCAGGGGCGGGCGCGGCAGCGGTTTGTGCCAAGGTGACTTGAGTGGACAAGCCCAGAGCCAAGCTGGCGATCACAGAGAAGACGCGGGTGTTTTTTGTTGTGGTCATGTGAATTTTAGGAAGGTTAACGAAACACAAATGGAGTTTACCGCTTTCAAACTCGGGCCAAGCCCGAGCCAAGGCGTTCAACTAAAAAAAGCCTTCAAGCGGGTCGCCCATCCGTTGGCGTTGGGTTGGTGCTTGGCGCCCCCTTTGTTGAGCGACTCATCGAACTCTTTGAGTAATTTGCGTTGGTGTTCGCTCAATTTGATGGGGGTTTCGATGCTGATGTGGCAATAAAGATCGCCGGGATAGCTGCCACGCACCCCCTTGATGCCTTTGCCCCGCAAACGGAATTGCTTGCCCGCCTGAGTGCCCTCGGGTATGTCGATGGCGGCTTTGCCTTCTAAGGTCGGCACCTCAATTTCACCGCCCAGTGCGGCGGTGGTGAAGCTGATCGGCACAGAGCAGTGGAGATCGTCGCCATCACGCTCAAAGATGTCGTGTTTCTTCAGACGAATTTCAATGTACAAATCGCCAGAAGGTCCGCCATTGGTACCGGGCTCCCCATTGCCCACGCTTCGAATGCGCATGCCGTCGTCGATGCCCGCTGGGATTTTGACTTCCAGGGTTTTTTGCTTTTTGATCTTGCCTTGACCGGCGCAAGCGATGCAAGGCTCGGGGATGATTTTGCCGCTGCCATGGCAGGTGGGGCAGGTTTGCTGAACGCTGAAAAAGCCTTGGCGCATTTGCACTTGGCCTTGGCCGGCACAGGTGGGGCAGGTTTTGACGCTGCTGCCTGGTTTGGCGCCGACGCCGTGGCAAACATCGCAAGATTCCCAACTGGGAATGCGAATTTGAGCGTCTTTGCCTTTGGCGGCCTCTTCCAGTGTGACTTCCATCGCGTAACTGAGGTCGTTGCCTCGGTAGACCTGACGGCCACCACGGCCGCCGCCGCGTTGCTGGGCGAACATGTCGCCAAAAATGTCGCCAAATGCTTCGGCAAAACCGCCAAATCCCTCGGCCCCGCTGGGGCCCCGCATATTGGGATCAACCCCGGCAAAGCCATGCTGGTCATAGGCCGCTTTTTTCTGCGGGTCACTCAGCATTTCGTAGGCTTCTTTGACTTCCTTGAATTTTTCTTCTGCGGCTTTGGAGGCGTCGCCCTGGTTTCTGTCCGGGTGGTGCTTCATCGCCAGCTTGCGATACGCTTTTTTAATTTCCTCGTCGGAGGCGTTTTTGGGAACGCCCAGCACTTCGTAAAAATCTCGTTTGGCCATTTGCTTATCGTTTAGGAGGTGGAAGGCAACACGCCGCGCTTGCCCTGATGGCCTTGCGCGGCGCGTGCAGTGAGAGAGCTAACTTGTAACTATAAGCGTAAGCGGTAACTTAACCTTTTTTGACTTCTTTGACCTCGGCGTCAACCACGTTGTCATCAGCCGCTGGGCCGGCACCAGGGCCTGCTGAGGCACCTGCGGCCCCTGCAGCGTCGGAGGCGCCGGCCTGGGCTGCTTGGTCAGCGTAGACCTTTTCGCCCAGCTTTTGACTGGCCGTGATCAAGGCGTTGGTTTTGGCCTCGATGTCGTCTTTGTCTTCCGTGGTCATGGCGGTTTCAAGGTCTTTGACGGCCGCTTCAATGGCCGCCTTTTCGCTGGCTTCGAGCTTGTCGCCATGCTCCGTCAGGCTTTTCTTGACGCCGTGAGCCGTGGCTTCCGCTTGGTTCCGGGCTTGGATGAGTTCTAGCTTTTTCTTGTCATCGGCGGCGTTCAGCTCGGCATCTTGAACCATTTTTTGGATTTCGGCTTCAGACAATCCCGAGTTGGCCTTGATGGTGATTTTGTTTTCTTTGCCTGTGCCCTTGTCTTTCGCGCCGACATGCAAGATGCCATTGGCGTCGATGTCGAACGACACTTCAATTTGGGGCACGCCACGGGGAGCGGGTGGGATGCCTTCGAGGTTGAATTCGCCCAACAACTTGTTGCCGGAGGCCATTTCGCGTTCGCCTTGGTAAACCTTGATGGTCACCGCCGGTTGGTTGTCATCCGCAGTGGAATAGGTTTGTGCAAACTTCGTGGGGATGGTGGTGTTTTTGGTGATCATCTTCGTCATCACGCCGCCCAAGGTTTCGATGCCCAAAGACAAGGGGGTCACGTCCAACAGCAACACGTCTTTGCGGTCACCCGACAGTACCTGACCTTGGATGGCAGCGCCCACCGCGACCGCTTCGTCGGGGTTCACGTCTTTGCGGGGTTCCTTGCCAAAGAATTCCTTGACCTTTTCTTGCACGGCCGGCATGCGGGTTTGTCCGCCGACCAAGATCACATCGTTGATGTCGCCAACTGAAACGCCCGCATCCTTGATTGCCATGCGGCAAGGTGCAATGGTGCGCTCAATCAACTCTTCAAC
>CAILKX010000171.1 GCA_903834975.1 uncultured Curvibacter sp.
CCCCATTTTTTTGAATGCTGGTGCGCAAACAGCGCGCCTTTCAGCGGGGCCCACACAACGCAAATGGGTGTTTCAACTGGGCCGTTTGGTTGGCTACGGCACCTTGGGGGCTTTGGCCGCCAGTCTGGTCGATGGGCTGGGCTGGTTGGCCAGCCACAGCCCCGCTTGGCATCCGCTGTGGGTTCTCTTCCACGCGGGCCTGTTGGCACTGGGGTTGGCTTTGGTGATCTTGGGCCGACAACCGATCTGGATGAGCACCTTGGCGCGCCGAGTTTGGCACGGCTTGCCCCTCAAGGGGCGTTCGCACTCGGGTGTCTTGGCCATCGGCCTGGCTTGGGCGCTGATGCCTTGTGGCCTGCTCTATTCGGCGTTGTTGCTGGCCTCGCTGAGCGGTGGCGCTGGGCAAGGCGCTGCCACGATGGCGGTCTTTGCTTTGGGAGGTGCCTTGGCGTTGCTTGCTGGCCCTGCAATTTGGCAGCGCTTGACCAGGCTGAGCGGGTTGAGCCGGGTCAGCCGCGATGCGGGCACCCGATTGGCAGGCGTTTTGTTGTGTGTGGATGGACTTTTTGCGCTTTGGATGGACTTGAGCGCATCCCCCTCCATCATTTGTTGAAGAAAGTGAAACGTTCATGGTTGCACGCCACAGTGGGCTGACCCAACAGGAAACCCAGCTGCAAAGCAGCGAATTTATTGTCTCTAAGACCGATGTTAAAGGGCGCATCACTTACGCCAATCGGACTTTTTACAGCATTTCAGGCTTCACCGAAAAGGAGGTGATGGGTGTTCAACACAACATCGTGCGCCACCCCGACATGCCACGCTCGGTATTTGCATTGCTATGGGAAACCATCCAGCAGGGCAAAGAGGTATTTGCCTATGTCAAAAATGTTCGCAAAGACGGGGGTTACTACTGGGTTTGGGCCAATGTCACCGCCTCCACCGACATGAATGGGCAGTTGCTCGGTTATCACTCGGTGCGGCGCTGCCCCAACCGAGCGGCCTTGCCCGCCGTGACCGCTTTGTATAGGCAAATGTTGGCGGCCGAAAAACAAGTGGGCGCCAAGGACGCCGTTGCGTCCGGAAAAGCCGTGTTAACCCAAGCTTTGCAGGGTCAAAGCTATGAAAACTTTGTCTTATCGCTGCAATCAAATTAGGGTTTTTATGTGAAACAATCGCAAGAGTTGTTTCTTAGAGATCAGAAATGGACGCCTCCGCTCACCTTGCTCGTTGCCTCAACGAACTCAAACTCAGCATTGCTGCTTTGGGGGGAGACGCTGAGTCTCCAAAGTTGCCCGGGGTCGCCGCCTTGATCATTCAGTCCATGACCGGCGAATGGCGCTCCTTCCATACCCCCGATCACATTTTTGAAGTCGGCGCCGGTGGCAGCCCCACCGAGGTGATAGCCGCTCTGTTCCACGACTTGGTCTATGTCCAAGTTGACTCGGGCATCAATCTCAACCTGGCACGCTACCTGACCCCTTTTGTACTTGAAGACGCTGGCGCTTTGCGCATTCAAGTGGATGAAGGCGTTCAAGACCCCGATTTTGAAATGTGCTTGAGCCTGTTCGGTTTCTCTAATGGCCAAACACTCTCGCCCTTCGCAGGGCAAAATGAATTTTTGAGCGCTTTGGTGGCCGTCAAGGCCTTGAAAGGCATTTTGTCGCTGGCTCACTTGGTCAAAATCGCGGCCTGCATCGAGGCCACCATCCCTTTTCGGGGCCCTGTCGCGCCTGATAAAACCTGCTCGCAACAATTGGCCGAACGCTTGCAAGCGATTTCTGCCCACTATGGCCTTGACTTCAGCACCGCTGAGATCGACCAAGTGGTCATGGAAGCGGTCAGCGTGGCCAACCGCGATGTGGGGAACTTTGCCAGTGAGGATCCGGCAGACTTTCTGAGCAACACCTGGAACTTGATACCCGAGACCAACCACGAGTTGGCCCAAGTCAATGTGTTCACGGTTCAGGGTTATCGCAACTCGCTCCAAAAAATGGAAGGTTTTTTGAGCTTTTTGCAACCTTCGTCGGTCTTTCGTCAGTACCTGACGGAGCCCCAATCAGATCGGTTCTTGAAGATGCAGCAAAACTGCCAAATCAATCTGGAAGTGGCGCGACTTTATTTGCGCGCGAAGTTGATATCCATCGGCATCTTGGAGGCTTTGTCAGCCCGGTTAGGTCGGAACACGCCGCTGTCGTCCTTGATGGGTAAATTGCCCCATGAGAATGACAGAAGTATGCAACTCGAAACTCATTTGCCCAAGGTTGTACAACCTTATCAAGCCCAGACGCCTCATGAAACCTTGGTGATGGGCTTGTTGCACAAAGGCCGATCCGCCGAAACGCACTACGACGTGAAGCACTCACCGGTGGCCGATTACATGATTCAGCAAATGGGCTTTGAGCGCATGATGGCCTTGTTGGAACCCTCCCGGGCTTTCTTCAAAGACCCCGAGCAAGGGCCTGCGTTATTGGCCGCTTGCGACCCCGTCGTTTTAGCGGGCATTTCGAACGGTGTGCGCAACCTCTACGCCCTGCGGGCAGAGTCATTTGCTTAATCCGGCATTGAGGGCCTCAGCCCGCTGGCCTTAAGTAAATCTTTTGCAGCAGCCGCTGCAGGGTTTCTTGTTCTTTCGGCGTGAGGGCAGCGGTCGCACTTTGATCGGACAGGGCGGCGGCTTTTTCGGCCTTTTTCATTAGCTGTTTGCCCTCAGGCGTCAGCGTTAAAGCGGTGGCGCGACCATCGTTCGGGTGGGGCGACCGCATGAGCAATTTTCGCTTTTCAAACTGCTTTAAGAACACCACCATGTTCGGGGGCAACAAACCCAGGGCGTCACAGAGTTGGCGAGAAGTCACACCAGGGTTGTGGTGGATGAGCGACAAAATCGAAAAATCGACGGCGCTGAGCTCAAAGGCCTCCATTCGATGCATGAAGGTGTTGATGATGGTCAAGGCGGCACGCCGGGTGTTGTAGCCCTGCAAGCTTTCTAAATACTGGGTATCGAGGGCCTCGTTCATACGCTGACGGTGTCGGTTTGCAGAAAGCGCTCGATCATCTCGGCACGCATCTGAAATTCGGGCAGCACCCAATCGTGCAAGGCCCTTTGGGGAGCGTGCCAACGTGGACCGTATTCTGCTGCACCGGCTTTCGCGGCTTGTTCAATGCGCTGCCATGCCCAAGCGAGTAAGGCCAAGGCAGCCAAACGCAAATAGTCACCCGCAATCCAGTTCAGGCGAACCGCGCCGTCTGCAAGTGCCTGTGTTTGAAGGGCCGATTGGGTCACCTCACGCCAGGTCGCGAACAACTGCAAGACCCTGGCCTCACCCGCGTGGTCCGAGCGAAGCGGGGCCGACAACGCATCGATTAAGGCGTTCAAGGCGTTGCCTTGGTCGCTCAGCACTTTGCGCATCAACAAGTCGATGGCTTGAATTTCATTGGTGCCTTCATAAATCATGGCAATGCGGGCATCGCGAACGTTTTGCTCAATGCCCCATTCGCGGACATAGCCATGGCCGCCGAAGACTTGCAAGCAATCGCTTGCGCCTTTGAAGCCTTGCTCAGTGAGCGCCGACTTTAAGATGGGGGTAATCAGTGCGCACCAGCGTTGCGCTGATTCGCGCTTGGCCGCCTGCGGGTGATGGTGGGCTTCGTCCAAGGCCAAGCCGGTTTCATAGGCGAGGACGCGGGCACCGTCGACCCAAGCGCGTTGGGTGTCCAAGATGCGTTGAATGGCCGGGTGTTCAATGATGAAGTCTGGCGGGCTGCCAGCCGATTTGGGTGCCCGCATTTGGCGTCGCTCACGGGCATAGGCATCGGCTTTTTGCCAAGCCGCATCCAGCAAGCCGACGCCTTGCAGCGCCACGTGCAAGCGGGCGGCATTCATCATGATGAACATGGCGTTGAGGCCTTTGCCAGCTTCGCCCACCAACCAACCTTGCGCGTCTTCAAAGCGCATGACGCAGGTGGGGCTGGCGTGGAGGCCCATTTTTTCTTCGATGCGGTCGCAGTGGACCGCGCTGCGCTCCCCATCGGCGTAGAACTTGGGCACCAAAAAAAGGGACAAGCCTTTGGGTCCGGGCGGTGCATCGGGCAAACGGGCCAAGACCAAGTGGACGATGTTGTCGGTCAGGTCGTGCTCACCCCCTGAAATAAATATTTTGGTGCCATTTAGCAAATGGTCGCCATGGCGGTGGGCCTCCAACAAAGGCGTGGCCTTGGTCCGGACCAGACCCAAGTCGCTTCCGGC
The DNA here is from genome assembly GCA_903834975.1 of uncultured Curvibacter sp. GTDB lineage: Bacteria > Pseudomonadota > Gammaproteobacteria > Burkholderiales > Burkholderiaceae_C > Curvibacter. The sequence continues at coordinate 4,244 of CAILKX010000171.1, forward strand.
GTGCGGCTCGGTCAGACACATGGTCGCCAACCACTCACCGGTGCCCACTTTGGCTAAAAATTCAGCCTGTAAGGTGTCGCTGGCATGGTGTTTGATGCATTCATAAGCCCCGTGCAGCAGGCCGGGCGCCATGGTCCAGCCGTGGTTGGCAGCGGACAACCATTCATACAAAACGCTGTCGAGGACGGCTGGTAACCCTTGGCCACCCTCTTCAATGGCGGTGCTCAATGAGGCCCAACCGGCTTGCCAAAACGCTTGGTAGCTGCTCTTGAATCCAGGCGGTAGGGTCACATGGCCGGCTTGGAATTGGGCGCCGACTTTGTCACCCGATTGATTCAAGGGTGCGATTTGATCGTCGACAAACTTACCCGCTTCGTCCAACACTTGGTGCATCAGTTCGGCGTCGACTTCTTGAAAGACCGGCAGTTCGGCGATGCGTTGCGGCGCATGCAAGACCTGGTTCAAAATGAACTCAACATCGGCCAGATGGGTTTTGTAATCGCTCATGGAAAATGATTCAGCGGGCGGCGCCTAAATAGGTGTCGATGACGCGCGGGTCTTGGGCCAGTTCACTGGCAGGGCCTTGCAGGCTGACGTCGCCCATCTCCAATACATAGCCAACATCGGCCACAGCCAAGGCGGCGCGGGCGTTTTGCTCCACCAACACAATCGTCACCCCCGTTTGGCGCAAGGTGCTGATGATGTTGAAAATTTCTTTCACAATCAGCGGTGCCAAGCCCAAGCTGGGCTCATCCAACATCAGCACGTCGGGGCGCGACATGAGCGATCGGCCGACGGCCAACATTTGACGCTCACCCCCCGACAGGGTGCCCGCGAGTTGGTCGCGCCGTTCTTGCAAGCGAGGGAACAGGTCAAACACATCGGCCATGCGGTCACGCCATTGGCGGTTGCCCAAACGCATTTGCCTAAAACCGCCCAGTTCCAAGTTGTCTTGCACGGTCATGGTGGAAAACAACTCGCGTTTTTCGGGCACCAAGGCAATCCCCATCAATACGCGCTCTTCCAACGAAAGCGGGCTGATGTCTTGGCCTTTGTAAAAGAACGAACCTTGGTGGGGCAGCAGCCCCATCAAACTGTTGAGCAGGGTGGACTTGCCCGCCCCGTTCGGTCCAATCACGGTGATGACTTGGCCTTTCTGCGCCTTCAAGTTCAGGCCTTGCAACACCTGGGCTTTGCCATAGCCGGCGCGCAAATCGCGCACTTCAAAAAAGGGTGCATCCATGTCAGTGTTCCGTCCCCAAATAGGCCGCTCGAACGGCGGGGTTTTGTTGAATTTCAGCCGGTGTGCCTTGGGTCAACAAGGTGCCAAATTCCATCACCACCAGGTGATCGCAAACGTCCATCACCAAGTCCATGTCGTGTTCAACCAACAACAGGCTAACGCCTTCGTTTTTCAATTGGCGCAGCACATCGGCCAGAGCTTGCTTTTCTTTGTGACGCAAGCCAGCCGCCGGCTCGTCAAGCAACAACAGGGCCGGGTCGGCACAAAGAGCGCGGGCAATTTCCATCATGCGTTGTGGCCCCATGGCCAAATTGCCGGCCAATTCGTGCATCAGTGGCCCCATGCCGATGCGTTCCAATTGACGCTGGGCTTCTTTGAAAAGTTGCTTTTCTTCTTGGCGATTGGTGCGCAACATGCCCGCCAACACACCTTGGTGGGTACGGCTGTAGGCGCCCATGGCGACGTTCTCTAACACCGTCATGTCGGCCACCATCTTGACGTGCTGGAACGTGCGGGCCATGCCACGCCGGGCAATTTCGCGCGAGCTTTTGCCGCTGATGGTTTCGCCCCGAAACTGAACGTGCCCTGCCGTCAAACCCAAGACGCCCGTGATGAGGTTGAAGGTGGTGGATTTGCCGGCGCCATTCGGACCAATCAAACCGACAATTTGCCCTGCTTTGATTTGAAAGCCAATGCCGTTCACGGCCATCAACCCCCCAAATTGTTTGCGGATGTCGTGCACGTCCAGGACGAGTTCGCTGGTCTTGGGTTTGCTGCGCTCAGGCAATGCGGCCGCCTCGGCCCAATCTACTTTGCGCTGGCTCTTGGGCAAGAAACGG
>CAILKX010000172.1 GCA_903834975.1 uncultured Curvibacter sp.
CAAATTTCAAGGCCCCTTCGTAGGCATTCGGAATGCCGGCCTGAGCCAGTTGGGCCGCAATTTCTTGGGCGCGTTGGTCGCGGCCGCCGCGTGTGTTGTTGAGGCCTGCCTGGATGCGAGGGTCTGCGGCATCAAAGCCCAACCCCACAATGTGAACCGTTTGGCCCGCAAAGGTGACCGAGATTTCGACCCCGGTCAGGTAATTAAGCCCGTGTTCCCGAGCGGCAGCGGCCGCTCTTGATTGACCGCCCACTTCATCGTGGTCGGTCAAAGCCCAGAGCTCCACCCCATTGGCCTTGGCCCTTGCGGCCAACTGCTCTGGGGTGAGCGTGCCATCTGACACCACCGAGTGGCAGTGCAGATCGGCATTCAGAAACTGGGCCATTTGACTTCGGCCTGGGGCTTATTGGCAGGTGGTCGCTGTCGGGTAATCGGTCAGGACTTGCACATTGGGCGACGCGGCATTGCCTGTGACGAACACAGAATACAGGTAACCCGGGAAGGTGGTGAGGCCATTGGCAGTCGCGCTGCTGGTCGAGCCCAATCCGGTGGCGTACAAAGTCATGCTGCTGCCGGCGGCGTTGCAAGTGAAGAAGGGGTTATTCGGCAACGTGACGGAGCCGCTTGAATTGCCGTAAACCGCGCCAATGGGGCTGCCAACCGGTTGGTTGATCGAGGTCACCGACATGGTGCCTGTGGCGGACGATACGGCGTTGTACAAACGAACATTCACAAAGTTCGAAGCCACGCTGGTTTGGGTGGGCAAGAGGTTGTTGTCGGGCACCAAGGTGTAGGCCGAGTTGCCATAAACCAACAAGGTGTAATCCTGGCCGGGGGTCAAGACCGTCGCAGGCACGGCAAATGAGCTGCTGCCCATGCGCACGGTGATGCTGGTGGCGTCGGTGCTGTCGGTCGGAACAGTGACATAAGAACCGATGGCCGCAGCGGTGGGTGTGACGGGGGTCGAAGCCAACAAAGTGTTCGATGCCGATACAAAGTTGGGCAAGGTGTTGGTGGTCGAGAAGCTCGAAGTGGCCGAGGTAATGGTGTTGCTGGTCACGGCCATGCCATTGGCCACCCGAATGCGGGCCAAGCCTGTCGTGCTGGAAGTGGCCACCATGGTGCCTTGTTGGTTCAGCACATAGCCACTCACCAAATTCCCGGAAGCACCCGAACTCAAAATCAGGGTCAAGTTGGATTTGTCGGCAATGGGCAGGTTGGGAATGTCCAAGCGAACGTCATTGGAAACGCCGGGCACTTTGTTCGAGCCCGTGACCACCAGTTCGTAGGCGTTGCCGGTGGGCACGGTCGAGTTGCTGTAGCCATTGTTGAAGGTGGAGCTGGTGACGTCTGAGAAAACCAAGGGCGCAGAAGTCAAGTCATTCGTGGAGCCGGTATTGCTGGCGCTGACCAGGTAGACGCTCAAAACACCTGCCGAGCTGGCCGTGTCGAGCACGCGCACATTGAAGGTGCCGGAGGCGGGTGTGGCGGCGTTTTCGTTCAAGAAAAACAGAGAGGGGTTGGTCGAAGAACCCGCCATCACCAAGGTGTAGGGACCTGCCGTGCCCGAGACTGAGAAGCTGGGGTTGGAGTAATAAGTGGTGGTCGTGCCATTCTGGGTGCAGCTGAAGGTCAGATTCACCAAAGCAGTGCCCAAAGAGTTGTAGACGGATGCCACAGCCCCTTTGGCGATCGAGCTGGAAGACGCGATGGCGGCACCGTTGACATTCATGGTCAAGCTGGCGCAATCGCTGGTTGCATTCAACAACCGCACATTGGTGTTGGTGCTTGTAGAGCTACCGCCACAGGCAGTGAGCAAAGCGGATGAGGCCAGCGCCAATGCGAGCGACCAGGTCTTAAATGTCATGAAAAACTCCTGCCAACCAATTTGGGCAATTTCTTTGAATCCGCTATTAAAACAGAAGTTGACCCCAACCCAGCAAAAGGCGGCGACAAAAGGAGGGGCTCAACAGCAAAAAAGCCCATTCTCTTGGGAAGAATGGGCTTAATAAAATGGTGGCGCTTCACGGATTCGAACCGCGGACCTGTGGATTATGATTCCATCGCTCTAACCGACTGAGCTAAAGCGCCGAGCCGGAAAGTATAGCAAATTTTGCAAGGCTGGGCGGTCATAAGCGCTTATTCCAAGGCCCACCGGACCTGCTGCTGTAGCGCCGCAATCACCTCTTGTTCGAACCAAGGATTCTTTTTGAGCCAAATGTTGTTGCGGGGGCTGGGGTGGGGCAAGGGAATGACGTGGCGCCCGAACTCTTGCCAAGCTTTGACCGTCTCGGTGAGGTTGTCTTTGGCCAAACGCCCCAAATGCCAGGCTTGGGCGTATTGACCAATGACCAGCGTCAGGGAAATTTGAGGCAGTTGGTCCAACAATTTGGCGCGCCATGTTGGCGCGCATTCTGGTCTGGGCGGCAGATCACCCGATTTGCCCGTCCCGGGATAGCAAAAGCCCATGGGAACAATGGCGATTTTCTCCGCGTCATAAAAAACGTTTTTGTCGATGCCCATCCAAGCTCGCAGCCGATTGCCACTCGGGTCATCAAATGGCACGCCCGTTTGATGGACCCGAATCCCAGGGGCTTGTCCCACAATTAAAATTCGAGCCGATTCGCTCACCTGTAACACAGGCCTGGGGCCCATGGGCAAAGCGTGCGCACACAGTGTGCAAGCCCTGATTTCCACAGTTAATTGATCCAGGGGAGATGGCCGCATTTTTGTTTGAAACACTTTGCTTTAAAGAAATTCCCGGTCACCTTACACCAAGACTTACCAAAAGAAATCGTCCACGCCAATAACACTGCACGGGACACTTATCCAGATCATCATGAACTATTTTTCTAAAAATATCAAAACAGATTACGGCATTGATGCACCGGGGATCCGATTGGGGATGGTCTTGATTGCCTTGCTGGGTATGGTTTTATTGACGTTAATCAAGTTGTTGCCGCCCCTTTGGAGCGATCAGGCGCCTTATTTGTTTGTATTTTTCAAATCTTTGGGTTCGCTGGCCTTTTTTTACGGCACCTTGATGGCGTCTTATATGACTTGGGGATCCAAGGTGGGGAAACTAAGGACGCGCGATCAATTATTGGATTCAGCGGGAAACTTATTGAAATGGACTGATATTTCGACAGCGGTCGATGTGGGGTGTGGTCGGGGACTCATGCTCTGTGGTGCCGCCAAACTCGTTTCGAATGGGCGCGTCATTGGATTTGACATTTGGTCCAAGAAAGACCAGTCTCAAAACCACGCTGAAGCCACTTTAAAGAATGCCCTTTCTGAGAACGTTCTTGAACGGGTTCAAGTCGAAACGGCCGATGCCCGAGACCTTCCGCTTGAATCCGGTTCTGTGGATTTGGTCATGTCGCATTGGGTCGTGCACAACATCGAATCTCAAGAAGAGCAAAACAAAGCATTGGCCGAAATGTGGCGTGTTTTGCGCCCTGGGGGCGTCTTACTGTTGGCCGATATTGCCAACGTCAATCAATACCAAGCTTATTTTGAAGAACTGGGTGCCAAAAACACCTCATTTAACGATGGCGGCGTCGAAGCCCGTTTGATGGGATTCCTAAGCGGGGGCACTTATGTGCCCCAAACCTTGGTGCTTCAGCGCGCTTAAAAGAGCCGCCTTGATGACTCTGGACGCAGAAGTGCTCATTAAAAAACTCTTACGAGAAAGAGTGAAAAACTTGTCGAGACAAAAGAATTTAGCCGCAGCTGCTTTGAGGACCCCACTGAGAAGGACCGCACGGCACTGACCCCTGTTTTAATCTACGCCTAAAGACCATGAACGCCACACCAACCCACTGGCCGAGGATCACTGCCGGCCTTTACTACCGAGATGCGCCGGCAGCCCTTGAATGGCTGTGCCGCGTTTTTGGGTTTTCAATTCGCCTTCGCATCGAAGATGGGCAAGGCAGGTTGGTTCACAGCGAACTTGAATACGGCGACGGTCTGATCATGGTGGGACAAGAAGAGACCGAAGGATCGCCCAGCAGATTTCCCTCCAGACGATTGAGCCCCTTGAGCGCCAATGGCCATACACAAAGTCTGATGGTCTACATCGAAGACGTGGATTCTCATTACGATCAAGCACGCGCTGCAGGCGCGCAGGTCGTCGCTGAACCTCAGGTGCACGATTACGGCCAAGCCCATTGGACCGACAAAAGCTACGGGGTATTGGACCCAGAAGGACACCTCTGGTGGTTCTGCGAGCGCTTGAGAACAAGTGACCGGAACACGCCCTCTTCCACCCATACAGGCCCCTGATTGAAGGTAGCGAGCAGGCCACCCCAAGTCAATGACCCATGTGAATCATTTTGGGATCGAGCGGTTGGCTTTATCATCACAAGGCCTCTATTCAACAAAGTCATCAAGATGCCAAATCGCCCATTGACCCGCGTTTTATCAGCCATCGTTTTGGGACTGCTCGCCAGTTCTGCACAAGCCCACACCGGCCATGGAACCTCTGGTTTTTTTGAGGGACTTTCACACCCCTTCGGTTTAGACCATTTGTTGGCCATGGTCGCGGTGGGCATTTGGTCTGTTTCGGCCTTGCCTGCGCATAAGGTGGGGGCAGGCCCTGCCACTTTTTTGGCCAGTTTGCTTTTGGGGGCCGCTTTGGGCGCCATGGGCGTCACCGTGCCGTACCTGGAAAATATGATCTCGCTTAGCGTGCTGGTCTTCGGCGCCATGCTTGTTTTGGCCTCACTGTCCATGACACCCCAATGGGGTCTGCCCCTGATTGCCTTGGGAGCCGGTTTGCATGGTTTGGCGCATGGTTCAGAAAGCCCTGAATCTGGCTTTGCGGCTTATGCGGTGGGCTTCTTCCTGACCACCGCTGTTCTACACGGAGGGGGTGTTATGGCTGCTCTCGGCATCCGTCTTTGGTTGCCCAATTTGTCAGGGCGCATCACCGCTTCTCTAGGCATTTTGTTTGGCGGAACGGGGCTGTATCTCTTTAGCCAAATTTGAGTTTCTAAAAATTGCCCCGCCCTCACTGAAACCGTGAGCTGTTTTCAGCGGGGTGTCGCAGACGGGGTCATTGACCACGGCGTGCGCCTTTAGAACCCACTCTAGTCAGCAAAAACGCTCGCGTTTTTGGCTTTTCGTCACCGTCTTTTAAGCCCAGTGGTGTACTGTGCGCTTCATGCCTATTCAATTGACCATCATTAAATGCTTCAGATAAAAGTTTATAAGTTCGTTATTTCGCTGTTCTTTTCCCTCTTTTTAATGGATCAGGCCATGTCCATTAATCTGAATAAAGGTTTGAATAATAACGAGCAAAACAACAGCATTGCCAATTTTGTGCTGACTGCAGAAAAAACCCGCTATGCTGAAACGGGCACTTATGCAGAAGTTGAAAGTTATTGCCAAAAAATGGCCTCAAATTTTCCCAATGTGGTGAGTTGCCAAACCCTGGGGCGCACATCAGAGGGCCGCAAAATACAATACATGGTTCTTTCTAAACAAGGAATCCACGCATCAAAAAATTCCATAAAAAAGAAAACGCCTGTTGTACTCATTATTGCAGGAACCCATGCAGGAGAAGTTGATGGAAAAGACGCCAGTCTTCTTTATTTCAGAGAACTAATCACCAGCAAAAAACAAGACAACCCATTAAATCATTTAACCGTTATCTGGGTCCCTGTTTTTAACGTCGATGGTCATGAACACCGAGGTCGCTTTCATCGGCCGAATCAAAATGGCCCCTATGAACAAGGTGAAAGGGTCAACGGCAGACGTATTAATTTGGCGCGTGATTGGATGTTTGCCCAATCAACAGAAATGAAAGGGATGCTCGGCTTGGTAAAAGCTTGGGATCCCTCTGTTGTCGTTGATTTGCATGTCACGGATGGACTCCGATACCGACATGATGTCTCAATTTCCGCCGCCCCTGATTTTGGAGGGGATTATCAGTTAACCGAGGTCGCCAGAAGTTTATTGGATGAGGTGCTTCAAAATTTGAAACAAAGCGGCCACACACCGCTGGGTTTCTATCCACGTCTAAAAGACAAAGAAGACCCCAAAGCAGGCATGGTCTTGGATGTCGATAAACCTCGATTTGCACATTCCTACGCAGCCATTCGCAATCGAATTGGCTTTTTAGTTGAAGACCATGCTTGGGAGCCCTATGCATCAAGAACAAAAACTTGCTTTGATACTTTGAATTCAATTTTAAAAACGATTGTTCTTCATTCCAATCAAATTCTTCAAACCGAAACCTTTGCTGATCATGAAGCCAGTAAGTTAGCGGGTCGTTATTACGCGCTCGATTACGAGACCGATATCGACAGCGAAGTACCCCCAAAAAGAATTGAACTGCTTGGCTATAAATACCAAATACTCGATCCGGCTCCGATTATTGGTGGGCGATTCGTCAGTTATGACTTGACTCAGGAAGAACTGTGGCAAATCCCTTTTTATGATCAAGTGGCGCCCCTCAAGGAAACCATCACCACTTTACCAAGAGGAGGTTATCTCATACCGACGGCCTGGACCGAAGTCGTCAAGCCTTATTTGGATTTGCACGGCATCAAATACAAGACCCTGCAATCCACTACGCAGCACGTTGAACTTCATGCTTACCACGTTGATCCTTCGACCGTTGACTATGATTCAAGTAGCTTTCAAGGCCGCCAAAGAGTCGCCATGCAAGGTGAATGGCAACCGCAGACAGGCACCCTTCAAAAGAATTCAATTTTTGTCCCAATTGATCAGCCTAAAGCGCTCTTGGCGGTTCACTTACTCGAACCCATGGGGCCGGATTCGCTTTCAGCATGGGGGCTTTTTAATACGGCCTACGAAATCAATGACTACATGGCCAATCACCGTTCGCTTGAAGTGATTCGTTGGATGTATGAAGAAAATCCAAAAATCAAAGCCCTTTACGGTGAAGATTTGTACAAAAAATTACCTCAAATCCGAAAAGACTATGAGCAGCTGTTAAGCAATGATGCGGGTTTTAGGCTTGACACCAATGCGCGTTTGGATTTCTGGATTTCTCGCCTGCCTCCACAAGACCCGTCTTTGAATATCTATCCCATCAAAAGAGTCGAAAAGCTGAATCAAAAAGCCTTGGTGTTCTTTTCTGCCAACTGAGG
>CAILKX010000173.1 GCA_903834975.1 uncultured Curvibacter sp.
CCGACGCCGCTTGGAAGAAAAAATCTCGCTCCTGCGGGGCGACGGTTTGCACAACCTCAAGATCGCCGATTACGGCACCCGCCGACGCTTTTCGAAAGCCTGGCACGAAGAGGTGTTGCGGGTCTTGAGCAACCGCTTGGGCCACCACCAAGGCGAACAGTTGGCGGGCACCAGCAACGTCTTGGCGGCCATGCGTTTGGGTCTGACCCCGCTCGGCACCATGGCGCACGAGTATTTGCAAGCCTGCCAATCGCTGGGGCCACGGTTGCGTGACAGCCAAGTGTTTGGTTTTGAAATGTGGGCCAAGGAATACCGCGGCGACTTGGGCATTGCCTTGAGCGACGTGTATGGCATCGGCGCTTTCTTGCGCGACTTTGACCTTTATTTTTGCAAACTCTTCGACGGCGCCCGCCACGACAGTGGCGACCCGTTTGCCTGGGGCGAGCGCGTCATCGAGCATTACCGCAACTTGCGCGTCGACCCGCGCACCAAGACGCTGATTTTCAGCGACGGCTTGAATGTGCCCCGCATCATCGAGTTGTACGAGCGCTTTCGGGGGCGCTGCCAACTCGCCTTCGGCATTGGCACCAACCTCACCAACGACCTGGGCTACGAGCCTTTGCAAGTGGTCATCAAGCTGGTGCGCTGCAACGGTCAGCCGGTGGCCAAGTTGTCTGACACCCCCGGCAAGGGCATGTGCGACGACGAAAAATACCTGGCCTATTTGCGCCAGGTGTTTGAGATTGACACCGTTTGAAATTAAAAAAAAGAAAGAATTGGTGATGAGCAAACCCAAAATTCTGGTGGCCCGCGATGTGTTTCCTGAAATCATCGAGCAACTCTCGCAGCACTTTGACGTTGAAGCCAACCCCGACGATGTGATTTTTAGCCCGACCGAATTGGCGCAAAAATTGAGCGACAAAGTGGGCGCTTTCACGACGGGCAGCGAGCGCATTGACGCGGCTGTTTTGGCCGCTGCGCCGCATTTAAAAATCTGCGCCAACATGGCCGTCGGCTACAACAACTTTGACGTCGCCGCCATGACTTCACACGGCGTCAAAGCCACCAACACCCCCGATGTGCTGACAGAAACCACCGCCGACTTTGGCTTTGCCTTGTTGATGGCCACGGCACGGCGCATGACAGAGAGCGAGCATTTTTTGCGCCGCGGCGAATGGAAGAAATGGCGCTTCGATTTGTTTTCAGGCGCCGAAGTGCACGGCAGCACTTTGGGTATTTTGGGCATGGGCCGCATCGGCCAAGGCATCGCCAAGCGGGGCGCCCACGGCTTTGGCATGAAGGTCATCTACAACAACCGCAGCCGCTTGAGCGCCGACATTGAGGCGCAAAGTGGCGCCACCTTTTTGAGCAAAGAAGAAGTGCTCAAAACCGCTGATCATGTGGTTTTGGTCATGCCCTACAGCGCTGAATCGCACCACGCCATTGGCGCTGCTGAATTGGCCTTGATGAAACCCACTGCCACCCTGATCAACATTGCCCGCGGCGGCATTGTGGACGACGCGGCCTTGGCCAAAGCCTTGCGCGACAAACGCATTGCCGCCGCTGGCCTCGATGTGTTTGAAGGCGAACCCGCTGTGCACCCTGATTTGCTCACCGTCCCGAACGTCGTGCTGACCCCGCACATCGCCAGCGCCACCGTCAAAACCCGTTTCGCCATGGCCAAGTTGGCCGCCGACAATTTGGTGGCCTTCCTGACGCAAGGCCGCGCTTTGACGCCTGTAAATTGAGCAAACCCAAGTGATGGACACTTTGATTTGGGTCACCTTATTGGGCATCGCCGGTTTGCTGGTGCTGCTCTTGGTTTGGGTCTGGCAACAAAAGCAGCGCTTGGACAACGTGCCTTTGCTTGCCCGCATCGACCATTTGGAGCGCGAGTTGGCCAAGGTTTTAAGCGACACCGCGCGCGACACGCGACAAGAGCACGCGCAAGGCATGGCCTTGTTTCAGCAAACGTTTGGCAGCCAAATTTTGGGTTTGCAAAAAGGCCTGACCGACACCCTGTCGGTGCAACTGCAAGGCCTGAGCGAAACCAATGCGCGGCGCATGGGCGAAATTCGTGACACCCTGAATTTGCAGCTGGCGCAATTGCAGCAGAACAATGCCGCCAAGTTGGACGAGATGCGCCAAACGGTGGACGAAAAGCTGCAAAGCACCCTCGAAGCGCGTTTGGGTCAGAGCTTTCAAATGGTGGCGGAACGACTGGACCAAGTGCACAAGGGCTTGGGCGAAATGCAATCGCTCGCGCAAGGCGTGGGTGATTTGAAGCACCTGCTGACCAACGTCAAAACCCGCGGCATGTTTGGTGAGGCGCAGTTGTCGGCCTTGCTCGAGCAAGTGTTGGCGCCCGATCAATACGCCGAGCAAGTGGTGGTGGTCCCGGGCTCGCGCAACCCGGTTGACTTTGCCATTCGATTGCCCGGGCGGGGCGACAACGGCGAGCCCCTTTGGTTGCCGATTGACGCTAAATTTCCCAACGAAGATTACGAGCGCTTGTTGACCGCGCAGTCGGAGGCCAACGCGGTGGCGAGCGAAGCCGCTGGCAAGGCGCTGGAGGCGCGGATCATTGCCGAGGCCAAGTCGATTGCTGAGAAATACGTCGCGCCGCCCCACACCACCGACTTCGCGATTTTGTTCTTGCCCACCGAAGGCCTTTATGCCGAAGTGTTGCGCCGCCCCGGTTTGATGGAGCTGCTGCAGCGCACCCACCGCGTCACGCTGGCGGGTCCCACGACCTTGATGGCGATTTTGAACTCGCTGCAAATGGGCTTTCGCACGCTGGCACTTGAAAAACGCTCCAGCGAAGTCAAGCAGGTGTTGGGGGCCGTCAAGACGGAATTCGTCAAGTTTGGTGATGTGCTGGCCAAGGTCAAAACCCAAACCCAAACCGTGCTCAACACCTTGGCCCAAGCGGAAACGCGCAGCAATGTGATGAACCGTGCTTTGAAAAATGTCGAAGCCGTGCCCGAGGCCCAAGCCGCGGCTTTGTTGCCGGGGCTGAATGCCAAAGAGACCGACAGCGGATCGGATTTGGATGGCTGAGCCCCTCTCGACCGGGCCTGAGTCCGTTTCTCATCCGGTCGACGCCCCGCTGAATTTGGCGCCTTATTTGGCCCGTTTGGTGACCGCCCAAGTGGCCTTGCACGCCACCATGGCGGGCTTTCGCATGGCGTCCCCCTTGCTTGCTTTGCGTTTGGGTTACAGCCCGATGGCCGTGGGTTTCTTGTTGGCCTTGTTTTCGCTGACGCAGGTGTTTTTGGCCTTGCCTGCGGGGCGCTTTGCCGACCGCCACGGGTTGCGCCGGCCCATCGGTTTGTATGTGTGCATTTCGTGTTCGGGCATGTTCTTGGCCACGGCTTTTCCGGTTTACCCCGTCTTGTGTTTCGCGGCCTTGTGCACCGGGGGTGCTGCCGGCGCGGCCATCGTGGCCTTGCAGCGCCATGCAGGCCGGTTGGCCGATCACCCCTCGCAGTTGAAGCAAATTTTTAGTTGGTTGTCGCTGGGGCCTTCGGTCTCCAACGTGGTCGGGCCCTTGGCCGCCGGCTTGATGATTGACCACCATGGGTTTCAATCTGCCTTTGCCTTGTTGGCCATCTTTCCCCTGTTTTCTTGGGGGCTGGTGCGAGCGGCCACTTTGCATGAAAAGCCGCTTGGAAATGCCCATGAACCCCTTCAAGCCTCCCACGTCGCCGCATTGAGCCCACGCCAAAGCGTTTGGGCCTTGTTGCGGCAGCCGTCCTTCAAACGCCTGTTGATCATCAATTGGTTTTTGTCGGCGAGTTGGGATGTGCACAACTTTGTGATTCCCCTGCTGGGCCACGAGCGCGGCATCAGCGCGGCGGTGATCGGTTCCTTGCTCGGTGCGTTTGCGTTGGCCGCCAGCACCATTCGGTTCTTCCTGCCTTGGCTCACCCGCAATGTGCGCGAGGGCGCGGTGATTGGCGTGGCCATGGTGGTCACTTTTGCCGTGTTTGCGGTCTATCCGCTGATGAGCAACCCGTGGCTGATGGGCGTCTGCGCCGTGTTGGCGGGCATGTCGATTGGCTCGGTCCAACCCATGATCATGAGCTTGCTGCACCAACTCACCCCGCCCGCCCAGCACGGCGAGGCTTTGGGTTTGCGGCTGATGACCCTCAACGCTTCCAGCGTGGTGATGCCCCTGCTGTTCGGCAGCGCCAGCGCTTTGATGGGGGTGGGCGCTTTGTTCTGGGTCTGCGCGGTGGTGGTGGGCCTGGGCTCCGCGCTGGCTTGGGAAATGCGGGTTCCAGTCAGTGCCGATGCGCTGAACCCACCGGGGTCGCACTGAGCCTTTTTAAAGCTGATAAAAATCTTTGATGTGGAGCCAAGCCGCCTCGGGGGTATCGACAAAGCGAAACAACTTTAAGTCTTCGGGGGCAATCGCGCCTTCTTCGACCAAAAACTCAAAATTGATGAGCTTTTTCCAATAAGCGCTGCCAAACAACAGCACGGGCAGGGGTTTGACCTTTTGGGTTTGAATCAGGGTCAACACCTCAAACAACTCGTCCAAGGTGCCAAAGCCCCCCGGAAAGGCCACCAAGGCTTTGGCGCGCATCAAAAAATGCATTTTGCGCAGCGCGAAATAGTGGAATTGAAAGTTCAAACTCGGCGTTAAATACGGGTTGCTTTTTTGCTCCATGGGCAATGAAATGTTCAAGCCAATGGTCGGCGCCCCCGCTTCAAAAGCGCCGCGGTTGGCGGCCTCCATCACGCCGGGGCCGCCGCCGGTGCAAATCACCAAGCGCTCGTTCTCTGGCAGAGCGGCGCTGTGCACGGCCACCAACTCGGCAAATTGTCGGGCCGCTTGGTAATACGTCGCTTGTTGTTCGGCCCGTTTCGCCTTGGCCAAACTTTGGGCATCGCCAGCGGCCAAAGCCGCGGCCATTTGGGCTTGGGCCTGTTCGGGCGAAGGGGTGCGGGCACTGCCGAATACCACCACCGTTTGCAGAATGTTTTGGGCCTGTTGTTCCAAATCGGGTTTCAACATTTCGAGCTGAAATCGAATGCCCCTCGTGTCTCGGCGCATCATGAATTCGGGGTCGGCAAAGGCCAATCGACTGGCATTGGCCTCTAAGTCGTTGCCGCCGTCGAATCGGGCATGACTGGCCAGGGCATCGGCCCAGGCATCGGCCATGTTTGCATCTTTGAGGTCTGTTTTGGCTTCCATCGAGCGGATTGTGCCCAAGTTAATGGTAAAACTAAGCCCAAATTTTGAAATGGCCTACAAAGGTCGGAAGTTGGAGACAAGCGGTATGGAAAATTTGGACATCATGGTCTTGCGCACGCTGCTGGCCTGGCGCTCAGCGGGGCAGCGGGCCTTGTTGGTCACGGTGGTTCGGACTTGGGGCTCGTCTCCCAGACCGATTGGCTCGATCATGGCAATGAACGAAATGGGCTCGGTGGTGGGTTCGGTCTCGGGTGGCTGCATCGAAGACGATTTGATCGATCGCCACACCAAGGCCTATTCGTCCAACGGCGCGATGCCGCAAGGTGCGCCGCAGTTTGTCAAATACGGCATCAGCGCCGACGAAGCGCATCGCTTTGGCTTGCCTTGCGGCGGCACGCTCGAGCTGTGCCTGGAGTCTGACCCCGATCCGGCCTCCTTGAGTGAACTCATCCAGACCTTGGCGCAAGGCCATTTGGTGCAACGCCACTTGAATTTAGCCACTGGCGCCGTGAGCCTCCAACTCACCGACCAGCCGGAAAGCCTGCAAATGTCGGCCGAGGCCTTGGTCAACACCTTTGGCCCCGAGTACCGCATGCTGATCATTGGCGCGGGGCAAATGTCCGAATATTTGGCCACCATGGCCTTGTTCAACGGCTTTGCCGTGACGATGTGTGACCCGCGTGAAGAGTACCGCGGCAGTTGGCAAGTGGCTGGCGTTCGGTTGACCCACGAAATGCCCGACGACGTGGTGCGCGAATTCAAAGCCGACCGCCGCACTTGCGTGGTGGCCTTGACGCACGACCCCAAACTCGACGACCTGGCCCTGCTCGAAGCCCTGGAAACCGAGGCTTTTTATGTCGGTGGCATAGGCTCGCGCCGCAACAACGAGGCCCGACGCGCACGGATGATGGAACACTTTGACCAAACCGAAGACAGCTTGAAACGCTTGCGCGGCCCGATTGGCATTTACATCGGCAGCAAGACCCCGGCTGAAATTGCGGTCAGCGTGATGGCCGAGTTATTGGCCGTCAAAAACGGCGTCACCTTGCCGCGCGACATGGCGGTGGCCCAGGCCAAAAACGACTTGGAGGTGGTTCATAACGACCCCGGTTTACCCGTTTGCGGGGTGTTGAGTCGGTCTTAAAACAAGGGATAATCCAAGGATATCAAGGAGTTGAACGTGGATTTGATTTTGTTGCTGAAGTGGGGCGTGATGGGCTTGGTGGAGGGTTTGACCGAGTTTTTGCCCATTTCTTCCACGGGCCATTTGATCTTGGTCGGTTCGCTGTTGGGCTTGAGCGACGCCAAGGCCAAGGTGTTTGACATTGCCATTCAAACCGGCGCCATTTTTGCGGTGGTGCTGGTTTATTGGCCCCGCATCAGCTCCACGGTGGTGGCCTTGCCGCACTATGCCCGGGCCCGCCTGTTTGCCTTCAATATTTTTGTGGGTTTCTTGCCCGCTGCGATTCTCGGGGTGCTTTTTAAGAAGGTCATCACCGAGTATTTGTTCAACGGTTATGTGGTCGCCACGACCTTTATTTTGGGTGGCTTGATCATTCTTTGGGCCGAAAAACGCGACCAAGAAGAAGCCCCGATTCAGAACGTCGACAGCATGACCTGGCGCGACGCGCTGAAGGTGGGCTTTGTGCAATGCCTGGCCATGATTCCCGGCACCAGCCGCAGCGGCGCCACGATCATTGGCGGCATGTTCTTGGGCCTGAGCCGCAAGGCCGCCACCGACTTTTCTTTCTTCTTGGCCATTCCCACCTTGATTGGCGCTGGCGTTTACAGCCTTTACAAAGAACGCCACTTGCTGGTGGCCGACGACCTGCCCCTGTTTGCCATGGGCTTGATCGTCTCGTTTTTGAGCGCTTGGTTGTGCGTGCGCTGGCTGCTGCGCTACATCAGCACGCACAGCTTTGTGGCCTTCGCCTATTACCGAATTGCCTTCGGCCTCATCGTGTTGCTGACCGCGGTGATGGGCTGGGTGGATTGGGCGGATTAAATCAGCTTTTCCTTGGGCGAAGCGATTTTCTTGAGCGGCGTGCTGCGGCTGCTGGGCACCACCAAGGGCACTTCGGTGGCGCCGCCGTTCCACATGGGGTCTTGAATGCTGTCGAACACTTGTCGCAGTTTCTCGCCCCAGCTGTCGTGCAACATGCGGAAGTAGGGGTTGTTCTCTTCGATGCAAATGATCTTGTCGCACTTCAAAGCGCCGGCCTCGTAAACCACCAAATCCAGCGGCAAACCGACGGACAGGTTCGATTTAAGGGTGGAATCCATCGACACCAAGGCGCACTTCGCCGCCTCGTCCAACGGGGTGTTGGCGTTGACGACGCGGTCCAGCACGGGCTTGCCGTATTTGGACTCGCCGATTTGGAAGTAGGGCGTTTCGGCCGTGGCTTCAATGAAATTGCCAGCTGAATAAACTTGGAACAAGCGCATGTTTTCGTTGCCAATCTGACCGCCAAAAATCAGCGAGGCATTGAAGTCAATGCCCGACGCGTGCAGCGCCGTGGCGTCGCGCTCATAAACCCGGCGCACGGTGGCGCCCAACACGCGCACCGCGTCGAACATGCTCTTGGCGTTCCAAATGGTCAGGGGTTCAGCGCCTTCGACGACGAGTTCTTCTGTTTGCAGCAATTCGCGGATCGATTGAGAAATGCTCAAGTTGCCCGCAGAGAGCAACACCATGAACCGGTCGCCGGGCTTTTCGTAGGCGATCATTTTGCGGAAGGTGCTGATTTGGTCCAGCCCGGCGTTGGTGCGGGAGTCGGACAAGAACACCAAACCGGCGTTCAATTTGAGGGCGACGCAATAGGTCATTTGGCTGCTTGAATTTTCTTTAAGGAGTAGAGGATGTCGAGGGCTTCGCGTGGGCTCAAGGCGTCGGGGTCGATCTCAGACAAACGAGATTCTACGAGGCTGGGACCCGTGATTTCAGTGAGTGGCGGCGGTGCAAACAAATCAACTTGGGTTTGAGCCGCTTGCGCGCGCGACTCCAATGCCGACAGGGTGTGCCGCGCATGGTTCACCACCCCCGTGGGCATGCCCGCCAAGCGCGCCACTTGAATGCCGTAACTGCGGCTGGCGGGGCCCATTTGGATGTTGTGCAAAAACACAATGTCGTGCCCGGATTCGGTGGCCGAGACATGCACATTCAGCGCTTGATGGTGCTGGGCGGGGAACTCGGTCAGCTCAAAATAATGCGTGGCAAACAGCGTGAAGGCTTGGGTTTTGTCGTGCAAATGGGTGGCGATGCCGGAGGCCAGCGCGAGGCCATCAAAGGTCGAGGTGCCACGGCCAATTTCATCCATCAAAACCAAGCTGTGCGGGGTGGCGGCGTGCAAAATTTGGGCCGCTTCGGTCATCTCCATCATGAAGGTGGACTGGGCATTCGCCAAGTCGTCGGCGGCCCCAATGCGGGTATAGATGGCGTCAATCGGCCCCAGTCGGCAAGACTGTGCGGGCACATAGGAGCCCATGCTGGCCAACAAAACCACCAACGCCACTTGTCGCATGTAGGTCGATTTGCCGCCCATATTGGGGCCGGTAATGACCTGCATTTTTTGCTTGGGGCCGAGCCGGGTGTCGTTGGCAATGAAACTTGCGCCGACCGTTTCGGCCAGCCGCGCTTCGACCACGGGGTGGCGGCCTTGTTCAATGTCGATACAGGGCTCCTTGACAAACTGCGGCGCGTGCCAATGGAGCGTCAACGCCCGCTCGGTCAAGTTGCACAGCACGTCCAAACTGGCCAAAGCGCGGGCCACCTGGGAGAGCGCCGGCACATGCGGTTGCAAGGCATCGAGCAGGTTTTCGTACAGCCATTTTTCTCTTGCCAAGGCCCGGTCTTGGGCCGACAAAGCCTTGTCCTCAAAGGCTTTGAGCTCGGGCGTGATGAAACGCTCGGCGTTTTTGAGGGTTTGGCGACGGCGGTAATCGGCCGGCACTTTGTCCAGTTGGCCTTGCGTGATTTCAATGTAAAAACCGTGCACCTTGTTGTATTGCACGCGCAAGTTGGCAATGCCACTGCGCTCGCGTTCGCGCCCTTCAAGGTCAACCAAAAACGCATCGGCGTTGGTTTGAATGTGCCGCAACTCGTCCAACTCCGCATCAAAACCAGCGTTGATGACGCCGCCGTCGCGCACCAAAGCAGCGGGCTCGGGCAGCAGGGCGCGGCCCAACAAATCGGCCACGTCGGGCGGGGCATTTAACTGGCTGCCCAAGGCGCTCAGCAGGTGGTTGTCCAGATGGGGCGCCAGCGCCTGGCGCAATAAGTGTGTCTTTTGCAAGGACTGCAGCAGCGCCACCAACTCACGCGGCCGCACCTGCCGCAGCGAAATGCGTGCCGTGATGCGCTCCACATCGCTGGCGCCTTTCAAGGCTTTTTGCAGCGTGTGCCAAGGCCCTTCGCCTTGCTGGCCTTTCAGTTCCGTGATGGCGTCTAGCCGGGCTTGGGCCAAAGCGCGGTCGCGCGGGGGCTCTTGAATCCAGGTTTTCAGCAGGCGGCTGCCCATGCTGGTGGCGCAATGGTCGAGCAAAGAAAAGAGGGTGGGGCTGTCTTCGCCTCGCAAGGTTTTCACCAACTCCAGGTTGCGGCGGGTGGTCAGGGGCAGGTCGATCAGTTCGCCTGTTTTTTGGACGCGCAAGGCGCGGATGTGGTTCAACGCCCGGCCCTGCGTGTGCTCGGCGTAATGCAGCAAAGCCCCCGCTGCGGCGTGGGCTTGGGGCAGCGCTTCGGCGTGCCAAGTGGCCAAGCTGGCCACCTTTAATTGTTCGCGCAGTTTGCGCTCGCCCAGCGCGGAGTCAAATTGCCACTCGGGCCGCTCAGACAAGGGCAAACCAGCCAAGGCCGGGGCTTGGCGGAGTTGCGTGGCAAACAGCGGGGTGACGTCCGCGCTGAAAATCACTTCGCTCGGCGCAATGCGGGCCCACCAGGCAGGCAGTTCATCGAGGTGGCATTCCGTCAAATGCAATTCGTCTTGGGTGACGCTGAGCCAAGCCAGCCCACATCGCTGGCGCGGGCCAGGGTGCACCGACAACAGCACCGCGTCGGCTTTGTCATTGAGCAGCTCAAAATCAGTCAAGGTGCCTGGCGTCACCACCCGCACCACCTTGCGCTCCACCGGCCCTTTGCTGGCCCCCACTTCGCCAGTTTGTTCGGCAATCGCCACCGACTCGCCGTGCTTGATGAGGCGCGCCAAATAAGGCTCCATCGAATGAAAGGGCACCCCCGCCATCAGCACCGGCGCCCCCGCCGATTGACCGCGCTGGGTCAGGGTGATGTCGAGCAGCTTGGCGGCCTTTTCGGCGTCGGCATAAAACAGCTCGTAAAAATCGCCCATTCGGTAAAAAAGCAGCGTCTCGGGGTAGTCTGACTTCAAAGTCAGGTACTGCTGCATCATGGGGGTGTGGGCGGACAAGTCGGGGCGCATGGCCGTATTTTCATACAGACTGACCGGCACGCCGCGGGGTCTGAATGGTTGTGCTTAAATCTGGCTTTCCCCAGCTTTGACATTGCTTCGGCTTCGCCATGACGCACGACCACGACCACGCTCACGCTCACCCTCACGATCATCACGCTCACGATCATTCGCATCATGCGCATTCTCATGGCCATGGGCATGGGCACTCCCATGCAGCACCCGACGGCAGCGGGGCGTTTGTTTTGGCCATGGCCTTGAACAGTGCCTTTTTGGTGGCTGAATTTGTTTACGGCTGGCTGTCCAACTCCACCGCTTTGTTGGCCGACGCGGGCCACAACCTGTCCGACGTGCTCGGCTTGTTGTTGTCTTGGGGCGCCATGGTCTTGGCCAAGCGCGTGCCCAACGAGCGCTTCACTTATGGCTGGCGCAGCAGCTCGATTCTGGCGGCTTTGTTCAACGCCGTTATTTTGTTGTTGGCTTGCGGCGCCATTGGCTGGGAGGCCTTGAGCCGCTTTGCCAACCCCGAACCCGTGGCGAGCACCACCGTGATGTTCGTCGCCACCGTCGGTATTTTGGTGAACGGCTTTTCGGCCTGGCTCTTTTCCAGGGGCCAACAAAACGACTTGAACGTGCGTGCCGCCTACCTGCACATGTTGGCCGACGCGGGGGTGTCGGTGGGCGTGGTGCTGGCCGCGGCGCTGATGTCGCAAACGGGTTGGCGTTGGCTGGACCCCTTGGTCAGCTTGGTCATCGTCGCTTTGATTGTGAAAAGCACGTGGGGTTTGCTCAAAGAGTCGATGAAGCTGGCTTTGAATTCGGTCCCTGAGCACATTGACGCGGCCGGAGTCGCCGCCTTTTTGCGCCAACAGGTGGGCGTGACCGAGGTCCATGATTTGCATATTTAGGGCCTCAGCACCACCGAAGTGGCGCTCACCGCTCACCTCGTGATGCCTCAAGGCCACGCCAGTGACGCCGACCTGGACGCCATGACCGAGGCCTTGCGCACGCAATTCAAAATTCAGCACGCCACCCTGCAAATTGAACTGGGCACCACGCAACATGCTTGCGCCTTGGCCTGAAAGCCGCCTTCAGTCACCCCTCGGTGGGGGCCCTTTTTGAGCGACAGGGGATAATCGGGGCATGTCCTCCCCCAAAGTCTTGTTCGGCTTTCACGCCGTCGGCGTTCGCTTAAAAACCGCGCCCCAATCCATTGTTGAAATTTATTTCGAGCCCACCCGCCGCGATGCCCGCATGCGCCAATTCTTGGAGCGTGTGCGCGAGGCCGGTGTTCGCTTGATCGAAGCCGATGGCCTGCGCCTTTCTAAATTAGCGGGCAGCCACGGCCACCAAGGCGTCGCGGCCCGCGTGGCGGTTTTGCCTCAAATCACCTCGCTGGACGATTTGCTCGACCAAATTACCGAACCCCCCTTGCTGCTGGTGCTGGACGGCATCACCGACCCGCACAATCTCGGCGCTTGTTTGCGCGTGGCCGACGGCGCTGGCGCGCACGCCGTGATTGCCCCCAAAGACCATGCCGCCGGCATCAACGCCACGGTTGCCAAAGTGGCCAGTGGCGCCGCCGAAACCATGCCTTATTTCATGGTGACCAACTTGGCGCGAACCTTGGGTGAACTCAAAGAGCGCAACATCTGGTGCATCGGTACCAGCGACGACGCGCCCAAAACGCTGTACCAAGTGGACCTGAAAACCCCCACCGCCTTGGTGTTGGGCGCCGAAGGCGACGGCATGCGCCAATTGACCCGCAAGACCTGCGACGAACTCATCAGCATCCCCATGCACGGCGCCGTCGAAAGCCTGAACGTGTCGGTGGCCAGCGGCGTTTGTTTGTACGAGGCCCTGCGCCAACGCGGCGGTTAAGGCCACGCGCTTAAAAAAGCCCCCACCGCTGCCCCAGCACCCAGCAGCCACAACATGTGAATGCGGGTGCGCCAGACCAGCCAAGTGGACAAAACCGTGAGGCCCCAAAACACCGGCGCGGTGGCGCTTTGGCTTGCGCCCCGAGCCAAGGTCCAGGCGGTGGCCAGCAACAGGCCCATGACGAGCGGAATCAAACTCAATTTGAAGGCGCGCACCGCTCGCCGTTCTTTGTTTTGCGTCGCCCAGCGCGTGGCCAGCCACGTCAACAAACTGCTGGGCAGCAAAATGCCGACCATCGCCAAGCCCAGTCCCATCAGCCCCAGCCAAACAGCCTCTAAACCCTGACCCAGACCGCCGCCTGAATTCAGGCCCAGGCTCCAGCCCATCAGCCCCACAAAAAGCACGTTCGGCCCCGGGGCGGCTTGGGCGATGGCGACCGCCGCGTTGAATTGCGCGTCAGTCAACCAAGCATGGTCGAGCACCAAAAAACGGTGCATGTCGGTCGTGGTCGTGATGGCGCCGCCCACGGCCATCAACGACAAACCGAGGAAGTGGGTCAACAAGTCCCACCAATCGCTCAGACTCAAGACCACGGCGGAGGCGTTCATGGCAACAACCTTCGCCAAGTCAAGGCGTAGGAGAGCACCGCCAGCGGCAACAACACCCAGGCCAAGGGTTGGTGCCACCAAGCCACGCCCACAAACACGGCGGTCAGCAAGCCCAAATTAAGGGTCAAGGGCAGGGGGTGCTTCTTGAAAGCCACCGCCAGCTTGAGCGCCGTGGCAGCGACCAAACCAGCCGCCACCGCCGACATGCCTTGCAAGGATCCTGCGACCGCGGGCAGATTGGCAAACTGCGCATAAACGCTCGCCAGTAGGACCGCCACCACCGTCGGCAACGCCAAGATGCCCGCAAAGGCACACAAGGCGCCGCGCCAGCCAAAGTAGCGCTCGCCCAACATGATGGACAGGTTCACCACATTGGGCCCCGGCAACACCTGAGCCGCGGCCCATTCTTCGGCAAACTCTTCTGGCGTCAGCCATTGCCGCTCGTCGACGAGCACCCGCTGCGCCACCGCCAGCACCCCGCCAAAACCTTGCAAGGCCAGCCAGGTGAAGGCCCAGAAAAGGGCTGAGCGGGATTGGGGGCGTTTCATTTTGGGGATAAATTTTGGGTATAAAAAAAGGCAGTGCGAACACTGCCTTTTTTAGAGACCGCTTAAGAATTAAAAGCGGTAGGTACCACGAGCATAGAAGGTGCGCATGAAGGGGTCAGCAAAGCGCGGATCGTAGCCGACTTGGAAGGTGGCTGTTTGGTTCGAGAAGGGGGGCGCCTTGTCGAACAGGTTGCGCACACCAAAGGTCACACTGGTAGACTTATCAAAGGCGTAGCTGCCGAAGGTATCCCAGGTGATGTAAGGGCTAACTTCACGATCCAAAGATTGGTCAGCATAGCTTGACTTGTAATGATTGGCCAAACCTAAAGTCAAACCATCGATCCGGTAGGTGGCAGATAGCGTTGATTGCAGGCGGAAGATGGGGCCGGCGCCAGAATAAACACCGACGTTTTGTTGCCAATCGCCGCCGGGTTCATTTTGGTACAGGTATTTAGTGACCACAGTCCCAACAGCACGCAGGGTCAAGTTGCTTCCGTTGGCAAAAGCGGCCTTATAAGAGCTGCTGAAGTCAATACCATTGGTCGAGACACCACCTAAGTTGGCGTTTTGCAAGGAGACATAGCCGCAGTTGCTACCGGGGCACTGACTACCGTCATAAGACAAGGTGCCATCGGGAGCCCGGTGGAAGTAACTGGCGTACTTGGTGGGGTTGCTGAAGATGGTGTTGTCAGAAATGGCACCAATCGAGTTGGCCAAATTGATCCACCAGAGGTCCAAGCCAATGTCAAATTCTTTGGTGGGTTGGAACACAAAGCCCAAGGTGGCGCTCTTGGAAGTTTCAGGTTTCAAGTTCTTGTTGCCACCTGTCAAAGCCATGAATTGGTTGCCGCAAGCAGCCGTCACATTGGCTCCCCTAACAGGCACACCATTCGGGCAAAGCACAGGATCGTTCCAAGTGTTGGCTGTATTGGTGTAAACCTGCGACGCGTTCAAGTCATAAATCGAAGGAGCACGGAAACCAGTCATGGCAGAACCGCGAACCAAGAACATGTCATTGGGTTGCCAGCGAGCGCTCAACTTGGGGTTAAAAGTGCTGCCGAAGTCGCTGTAATGGTCGTAACGAGCGGCGACAGTGGCTTCAAAAGTTTTGGAGAACGGGACATTCAACTCACCAAAGGCCGCAAAAATGTTACGGCTACCAATGTTGCTGGTGGCGGGGTCAAAGCCAGTGCTGGCGATGACCAAGGTGTCATAGGCAGGGTTGCCAATTTGTTGTGACTTTTCATTCCGAACTTCTGCTCCAACAGCCAAAGAAGCCGAACGACCTGCCGTGAACCAGTCAGCCAGTTCACGGCTGGCGTGGGCGTCGAGCACCGTGGTGCTGGCTTTAGCATTGAACAAAGTGCCCAATGCGTTGGCGCTTTGCAACAGGGCTGTTCCAGCTGCCGTTTGGGTGGTGCTGAAGGGGTTGATCACCCCAGTTTTGATGCCCTTGGTGATGATCGTACCATCGGTATAACCACCAATCAGATTGTCGGTGATGGTATTTTGGTTGTAACTGAAACCGGTGTCGTAATCCCAAACATCAGCGGAGCCTTTGAGCGAGATCACAAAACGTTGTTGGAGGTTGGGGTTCGAGTCAGCACGGGGACCATTGGCCACATCGCGCCAACGCACGCTAATGGCCTGGGCGGGGTTGATCGCCCCAGCTGGCGCTGCAGGGGTGATGCCATTACCGGGGTAGAAAGGTGTGCCGGGGTCCATGGTCAAGGCAGCATAGGGCACAGGGGCAATCCGGGTGTCCGTGGTGGCCTTGGTAGCAAAGTACTCGACGTCCAGTTGTTGGTTGGCGGAAATGTTGAAAGTGCCTTTCAACATGCCCGAGACACGGTCAGTCTTTGGAACCAGGTCGACCCAGTTGGCGTAAAGATAAGCGCAAGAGGTTGAGCCAGAGGGTGTCAAATATTGTTGGTTACAGCTGGGTGCGAAGGGGCTGTATTTGGCACCCCCTTGGGAGTAAATACCGGGGTAAGGCGTGCCCGAGGTTTTGTTGTCATAAAAGCCCTGGCCTGGGGTGCTTTGAGGGCGTTGCGAAGCACTCAATGGGTTTTGCTTTTGATAATCCAAGAAGCCGAAGACATTGAACTTGTCTTTGCCCAGATCGCCAACGCCATAACCGATGTTGAAGCCTTTGGAGTCACCGCCAGCATGTTGTGGTTTTGACACATCTATGGAGACGGTGCCGCCGGTGAAGTTTTTACGGGTAATGAAGTTAATCACACCGCCAATGGCGTCGGTACCGTACAGAGCAGAGGCGCCATCACGCAGCACTTCAACGCGCTCCAAGGCGGCCATGGGGATCATGTTCAGGTCAGGTGCCGAGCTGTCGATGGCATTGTTGGCGATGCGACGACCGTTCAACAAGACCAGAGTTTTGTTTTGACCCAGTCCACGCATGTTGGCAAAGGAAGCGCCACCGGTGGAAGCGCCCACAGACTGGCTGGTGCCTTGCAAACTTTGGTTGCCTGAAACCAAGCTCAGAATGTCTTCGACAGAAGTGAACCCCATGTTGCGCAGCTCATCGACTTTGATGACCGTCACAGGCATGGCGGTTTCAGCATCAATGCGCTTAATCGCCGAACCAGTCACTTCCACGCGCTCCATAGAGGCGTCTTGGGCAAAAGCCAAACCGGCCAACAAAGTGCTGGCCGCAACGGCGGTCAGCGAACGGGCAAAGCTTGGAGTCGCTTTGTATTTCAGGGACATGTAAAACTCCATAAAGATTGGTGAACTTGCATTTTGGTGCCCTGTCATCACATCGTCACATAAGGATAAATACCTATTTTTTGTGCGTTGCAATAATGTGAACGGATTTGTTTTTGGCAACGGCCCTGTAACCATGCGGGTTGGCGGGCAGGTGCTTGGATGCCGTTAAAAATTCCATGTTTGAAAATGGCAAGTGGCCCCCTATACTCGGCCGCCATGCGAAACCTCTTTTTGTTGTTTTTTTGCACACTCCTTGGGTGTTCGGGTTCTTTGAACGACCCCAACCCGGTGGGGTTGTCTTCACAAAATGTGCTTTTCAAAGGGTATACCGAACGCCCCAAGCATTTGGACCCGGCCCTGTCCTACACCGAGCCCGAATGGGATTTGATTGGTGAAATCTACGAGCCCCCGCTGCATTACCACCACCTGAAACGCCCTTTGGTGCTGGAGCCCTTAACGCTCACCCGCATGCCCAAAATCACCCATGCCGGGGGCAAGGTGGTTTATGAAATGACCTTGAAGCCGGGCATCCTTTACCAGCCACACCCCGCCCTGGCCAAAGACGCCAAGGGGGAGTTGCCTTACAAAAACATCCGGGCCGAAGAAGTCAAAGCCATGCAAGGTTTTGAAGACTTCAAAGAACTGGGCACCCGTGAGTTGGTGGCGGCCGATTACGTCAACCAGATCAAGCGTTTGGCTTTGCCCAACTTGGGCAAACCCGCTGCGGTTTTGAGTTTGATGGCCGAACACATTGAAGGCTTGGACGAGCTGGCCAAAAAGTTGGCCGAGCGCTTCAAAAAGGGCGAACCCATCGACTTGACCCAAGAGTCCCTTGCCGGCGCTCAAGTGGTGGATAAATACACCTGGCGCGTCACCTTGGTGGATGAATATCCGCAGTTCAGTTATTGGTTGACCACGCCCTTTTTTGCGCCCGTGCCACCAGAAGCCGACGCTTTTTATGCCTTGCCAGGCATGGCCGCGCACAACTTCAAGTTGGACTGGCAGCCCTTGGGCACCAGCGCGTTTTACTTGGCTCATAACGACCCAAATCGGGAAATGGTGCTCAAGAAAAATCCGAATTTCCACGAAGAGTTTTACCCATCAGAAGGCAACCCGGGGGATGCCGAGGCGGGCTTCTTGAAACACGCTGGCAAGCGTTTGCCCATGCTGGACGGCGTGGTGCTGAAGCTGGAAAAAGAGTCGGCGCCTTTTTGGAATAAATTTTTGCAGGGCTACTACGAGTTGACCCCGCCATCCGGCAAATCGCGCGAAGATTCGGATTCATTTGACCAAGCCTTTCGGGTCACCGAGGAAGGGCAAATTGACCTTTCTGCCGAGATGGAAAAGCGCGGCGTCAAGTTGATTGACCGCACCCGCATGTCCATTTGGTACATGGGCTTTAATTGGCTCGATCCCGTGGTGGGCGGCCCGCAAAACAAAGCCTTGCGCCAGGCCATTTCGATCGCCTTGGACTGGGATGAGTTCATTTCGATTTTCTTGAATGGCTCCGGCCAAGCCTCGCAAGGCCCTGTGCCGCCGGGGATGTTTGGGTATGTGGGAGGCGAAAAGGGCGTGAACCCGGTGGTGTCGCGCTGGAACGCGCAGCGCCAAAGGGCCGAGCACCGAACGTTGGACGAAGCCAAAAAGTTGCTGGCTCAGGCGGGCTATCCCAACGGCCGCAACGCCAAAACGGGTGAAATCCTGACGCTCTATTTCGACAGTGGTAACGGGGGGCCCGAGTACAAATCTCGCTTCGATTGGTACCGTGCGCAGTTCGCCAAACTCGGCATCGAGTTGGTGATTCGGGTCAACGACTACAACCGTTTCCAAGAC